>JAUNGD010000015.1 GCA_030524705.1 Lachnospiraceae bacterium | reverse complement strand
GTGATGCTCATGCTCGTGATGGTCATGACCGCATCCGCACTCGTCATCATGGTGGTGTTCGTGCTCATGATGATGCTCGTGGTCGTGATGGTCGTGGCCGCATCCGCACTCGTCGTCGTGGTGATGCTCGTGTTCATGGTCGTGGCCGCAGCCACATCCGCAGGCATCGTCTTCTGCATGGAAGAACGGATAAAGTTTATTTTTTAAGATATCGTTCATAATACAGTCTCCTTTTCAGAAACAGAATTAAATATGAATAATTGTTCATATGAAGATTTAAACACATATCGCTGTAATTGTCAATATCAAATACGTTGATTCGAAGTGAAATTTGTGGTAAGTTTATGATAAATATTGGAACATGAGGGTTATTTCAGGGAAGGGCCACGGGATGGATACATATGGTGAAGGCGGAAAGCTGTCTTTTGCACAGCTTGACGCTTATGACGGAAAGCTCCGGCAGCTCAGACATTGGCTGCATGAGCATCCAGAGACTGCAATGCAGGAAAAAAATACCAGCAGATATATTGCAGAGCAGATGGAAAGCTTTGGGATTCCCTGCCGGGTGCTTGGAGAGACCGGGGTAATCGCGGAGCTGACGGCAGACAGGGAGCTGCCGACCATCGCGGTGCGGGCCGAGATCGACGCTCTGGCTGTCCGGGAAGAGACGGGGCTTCCCTTTGCTTCGCAGTATCCGGGTAAAATGCACGCCTGCGGACATGATGCGAATACGGCGGCAGCGCTTTGTCTGGCGGCGGTGCTGGCAGAACACAAAGATGCATTAAAATATAATGTAAGATTTCTGTTTGAGCCGGCGGAGGAGACCGGGGAGGGAGCCAGATATATGATGGCTCACGGCGCGTTGGATGATCCGAAGCCGTTGGGGATCCTGATTTTTCATTTCGGCAATCAGGAATCCCGGGCCATGGAGATACAGAGGAATATTTCAACGGCTGTCATCGGCGGGCTGCGGGTGAGGGTGAAGGGAAAGGAAAGCCACTTCAGCCAGTACCGCGAAGGCATCGACGCCATGTATGCAGCTTCAAGACTGGTGGTGGCAGTACGGGAGATCAACGATTTTTTCCAGACGGAATACCCTTTTGTGCTGGGCTTTGGCCGGATGCAGGCCGGACCCGGGCGCAACACCGTTTCCGGGGAGGCGGTACTGGAGGGATCCCTGCGGACGTTTTCGGAGAAGGATTTTGAAAATGTGTATGCGGAGCTGCAAAAAAGAATGCGGGAGATTGAGCGAGAGACCGGAGCGGCAATAGAGCTGGAGCTTACGAAAAAGATTCCGCCCATCATCAATGCGCCGTTTCTGGTGGAGAGGGGCATGCAGACGGGAAGGGAGCTATTCGGAGAAAAATTTTATCTTGGGGAAAAGCCGTTTCTCGTAGGCGACAATGCAGCTTATTATATGGAAAAAATTCCCGGTATGCGGGTGGTTTTTCTGGCGGGAAAAGCAGGAGAAACTGTCTATCCGGTACACAATCCGCGGTTTGATATTGACGAGGCCGTTATGATAGCTGCGGTAAAATTTTTTTATGGATTTTTGTGCGGCTGATGGAAAGGCTGGCGGGCTTTGCGGGAATTTGCAGGGAAGTCCGGCCCTTGGGAGCTGCTTCAATGTAGAGAAAAGAGAAGAGGATACAAAAGGAGGAGGGGTTTGATGATTCTGACGGAGGATAGAGATTACGTGCTGTCTCTGGAGCTGGAGGACTGCGGAAGCGTAACGGGGCTGGCTAATAAAATGGTGGAGCTGGAGTTTACAAACAAGGAGCTGCTGCATGCGGTGATTACCTGTGGTATGCCGATTCAGAGGCTGAGGCCGGCTTATATGAATACAAGAAGGGCAGAAATTTTGTATAAAATATTCCTTGTGGAGACGGCCCTTGAGGTGAAGGGAGACCGTCTGCAGAAATCCAGGCGCACGGCCTATCTTGACTCCTCGGAAAAAAGTGTGATTTCTTATTATCTGGGCATGTTTTTTACAAAGCTTATCAGCCGAAAGCTGTTTGCGGTGGACTATCTGACTCACTTAAATACGATTGAGAAGGCTCACGGCGAAGGGTTTATTGATTATTTTGACAACGAATGGCGGCCGGATATGATCGGCTACTGCCGGGCAAAGGATTCCTGGAGCGTATGGGAGGCGAAGGGCGGCAGCAATAAAAGAGTGCAGGCCCTGGAAAAGGGAAGCAAGCAGGTGGCGGCTATCGCGGCGGTGAACGGACAGAAGCCCAGTCCGGCGGCGGTCTGCATGACCTATTATGACCACGGATATCTGTGCGCGATTGTCAGAGACCCGGAAAGCATCGAAGGGGAGCAGTTGGATATCCGGGAGGAGCATTTTTACCGGGCCTATTACCGTCCCGTGCTGGAAGCCTTTCAGGAACAGGGAATGCGTATGAATGGCCGGGATATGGAAATCGGCCTGCGGATTCCGCATTTTGCAGAGGAAGGCCGGGGCGAGCGGGAGCTTCATATCGGTATGCCCCAGGAGCTGCTGCAGTATATTGCCGGGGAAAACTATGGAATGCTGCGGGAGCTTTTGTATATGCCAAAGGAGGAATATGCGGATAACAGGTACGCGGGGGCCGACGGAATCTATATCCGATAATGCTTTGAGGCCTGGGCGGATGTTTCCACGCTTTTTGCGAGTATACAGGAATCCTTTATAAAATAATGAAGATATTTTACAAGCCTTTCCCGGATACGGCTGATACAATAGAAATAGCAAAACAGGCGTATAGTATGGCGCAGGAGCTTTGGACATCGGTTCCAGAGCCTGTATGGGGAGGGAATATGAAAAAGGGCGTGCGGACAGTAGTTTATGATGAGGAGCTTCAGATCGAGGCTTATCGTTTTGATGGAATTGTTCAGCCCTTCCCCAATCATTTCCATGAGTATTATGTGGTTGGTCTGATCGAACGGGGAGAGCGTGTTTTGTCCTGTAGAGGAAGAGAATATACGATCCGGCAGGGAAACGTTATTCTTTTTAACCCCGGCGACAATCATGCCTGCGTGCAAAGCGGTGAAGGTACGCTGGATTACCGGGGCATCAATATTCCAGAGGAGGTCATGACAGGGCTGGCGGAGGAGATCACGGGGAGCCGGGAGCTGCCCGGCTTTTCAGAAAATGTGATTTATGACGGGGAGGCGGCCTGCCAGCTTCGCTCTCTGCACGAGATGGTAATGAGGGGCTCCTGTGAATTCGGAAAGGAGGAGGGGCTGCTGCTCCTGTTTGCGCTTCTGATTCAGAGATACGGACAACCCCTGGATCAATGTATTTTGGAATACAGGGAAGAAATTGAAAAGGCATGCGCTTTTATGGAAGCACATTTTAAAGAGCGGATCTGTCTGGAACAGGTCTGCCGGGAGGTTGGTCTCAGCAAATCCACACTGCTGCGTTCGTTCACTAAGACAAAGGGCGTTACGCCTTACAGTTACCTGGAAAATATTCGGATCGGCAGAGCCAAAAAGCTTCTGGAGCTTGGAGTGCCGCCGCTGCAGGCAGCTCTTGAGACGGGATTCTCTGACCAGAGCCATTTTACGAATTATTTCAGCCGGTTTATCGGGCTGACTCCGGGAGCCTATCAGGAGATTTTTGCGGGAAAAAACAACATGGAGGAACGGCAGCATGGAGAATAAAAAAGCGGCGGGGCATTTGGCGGCTCTGCTCACAATCGTCATTTGGGGAACTACCTTTATTTCCACGAAGGTACTGCTGGCGGATTTTCAGCCGGTGGAAATTCTGTTTCTCCGTTTTATTATGGGGCTTTTGGCACTGCTGGCGGTGTATCCGCACAGGCTTCGGGGGACGAGTCTGCGCCAGGAGCTTACCTTTGCCGCCGCCGGGCTGTGCGGAATTTGTCTGTATTATCTATTGGAAAATATTGCTCTGACTTATACTATGGCTTCGAATGTCGGTGTCATCATTTCGGTGGCTCCGTTTTTTACGGCGATTTTGGGACAGCTGTTTTTGCGGGAGGAGGAGAAGCTGCAGGCTGGTTTTTTCATTGGCTTTGCGGCGGCAATGGCAGGTATTTTTCTGATCAGCTTTAACGGCTCCAGGCTGGAGCTGAATCCCCTGGGCGATTTTCTGGCTCTGCTGGCGGCTCTTGTCTGGGCATGCTATTCGGTGCTGACGAAAAAAATCAGCGGCTACGGATATCATACGATCCTTACCACAAGGAGGATTTTCTTTTACGGTATCCTTTTTATGGTTCCGGCGTTGTTCTTTTTTGACTTTAAGCTGGATATGGTGCGTTTGGCTAATCCGGTATATCTGCTGAACATCGTTTATCTGGGGCTGGGGGCCTCCGCCCTCTGCTTTGTCACCTGGAATTTTGCGGTGAAGGTGCTGGGAGCCCTGAAAACCAGCGTGTATATTTATATGGTTCCGGTTATCACCGTGATAACCTCGGTGCTGATCCTGCATGAAAAAATTACGGTTATGGCAGGGGCGGGAATTGTCCTGATTCTGGCGGGGCTGTTTCTGTCGGAGCGTAAAAGCTTTGCGGGGAGAGAGGAGAGGGACAGATAAACCGGCGGCGCGCCCTCTGCTGGGCGGAGCTCAGGCGAAAATATATGTTTGTACCGCTTGACATCCTTCAGAAAAGACTGCAAAATAAAGATATCGGCGAAGCAGGAGGCATGGCCGGCTACTGCTGGGAAAGTACATCAGCAGGACGAGCGGCCCTACAGCAAGGCATATCAGAATCAACAGACAGGAGGGAATTTACAATGTTAGAAACAGGAAGCAAGGCTCCGGCCTTTGAGCTGCCGGATCAGAACGGACAGATGCATTCTCTGGAGGAATTTAGAGGGAAAAAGGTGGTACTGTATTTTTACCCGAAGGACAATACTCCCGGCTGCACCAAGCAGGCATGTGGATTCGGTGAGCTTTATCCGCATTTTCAGGAGAAGGGCGCCGTTGTAATCGGTATCAGCAAGGACAGTGTGGCGTCGCATAAAAAATTCGAAGAGAAGTACAGCCTGCCGTTTCTGCTTCTTTCCGATACGGAGCTGGCAGCCATTCAGGCGTACGACGTATGGAAAGAGAAGAATATGTACGGCAAGAAGACGATGGGCGTTGTGCGCACCACGTATCTGATTGACGAGGAGGGCGTGATCGTCAAGGCTTTTGGCAAGGTCAAAGCAGAGGAGAACGCACAGCAGATGCTGGAGCTTGTATAAAATATAGAAGAGACGAACAAAGAATCCGGAGGGGGAGACATCGTTTCCTGTGTCCGGATTTTATTATATTAAAAATCCCTATTGACAGGTAGGAAAAATATGATATAATGGTATTTAAATAAAACATATTAAACCTATTGATATAGTATAAAATAAGATGGCGAATGAATTTACGGATGTTGACCAGACAAACTGGAGGCATCAAATCAGAGATGGTTTGATGCCTCTTTTGTTTTTCGAAAAATGTATTTTATCGCAGGTTTGGAGACATTTTTATCGTCAGCTAATAATGGAAAAGGAGGAATTTGATTATGTTGTATGTATCCGCCGGAGGTATTGTGCGTTGTTGAGACAGTGAAAGGCGCGTGACCGTTCTGTATACCTGCGCCGGAATGTATTGAGAAAAGAAAAGGGAAAGAGGAGAATATTATGAGCGAAAACAATACAAATATTGCCGCAGTATCTGCGGAGGAATACGTGACAACTGAGAAATTCAAGGTAAGCGACCTGTGGAAACAGGAGGACTGGCTGGCAATCTGGATCGGCTTCCTAGTGATCGTGGCGGGGGCTGTGTCCGTTTTGACAGGAACATTCGATTTCAGTGCGGCAAATTTTTCCACCTGGGGTAACGGCAATAGCCTGCTGGATCAGTTGAATGGAGCATTTCTGGGAAAACTGTTTCTAACCTTTGTGATTCTTGCCGTGCTGTTTACTGTTGGCAATGTATTGAAGGGAACCAGTGCAGTAAAGTATCTTCCGGCATTTCTTGGTCTGTTTGTGCTGGCGGTCATCGTTCGGCTAATCAGTGCAGAGTACACTCTGAATCGTTATCTTGAGTGGGCGTTCTGGGCCATCGTGGTGGGTCTGCTGGTTTCCAACACCGTAGGGGTACCGAAATGGCTGAGACCCGCGGTACAGACAGAATTTTATATCAAGGCAGGGTTGGTCATCATGGGATTTTCCGTGTTGTTTTCCAACATTGTGAATTTTGGACTTTATGGACTGGGAATTGCATGGATCGTAACTCCCATCGTCATTATTTTTATGTGGTATTTCGGAACCCGCGTTTTGAAAATTGACAACAAGCCTTTTGTGATTACCATTGCAACGGCAACCAGCGTGTGCGGTACCAGTGCGGCGATAGCCAGTGGTGCGGCTTCAAAGGCTAAGAAGACGGATCTGTCTCTGGCGGTTTCTATTTCCATCATCTTTACCGTAATTATGATGGTATTTGAACCGGTTATTATCCGGGCTGTGGGACTCGGAGAGGTAATGGGAGGCGCTCTGATCGGAGGTACCGTAGACTCCACCGGTGCAGTTACTGTAGCAGGTACGGCGCTGGGGGAGACGGCGCAGACAGTTGCAGTTCTGGTCAAATCCATCCAGAATATCCTGATCGGTTTTATCGCATTTGCAGTAGCTGTTTTCTTTACAACACATGTAGAAAAGGACAGCAATTCCGCTCAGAGGGTAACGGCAGCAGAGATCTGGTACAGACTGCCGAAATTCATCCTTGGATTTTTTGCAGCATCACTGGCGGCCTCCTTTATCGTGCTTCCGGCAGCGGGCAGCGATGCAGTTTCTGCAATCAATAAGGTACTGGATCAGTATAAGAACTGGGCATTTGTTCTTGCATTCACCAGCATTGGACTGGATACGAATTTCAAAGAGATCAAAGATCAGCTTCAGGGCGGAAAACCCCTGGTTCTGTATGTTGTGGGACAGTTGTTCAATATTGTCCTTACATTTGCAGCAGTATATATTCTGCTGTCCGGTAAGTTCTTCCCGCTGCCGAATATCGCACTATAAGTCTGACTGAAAATATATATGCGCGGGAACAGGAGGTGAATTCGATGAGAAAGGCAAAAAAAGCAATCGGCAGAGCCGCAAAAGGTCTGAGTGCAGCCGGAATTATTGGTCTGGCGCTTTATATTATGTGGAATCATCTTGGACTGATCGAGGGATTGGATTTTGGCGCGGGGGCATATTATTATGCGGATATTCCGGAATTCTCCAAATATGTAAACGGCTCTCATTATGCTTCTCAGACACCGATGTGGATATTGATTCTTTTGTTCCTGATATGGGGATTCCTAATGTACCGCCTTTGGATATGGTTGGAGAAAAAGTGAGTTAAAAGAAATATAGCTAGAAGAGATTTATAGAGGCAGTGCATATTCCGGAAAAGGATATGCGCTGCCTTCTTGTTTTGCTTTTTCATGTCTGAATTTACGGTCGGGCAGCCTCGTTTTACCGAAGCTGCTCTGGCAGCAGATTCCGGAGACCGCCATATGCGGCCGTATTGAGCATATCGGTGAGCCTGTCCAGTGAAACCGGAAGTGATTCACGGATCCATAGCATGTAGACGGACAGAATACCTGACACGAAATAGTCCGCAAAGATGCGGAATTCTACTTCCGAAAAACCAAAATAGCTCTGATAATCGTTGATCAGGATAGTTACAAATAATTCTTTCAGCCTGTCGAAAAAGTGATCATATTTCTGATTCAGGGCGATTGTACGGAAGATGTCCATGTTTTCCTCCAGCACTTTATTTAATATTTCGAACAGAATATGCACGTCAATCGGCCGGTCTGCCGTATACGATTTCTTCAGGTAAAATACCACTTCGTTAATTTTATCCTGCGCAAAATCCTGGACAATGTCATCCACCGTATCATAATGGAGATAGAAGGTCTTTCGGTCTATGTTGGCCATTCTCGCTATCTCGGCGATGGTGATCTTGTGGCTGGAATTTTTCATCAAAAGTTCGAAATACGCCTCTCTGATGGATTTCTTTGTTTTTTCGATTCTCCGGTCCATATATTACTCCCCACTTTTATAGATTCTGTAGAATATTCTGCATATACGAAAAGGCTGGCAATTGGCAGATCATTTAATATTAAATATAATACCCATATGTAGAAAAATCAACAGCAGAGTTTTTATATTCAAATTTATATCAGAAGCTGTCTGATGTGGAAACATCATATGCAGTTTTTGGGTACAGGAGGACAATAAGATGGATTACAGCATTCTTGCAGATGTATCGATGGATATCGATAGGGAGTTTATGAAAAACAATGAGATTGATTTCGTTCCGATGACGTACATGCTTGGGGAGGAGTCTCACCGCTGTGAAGAGCCGGAGAGTGATGAGATGATGCACGAATACTATGATAAGCTGAGGAACAAAGTGGCGACCCGGACGAGCCAGATCACGCCGTTTCATTATGTAGAGGTGTTTAAAACCTATGTAGAAGCGCATCGCCCGCTTATCTACCTTGCCCTGTCCAGTGGGCTGAGCACGACATATGAGTCAGCTCTGATGGCAGTGACAATGCTGAAAGAAGATTATGATGACGTCCGGATCGAAGTAGTAGACAGCCTGGGGGCCACCGGAGGTATGGGACTTCTGGCAGAGTCTGCCTGCGAAAACAGGAAGAGAGGTATGAACATAAAAGAAAATGCGGACTGGCTCCGTGAATACGCAGGAAAGGTGAATTACTGGTTCAAGGTGGAGGATCTGATGTACCTGATGCGCGGAGGACGGGTATCTGCAGCTACCGCCGTTGTAGGTACTGCACTTGGAATTAAGCCGATCCTGACCATCAGGCCTGATGGGAAATTAGACACTGTGGCAAAGAAACGGGGAAATCGTCAGGCTATGCACTACATTGTAGAACAGATTGAACGTAATTTCGATCCGTCTGTCAGCAATTCCGTCTACATCTGCTGTGCAGATTGTAAAAAGGATGCGGAACAGTTAAAGGAGGAAGTGCTTCGAAAGTATCCAAAGCTGAATATCCACATTACGATGCTAAGTCCGATCATCGGCGCACATACCGGGCCGGATATGCTGTCTCTGATATATTATGGAACAGACAGAGTATAGGTTCCCGGATCCGGCAGGTTGGCTGCGGGAGGGCTGTGCCTGTGCTGTTCCTGCCGGGACTTTTCATAGGCGGCGCTGCATGCAGTACCAGGGAAAGCTGAGGAGCCCCTACGCTTATGGCAGTGAAATCATTTGACATAGCAATTGGTAATTTTGTATAATTCAGTTGTCTGATGATTTGAATGGGGCAAAGGGGGAGAACTATATGGACCAGATGAGGAAAGCCGAAAGAAAATTATTAGGTTCTCAAATCGAAGAAGGACTAATGGAATACATTCAATCCAAACCGCTGGAAATCGGAGATAAGATCCCGAATGAGTTTGAGCTGGCGGAGATGTTCGGAGTGAGCAGAAGTACCATCCGTGAGGCGGTGAAGGGGCTGGTGTCCAAAGGAGTGTTGGAGGTACGCCGCGGATCCGGGACTTTTGTGATCAACACGATTCCTCTGGAAGACGATCCTCTGGGGCTTCGGAAATTGGAGGATGAATATAAGCTGGCGTTAGAGCTTTTTGAAGTGCGTTTGATGATCGAACCGGAGATTGCGGCATTGGCGGCAGAATATGCCACGCCGTCGGAATGCCAAACCCTTAGAGAACGCTGTGATGAAGTGGAAGCGCTGTGTCTGAACGGAAAGAATTATATATTAAAAGATGTGGAGTTTCATACCTGGATCGCGAAATGCAGTAAGAATCGTGTAGTGGAGACTCTGATTCCTATTATTAATACAGCGGTTATGACCTTTGCCAATCTGACCAACAGAAGTTTGAAGTCAGAGACAGTAAAGACACACCGGGCCGTTACAGATGCTATTTTAAGCCATGATGCGGTGGGAGCCAGGTGTGCGATGATTACACATCTGACTTATAATCGTCAGGCATTGATTGCATTATCAAAGGAAGAGAAGGATAAGAAAAAAACTGAAACATCGGATGTGTAAAAGAGAATAATTTTTGAAAAAGTGGAAAAGATAAGGATATAGTCAAATCTAATAAAAATAGTGACTTTTAACTCTATTAAGTCACTATTTTTTTGTGCGGAAAGTAGAAAAATACGAAAAAACATCAGATGTATTGACATGAAAATGCACTAAATATATAATAAAAACAAGATAACATAAGACGTCAGATGTTACAAAGGCTGGATGGTGAGACAGAAATTAAAAAAATAAATATGGGAGGTAAGTTTTTATGTTGATGGTAATTTTCATCATTTCTATCGTAGTGCTGCTGTTTTGCATTATGAAATTGAAACTGAATGCGTTTGTTGCATTACTGGCAGTGGCGGTTGGTACGGGTATTGCCTGTAGGATGCCGCTTATGACTACGACTGTGGATGGCTCTACTGTGGAAGGAATTGGTACGATTATCCAGAACAACTTTGGCTCTACGCTTGGAAGTATTGGTATGGTTACCGGCCTCGGTGTTATATTGGGCATGTTCATGTATGAATCAGGAGGCATCAATAATATTTGTAATGCGATTCTGAAAACTCTGGGTAATGATAAATCCCACTTTGCAGCCGCATTTGCAGGTTTCATTACCGGTATTCCGGTATTCGGAGACGTTGTCTATATTATGTTTGCTCCGATGCTTCGGGCAATGTCCAAAAAATCCGGATATTCGATGGCAGCTTACGGAGGAATCCTGGCAGTTGCTACGACCTGTACGTTTGCGCTGGTTCTGCCTACAGCTCCGCCGCTGGCAGTAGCAGCAAATATGGGAGTCAATGTAGGACTCTTTTTCCCATATGCATTGGTCGCAGCCTTTGTTGGTATGTTTTTTGGCGGTATTGTTTATGGAAACTTTGTAAATAAGCTGGATCAGAAGTCAGGTAAAAAATGGGACTTTTCTGATCTGGAAGAAGAGACGGTCGTTGAGGATTCCGCTGATTCTATGAGCGGTTTGAAAACACTTTCTATTCTGTTGGTTCCTATTGTGCTGATCCTGTTAGGCAGCTTTTCTTCTTTCTTCCTGAAAGAAGGAGCGGTTCTCACATTTTTAAATTTTATAGGTGACAAAAATATTGCTATGTTGATTGGCGTTTTGTATGGGGCATTTATCTCCCGTAAATATCTGAAGCGTTCTATTACGGAGATTATGAGCGATGGTGCAGACAGTGTAGGACAGATTCTGCTGATCACTGGGGCAGGCGGCGCTTACGGCGGTATTTTAAGGGCATGCGGCATTGCCACATACATTACAGATACCCTGACAGGTTTCCATATGCCGGTACTGCTTATGTGTTTTGTGATTGCACAGGTGCTGCGATGCGCTACAGGTTCAACCACCACAGCGCTTACCACCACTTCCGCGATTGTTTCCAGTATTGCAGTTACCGGAGGAGTGTCACCTGTTCTTTGCGCTATTGCAGTATGTGCAGGCGGCATAGGTTTATCTCTGCCGAATGACTCAGGATTCTGGGCAATTACAAAGTTCTTCCATATTGAGCTGAATGACACGATCCGCGGCTGGACTTTGGGAGGATTTGTAGCAGGTGTCAGTATATTGATATTTGTCAGTATACTAAGCTTGTTCCAGGGAGTTCTGCCTGGATTGCTGTAGATGCTCTGTGGGGTTATAAAAAATGAAGAAAGGAAATAAAAAAAGATGGAATTAGTAAGTCAGAAAATGCGTAAACTTGCACCGGAACTGGATCCGCTTCGAATTGGAACAGGATGGACTCCGGAAGATCTGTCTAAACCGCAGATTATTATTGAGAGTACGGCCGGAGACAGCCATCCGGGAAGCGGACATCTGGGAGTTCTGGTGGAAGAGGTTCGTAGGGGTATTGAAGAAGCAGGCGGCCATGGCGCAAGATATTATTGTACGGACATCTGCGATGGTGAAAGCCAGGGAACGGATGGTATCAACTTCAGTCTGGCAAGTCGTGAAATGATTGCCAATATGATTGAGATACACGCCAATGCGACACCCTTTGACGGCGGAGTATACCTGGCAAGCTGCGACAAGGGCATGCCCGCCAACCTGATGGGATTGTTCAGGGTAAATATACCTTCAGTTGTTGTGCCAGGCGGTACCATGAATGCCGGCCCCGAAATGCTGACGCTGGAGCAGCTGGGAATGTACAGTGCACAATATGAAAGAGGCGAAATTGATGAGAACAGGCTTAACTGGGCAAAGAATAATGCCTGCCCGAGCTGTGGCGCCTGCTCTTTCATCGGGACAGCTTCTACGATGCAGATTATGGCAGAGGCACTGGGACTTGCTCTTCCGGGAAGCGCCCTGATGCCGGCGACCAGCCCGGATCTTCTGGCATTTGCAAAAGAAGCCGGAAAGCAGTCTGTGAAGCTTGCAGCAATGGAAAATATGCGCCCCAGCGATATTGTTACAATGAAAAGCTTTGAAAACGCGATCATGGTACATGCCGCTATTTCCGGAAGCACCAACTGCCTGCTCCATATTCCGGCAATCGCCCATGAACTGGGAATTGAGATCACGGGAGATACCTTTGACAGACTGCACAGGGGGGCAAAATACCTTTTGGACGTACGTCCGGCAGGTCGCTGGCCGGCAGAATGCTTCTATTATGCGGGCGGTGTTCCGGCTATTATGGAAGAGATCAAGGATCATCTGCATCTGGATGTCATGACGGTAACTGGCAAGACTCTCGGAGAAAATCTGAATGACCTGAAGAAAAACGGCTTCTATGAGCGGTGCGATAAGTGGCTTCAGGAATTCAATAAGCGTTACGGATGCAATGTGACAAAGGAAGATATTATCAGGCCGGCAGACAAGGCCATCGGAACCGACGGAAGCATTGCGGTGCTGCGGGGCAATCTTGCTCCTGAAGGCGCGGTTATCAAACATACGGCATGCCCGAAGGAAATGTTCAAAGCCGTACTTCGCGCAAGACCTTTTGACAGTGAAGAGGAGTGCCTGGACGCCGTCTTAAAGCACAAAGTACAAAAAGGCGATGCAGTATTTATCCGCTACGAAGGACCTAAAGGAAGCGGTATGCCGGAGATGTTCTATACGTCAGAAGCAATCAGCAGCGATAAAGAACTGGGGCGCAGTATTGCACTGATTACAGACGGACGTTTCTCCGGTGCATCTACAGGCCCGGTCATCGGTCACTGCAGCCCCGAGGCGGCAGACGGCGGCCCTATTGCTCTGGTAGAGGAAGGGGATCTCATTGAGATTGATGTTATGGAGCGGAAGCTTAACATCATCGGTATTGCCGGTGAAAAGAAGACGCCGGAAGAAGTGGATGCAGTACTTGCAGAACGTAAGAAAAACTGGGAACCAAGAGAGCTTCGTTATAAAACAGGCGTGCTTCGTTTATTTAGTGAGCACGCAGTAAGTCCGATGAAAGGTGCATATTTAGATTTTTAATAGGAGGTAGTATAATGAGCAGTGTGATGGAAAATCAAATAGCTGAATGTATAATTGTTCCGGTAGTTGTATTAGAGGATGCCAAAGATGCCGAACCGTTGGCAAAAGCTCTGTGTGAAGGAGGACTTCCCTGTGCGGAGGTTACTTTCCGCACGGCTGCGGCGGAGGAGAGCATCCGCTTGATGGTAAAAGCGTATCCGGATATGCTGGTAGGCGCAGGCACTGTTTTGACCACAGAGCAGGTGGACCGTGCGGTGGCGGCAGGCGCTAAGTTTATCGTAAGCCCTGGATTTGATCCGGAGATCGTAGATTACTGTATCGGAAAAAATATTCCGGTATTCCCCGGATGTGTCACTCCGTCAGAGGTTGCACAGGCAATAAAGCGTGGACTTAAAGTGATAAAATTCTTTCCGGCAGAGCAGTTCGGCGGGGTATCTACCATCAAAGCGCTGGCAGCTCCTTATGTGGGCCTGAAGGTAATGCCTACCGGAGGTATAAATGAGAAGAATCTGGAAGAGTATCTTAATTGCACAGCTGTAATTGCCTGCGGCGGGAGCTGGATGGTAAAAGGCGATATGATCAGGGCCGGAGAGTTTGACAAGATCAAAGAACTGACAGAGAAAGCGGTTACACTTGCCAGGTCAATTCGTGCATAACAGGAGGGAAAATATATGAATTTGAATTTACGACCGGAAGCAGAATGTAAATATGATGCAGTATCTCTGGGCGAAGTCATGCTCCGCCTGGATCCGGGTGAAGGAAGAATACGTACTGCAAGAAATTTCCGTGCATGGGAAGGCGGCGGAGAATACAATGTTGTCCGCGGACTCCGCAGATGCTTCGGCCTGAATACGGCCGTTATTACAGCATTCGCAGACAATGAAGTCGGCATGCTGATGGAAGATTTTATTTTACAGGGCGGCGTGGATACTTCCCTGATCAAATGGATGAAAACAGATGGAATCGGACGTGTATGCAGAAATGGAATTAACTTTACGGAGCGCGGTTTTGGTATCCGCGGTGCGGTAGGATGTTCGGACCGTGCCAATACGGCTATCTCCAAAGCAACGCCGGAAGATTTTGATTTTGACTATATTTTCGGGGAACTGGGCGTACGCTGGCTCCACACAGGCGGTATCTACGCTGCACTTTCGGAACAGTCCTGTGAAACTGTCCTCGCTGCAATTAAAACGGCGAAGAAATATGGAACGGTTGTATCTTATGACCTGAATTACCGGCCTTCCATGTGGAGCGCCATCGGCGGACATGCCAAGGCGCAGGAAGTAAACAAGGAAATTGCAAAATATGTGGATGTCATGATCGGAAATGAAGAAGATTTTACTGCATGCCTCGGCTTCGAAATTGAAGGAAATGATGAAAACTTAAAAGAACTGAATCTGGAAGGCTATAAAAAGATGATTAACCAGGCAGCAGAAGCTTATCCGAATTTCAAGGCAGTGGCAACGACACTTCGTACAGTAAAAACGGCAACTGTTAATGACTGGGGGGCAATCTGCTGGGCGGACGGCGAGATCTATAAGTCCAAGGATTATAAAGGTCTTGAAATTATGGATCGTGTCGGAGGCGGAGATTCCTTTGCATCCGGATTGATCTATGGACTGATGACTACGGGAAATGCGGAAACCGCTGTGAATTACGGTGCGGCACATGGAGCATTGGCCATGACAACGCCGGGAGATACCACTATGGCCAGCAAAAAAGAGGTCGAAGCTATCATGGGAGGCGCAGGAGCCAGAGTGCAGAGATAAGGAGCGGCTTTGACGGCAATTATGATACAAAACGATAAATATTCCCAATTCCTTCTATTATTATAAAAATATCCCCACCGAAATCCGTGTTTACATAGTATTGGATTTCTGGTGGGGATGTTTTTTTCAGTATATTATCTAATGAATTCCCTTTAATTCATACAAAAACTGCTATACACTGACTGGTGGGAGCGGTACGATAAATAAAAAAGGAGCATGGAGATGTACGAATGGAATTCAGCAATAAAAAATTTAAATAAAGAGAAGCAGATATATTTGAGTAATTATTTTGAGAATGCACCTGATTCAGTTAAAAAGAGCATTATAGTGAAGCACATGCCTAAGGAGACGGTTTTTATAGAAGAGGGTGAAAAAGTAAATAAAATATTCATAATGCTGTCGGGAAGAGTTCTTGCCATGGATTATAGGATAAACGGGATGGTATATGGATATCTGAAATTTGAGCCCATTGAAGTATTTGGCGTGATGGAACTGATACTGGGTGAAGACAAATATAGAACAAGTCTGACCACGATAGGAGACAGTCTGTTTCTGATAATACCGCGTAATGAGTATGAACGGTGGATGCAAAATGACCTGAAAGTGTTTTCTATGCAGGCTGAAAAAATCATAAGGTATATGGTTGAAGAGGCCCGAAAGGAGAGACTGTATGTGCTTCTTTCAGCAGCAGAGCGGGTCTGCGTGTTCATATGCAGGCTGTATCAGATGTATGAAAAAGCAGGTACGTATGTTGTTACAATGAGCAGAAAAAGATTTGCCGATTCTGTTGGCATATCAGAACGGACTTATACCAGAATCATAACAGACATGCAGAATAAAGGAATGGTAAAAAAGGTAGGAAGAAATATTGCTGTGACAAAAGAGCAGTATGAAGAAATGAGAAAGATCGTTGAAAATAAAATACATGGGATGATATAAACTGACGCAGAGAAGCTGGGATTCTGCATGGACAGGCAGGATGGTGCAATATCAAAAAAGAGACATATGACCTTCTTTCGGCATAATACGGTGTAATATTATAACGAAAAAAGGGGTATGGCAGATGAATGAGGTAGATTCAACAATAGAAAGTTTAGATAAAGATAAAGCGATGTACCTAAAAAACTATTTTAAGAATGCACCTGATTCGGTTAAACGCAGTGTTACAGTGAAACGCATGCCGAAGGAAAAAGTTTTTATAAATGAGGGGGAAAAAGTAAATAAAATATTCGTATTGCTGACCGGTAAAGTCCTTGCTATGGATTATAGAATATACGGAATGGTGTATGGATATTTACAGTTTGAACCGATTGAAGTATTCGGAGCCATGGAACTGTTAATGGGTGAGGACAAATACAGAACAAGTCTGATTGCAACAGAAGACAGTCTGTGTTTTGTGATACCGCGCAAAGAGTATGAACTGTGGCTGAGAAATGATTTGGGTGTGTTTTCCATGCAGACCGAGAAGATTATAAGATATCTGGTTGAAGAGGCACGCTGGGAGAGATTGTATGTGCTTCTTTCTGCTACAGAGCGTGTCTGTGTGTTTTTGTGCAAACAGTATCAGATGTATGAAAAAGCAGGTACGTATGTTGTTACAATGAGCAGAAGAAGATTTGCTGATTCTGTCGGAATATCAGAGCGAACCTATACCAGAATTATAGCGGATATGCAGGGTAAAGGAATGGTAAAAAAGATGGGAAGAAATATCGTTGTGACCCAAAAACAGTATGAAGAAATGAAGAAGCTTGTTGAATGTAAAATACATGGAATGATATAGAGCAGGCATCATTTTGGGAGGATAAATCAGAAAAGGACCAGAATGTTTAAAATGCATAAAATAAAAGATACTGTTTTGTATAAAATGTATGAAATTACATGGAAAGAAGAAAAAGAGCCAAATGTCCTTGGATAAAAAAGATGAAAAGTATAAATTGTTCTTACAAATTATATTTAATCTAAGGAGGACGACAAAGATGAAGAGAAAAAAATGTTTAACAGGAATGCTACTGGCAGTAATGACAGTTATGGCGGCAACAGGCATTGCTATAGCGGAAGAAGCTGAGACGACGCAGGTTGCTGTCGCGGCGGAAAATGAAGATTTTTCAAAAACAGTTTTTATTCCAAACGGGGATCATGAGATACCGGCAAAAATAGAACTCCCGGATAAGATGGATGAGGAAAATTTAGTACCGGCAGTTGTTATGCTTCACGGCACTGGTTCCGTAAAAGATGAAGTCGGGGGAAGCTATAAGCGCCTGGCAGAAATGATGGCTCGTGAAGGAATTGCTTCTATCCGTATTGATTTTATGGGAAGCGGCGAGAGTACGGCCAGTGATGCTGATTTTGATTTTGACAATGCAATGTCAGATGCAGTTGCGGCTACAGAGTATATCAAATCAATAAAAGGAATCGATTCGGAACGAATTGGCCTTATTGGATGGAGCCAGGGAGGCATTCATGCATATCGAACGGCAGCTAATAATGAAGGATATAAGTCGTTGGTTATCTGGACAACAGGAACTAGCCGTATAACTACGACGGAGGAACAGCGTGCTGAGGCGGAGAAGAATGGATACTACACAGTCGAATATGACTGGCGTGAGCCGATGCATGTCGGGTATAATTGGATTTTAGGCGCTGAAAAATATGACGTATTATCAGATGTTGCGAAGATACAGGCGCCGGTACTTGGACTGATCGGAACGGAAGACAGTATTTTTTCTGTGGAAGAGGTTGAAACAGTTATTTCTAATTGTGCAAACAAAAACTCTAAAATGTATGTGATAGAGGGCGGCGATCATACTTTCAATTCGCTTACGTTAGATACCAGGGTATTTTATGAAGCGGCAGATGCTACGATCAAATGGTTCCAGGAAACCATGTAATTGCATTATGAAAAAGAAATTTAAGGCGGTGACGATATGAAGAAGCAGATTATGGCGTTATTAATGGCTTTAAACATGCTTCCAGCTATGGTGGTCTATGGAGAAAGTTCCGCTGATGAGGGTATTTCAGGAACCATAGAGAATGAAGTATGTATACAGGCAGAGGAACAGGAGGGAATACCGGCACATGAGATTCCGGGGACGCTGGTCTTACCTGCTGGGGCAGAGAATGAAGTTCCGGCTGTTGTAATGCTGCATGGCACAGGCACTTCCAGAAATGAATCCGGAGATGCCTTTGCGAGAGCAGCAGAAGCACTTGCTGAGGCAGGAATTGCAAGTTTGCGCATTGACTTTATGGGATGTGGCAGTTCAACAGCTGATAATGCTGATTTTTGTCCAACTTCCGCTATAATAGATGCAAAGGCGACTGCAGATTATCTGGCGAGCCGAGCGGAGATTCAGAGCGAACATATAGGCATTATGGGGTGGAGCCAGGGAGGAATGGATGCTTTGTTGGCTGCTGGTACGTATCCGGAGACTTTTCAGGCCGTGGTTACATGGGCTGCAACAAACAGCATGAATGGTGCAAATATTTTTGGTGAGATTTCCTTTGATGAAGCTTATGCTATAGCAAAAGAGGAAGGAGAAGCAATAGCGCCGAGGTGGGTTGGAGAACCCATGCATGTAGGCCTTCGCTGGTTTGAGGAAGTAGAAAGCATGGACGCATTAGATGCGGTGGCCGCTTATCCGGGTCCTATTTTAGCTGTTCATGGAGTGGACGATGATACAGTTGACCCTTCTATTGCAGGCAAGATCGTAGAGGCTTCTACGAATGAGAGAACAAAAGCACACATGATTGAAAACTGCGAACATACATTTAATGTTTTTACAGAGGATTCAACGGCTATTCTGGAAAATATTTCTGAGACAACAAAGTTTTTTAAGGAGAATTTGGCAGAATAAATAAAAGGAATAATATAACGAAACAACAGCGGTTTAACATGACGAAAGGGGAAGAGAACAGAATGAATAAAAAAACAGTAGGAGCTTTGATGGCTGCCGCTTTGGTTGCAATGGCGATTCCGGTAGTTTCAATGGCTGCGGATAAAGAGTATAAGGTTGGTCTGATCACGGATGTAGGCGGAGTAAATGATGCATCTTTCAATCAGTCTGCCTGGGAAGGGCTGCAAAGAGCAATGGAGGAACTGGGAGTAGAGGCAAATTACCTGGAATCTGCTACAGATGCAGACTATGCTCCGAATATCGAGACATTTATTGATGAGGAATACGATCTGATCATCAGTGTAGGCTACATGCTTGCGGATGCAACTCGGGCAGCGGCTGAGGAAAATCCAGAATGCAGATTTGCAATTATTGATGATTCGTCGATTGAGATGGACAATGTTACCTGCCTGATGTTTAAACAGGAACAGGCTTCTTATCTGGTAGGCTATGTTGCGGGCCTTATGACAGAAACAGATAATATCGGGTTCGTTCTTGGAATGTCGAATGATATGCTGAACCAGTTTGGATATGGCTATTGTGCAGGTGCAATTGACGCGAATCCGGATATTACGATCCAGCAGTTTAATGTAAATTCGTTTGCTGATTCGGCAACCGGAAAAGCGAATGCAAATACAGCAATCACCAATGGGGCAGATATCATTTTCCATGCAGCAGGCTCGACAGGGCTCGGCGTCATTGAGGCTTGTCAGGAAGCTGGTATTTATGCAATTGGCGTGGACAGCGACCAGTCGGTGGTTGCTCCGGGTACAGTCCTTACTTCGGCAATGAAGAGAGTGGATAATTCTGTATATGATACTGTACAGTCGCTAATTGATGGAACGTTGGAAGGCGGAGTAAAGATTTATGACCTGGCTGCGGATGGTGTGGATATTGCCCCGACGCAGGATCTGATACCGGACGAAGTGGTTTCCGCAGTGAGTGAGGTAAAAGAAAAAATTATCAATGGCGAAATTGTTGTTCCGGCTGCGAAAGAGGAGTTTGAAGCAGCTTACGGTGACGTGTATGAATTAGATTGATCAAAGTCTGCGGCCGCTGGGAGGAAGAGGGAACTCCCGGCGGCTATAATTTTGCAAAGAGGATCCTGCATGGATAAGTCTGAAGTATGGAGGTGGCAGGTTTGGGAAGAGTAAGTCATATGGATGAGAATAAAGTCGTAATCTGTATGAAGAATATTGTAAAAAAGTTCGGGGATTTTACTGCAAATGATCATATCAATCTAACGGTACATAAAGGTGAGGTACACGCAATACTCGGTGAAAACGGAGCGGGTAAAAGCACAATGATGAATGTACTTTGCGGACTGTATAAGCCAACGAGCGGCCAGATTTTTGTGAATGGCCGGGAAGTGCAGTTTTCCAGCCCAAAGGATGCGATCGATATCGGCATCGGCATGGTGCATCAGCATTTTATGCTGATCCAGCCTTTTACAGTGACGGAAAACATCGTTCTGGGAATGGAACCGGTCAGGGGAATAAAGGTAGACCGAGACAGTGCCAGAAAAAAGGTAATGGAATTGTCTGAACGGTACGATATGAAGATCGATCCGGACGCGAGAATAGAAGATATATCTGTGGGAATGCAGCAGCGGGTGGAAATATTAAAGGTGCTGTACCGCGGCGCTGATACAGTGATTCTTGACGAGCCGACGGCATCGCTGACGCCGCAGGAAATCGAAGGATTGATGAAGATTATCGAGAATCTGACGGAGGATGGGAAGAGCATTATCCTGATCACGCACAAGCTGAAAGAAATTACGGCATCTTCTGACAATTGTACGATTATCCGTCAGGGAAAATACATTGATACAGTAAAGGTCGCGGAGGTAAATGAAAATGAACTGGCAGCGATGATGGTTGGACGTGATGTCAATTTTAAAGTCGAGAAAAAGGAAGCTGATCCGGGGGAAGTAGTTCTTGACGTGAGAAATATCCATGCGAGAGATTACCGGAATGTGGAAATTCTCAAAGGACTGAGCCTGAATGTGCGGGAGGGAGAAATCGTTGGTCTGGCTGGCGTGGATGGAAATGGTCAGACTGAGCTGGTTGAGATATTGACAGGCCTGCGGAAAGCGGAGTCAGGTGAAGCAACACTTTTGGGAAAAGATGTTTTCAATAAATCACCCAAAGAAATTTTTGAAAGCGGAATATCAAGTATTCCGGCAGACCGTCAGAAACACGGTCTGGTTCTTGAATTTTCTGTTGAGGACAATATGATCCTGCAGCATTTCGATGAGCCGCCATATGCATCAAAAAAATTTTTGAATCGAAAGGCGATACGGGAGCATGCTTCTAAGCTGATGGATCAGTATGATATCAGGCCAAGAGGGAGCGAGGGGAATCCGGCAGGAACGCTTTCCGGAGGAAACCAGCAGAAGGTTATCATCAGCAGAGAGGTTACGAATGACAAGGAACTTTTGATTGCAGTAAATCCGACGAGGGGACTGGATGTGGGTGCAATTGAATTTGTACACAAATATCTGGTAGAACAGAGAAATAAAAATCGGGCAGTGCTGCTTGTTTCTTTTGAACTGGATGAGATCATGAGCCTTTCGGATCGTATAGAAGTTATTTTTGATGGCCGGATAACGGGAAGCGTCTCCGGCAAAAAAGCAGATGAGAAGGAACTGGGATTTATGATGGCGGGAGGAAAAAAGCATGAGTAGAAAGAAAAGCGTATTTGAAAGTAATGCATTTTATACCGTGCTTGCGATTGCGGCAGGCTTTGTGATAGGCGCGGTTTTCCTTCAGGTTGCGGGAATCAGCCCTGTCATTGCATATGGTAAGCTTTTGAACAGTGTGTTCAGCAAACCGAAATATCTGGTTTGGACGCTGATTTATGCCAGCCCGTTGATTTTTACCGGACTCAGTGTTGCGTTTTCTTTCCGAACAGGCGTTTTTAATATCGGAGCTGAAGGCCAGTATGTTGTGGGAGCGCTTGCTGCCTGTTCAATAGGAATTCTGTTAAAGCTTCCGGTATGGATACACATTCCGCTCTGTATTCTGGCAGCGGCAGCGGCGGGGGCGGTCTGGTCCCTGCTGGTAGGGCTGTTGAAGGTAAAACGAGGTATTCATGAGGTTTTATCCTTTATTATGTTTAACTGGATCGCGTTCTATCTGTCAAATTATGTGGTAAACCTGAAGGCTATCCATTCGGAGAATGGCGGAGAGGCAACAAGAGATATTCAGGAGACAGCGAGGATTTTGTTCCCGGAGAGCTTAAGGGATCTTCTTGGGTGCAGCTCGGCTAACTGGGGCTTTATTCTGGCTGTTCTTGCAGCAGTTCTTATATGGATCGTGATAGAGAAGACAACGCTGGGTTATAAATTAAAAGCAGTAGGATTTAACAGCAATGCGGCGCTGTACGCTGGGATAAACTCCGAACATTCGATATTGACCGCGCTCGGAATTTCGGGGGCGCTTGCCGGATTGGGAGGAGCAGTGCAGATTCTTGGGATGTCAGGCCGGCTGAGCCAGTTTGCAGGTCAGGAAGGATTCGGTTTTGAAGGAATTACCGTGGCACTGATCGGAGCGTCCAGTCCAATCGGATGTATTTTTTCCGGTATTTTCTACGGTGCGATGAAGTATGGCGGCTCCAAACTCAGTATTGTAAAAGCGCCCTCAGAGGTTGTGGATATTATTATGGGATGCGTTATTTTGTTCATTGCGATATCCGGTATTTTCCGGGGATTGTTCCGGAAGCTTGTAAAAAAGGGGGGAAAATAATGGATGTGATAATAAAAAATCTCGGATTGCTGATCAATGCGACATTGATCGCAACGCCGCCGCTTTTGCTGGCGGCCCTTGGTTCTTGTTTTTCAGAGCGGAGCGGGGTAGTAAATATCGGGATAGAGGGAATGATGACAATCGGCGCTTTTGTCGGAGCTGTAACGGGACTTGCAACGGAAAATGGTTGGATTGCCTTTTTTACCGCGGGGCTGGCAGGCGCTCTGTTTGGCCTGATACTTGCAATTGCCTGCATTTCGTTTCACGCAGACCAGACAATTGCGGGAACCGCGATTAATTTTCTGGCGCCGGGACTTGCAGTATTTCTTTGCAAGGCCCTTTATAATAATTCTTCCGATACACCGGCAATGTCACCGTCATGTAAACTGCCAAAACTGTTTGAAGGGGTGTTCCCATCCGGTTCCTTTTGGGCAAACGTATTGAATGTGTATTCGGTGGCGTATCTCGTATTTGTCCTGGCGGCTGTGTGTTGGTTTGTATTTTACAAAACAAAATTCGGTACGCATCTCCGTGCGGTGGGTGAACATCCCGAAGCGTGTGAGTCCTTAGGCATTGATGTGTATCGGGTAAGATATATCTGCGTGATTCTGTCGGGCCTTCTTTCTGGAATGGGAGGAGCATTTGTCACGCTTGCGACAATTAATCAATTTCGGCCTAATGTGATTGTCGGACAGGGATTTATCGCTATTGCGGCAGTCATTTTTGGGAAATTTTCACCGGAAGGAGCCCTGAAGGCGTGCCTGTTGTTTGGAATATGCAGTGGTGTTAAGAGTCTGGCAGGAAGCAGCAATCTGGTATCTCCGAATCTGATCTCTATGATTCCGTATGTGGTGACAATTTTGGCATTGATCCTGTTTGTCGGAAGAGCGCGTACACCAGCAGCGAATGGGAAACCGTTTATAAAGTCGAGGTAATATGAAGAACGATAAATTTACAGTAAAAAAGATTTTGTCGGCGCTTGTAGGAGTGCTGTTTGTAGGAATGGGGGTGGCGTTTAACAATTGCGCCGGACTGGGGAATGATTCAGTCGGGATAGTTTATGACGGTATCCGAAATGCAGGCGGGATGAGCACCAGCCAGCTTGGAATAGCTTCAAACATAGTAAATCTCACACTTATTGCTCTGCTTGTATTGATCGGAAGGCGGTATGTCAGTGTGGGGACTCTCATTTACATACTGCCCTATGGTTATTTTGTAGATATAGGCAATGTTGTTTACAGGCATTTGGCAGGGGATGGGCTGGCGTCCCGCATCATATTCAGTGTGACTGGCTGCTTGCTTCTTTGTATGGGGGTGGCGGTCTATATCGCAGCTGATATTGGAGTTGATCCGTTCACCGGGATTGTTCTGGTAATAAAAGACAAATTGAACAAAGAATACCGTTATGTAAAGATCGGATTTGACATAGCGATGATTGTTTTGGGAATGGTTTTGGGAGGAAAACCTGGAGTGGTGACAGTAATAACGGCTGTTTCACTCGGTCCGGTGATTCAGTTTTTTACCGGTTTGGTCGAGAAATATTGGTTAAATTCAAAAAAGGGAGGATTTTGTGATGTCACGTACACCGACTCCGCACATTAGTGCGAATAATGGAGATTTTGCAAAGACAGTATTGATGCCGGGAGACCCGCTGCGCGCGCAGTATATTGCAGAAACGTATCTGGAGAATCCAAAACGGATAACGGCAGTAAGGAATATGTTTGGATATACTGGAACATATAAGGGGAAAACGATTTCTGTCATGGGAGCAGGAATGGGAATGCCATCTATAGGGATTTATTCTTATGAGCTGTTTCATTTTTACGATGTGGATCAGATTATCCGCATTGGTTCGGCCGGAGCGCTGCAGGATGATCTGAATTTAATGGATGTGGTTATCGGGATGGGAGCCTGTACAGACTCCTGTTATGCAATGCAGTATGGCCTGCCGGGAACATTTGCGCCGATTGCGGATTACGGTCTCTTAAAAAGCGCTGTTGAAATTGCAGAAACACAGGGAACGAAGGTAGTTGTAGGAAATATTCTTTCTTCAGATGTGTTTTATAATGAAAACAGCACTGTGAACGATTTGTGGAGAGGAATGGGTGTGCTGGCAACGGAAATGGAAGCGGCGGCTCTTTATATGAATGCAGCAAGGGCGAAGAAAAAGGCGTTGTGCATGTTGACTATTTCGGACCATATCTATACCGGAGATGCGTTGAGTGCCAGAGATCGGCAGTTGGGGTTCCGCAAAATGATGGAAATTGCGCTGGAACTCGCGTAAGGATTCGGTTCCGAAAATCAGGGCTGACTTCTCAGACTGGTACAGCGGAAAAACTGCCAGTCATATGGTTATTTATTATTTGCCACACTAAGGGACACGTTCCGTATGCTGGGGCGTGCCCTTTGGATGTGTATGCGAATGTAGAATGTGTTTTTGAAAAAGGAGGAAAATATGCCGAAGTATAATCGCGTATTTGTCATAGTGGTTGATTCGCTGGGAGCCGGACAGATGCATGATTCTGAAAATTTTGGAGACGTGGGAGTTAATACGTTGGGCCATATTTCGGAGTCAGTGGATACGTTCGAGATTCCGAATTTAAGAAGGATCGGGCTCGCTAATCTCTGCTCATTGAAGCAGGTAGAACCAGTGGAGCGGCCTCTGGGATACTATACAAAAATGAATGAACGAAGTCTCGGTAAGGATACGATGACGGGTCACTGGGAGATCATGGGACTGGAGACAAAGAAGCCGTTTAATACGTTTTCGGAGCACGGTTTTCCATTGGAGCTGATTAAAGAGCTGGAGGAGCGCACAGGCCACAAGGTTATTGGCAACAAGAGTGCCAGCGGAACGGAGATCCTTGAAGAGCTTGCCGAGGAGGAGATCGCAACGGGCCATATGATCGTCTATACATCCGCCGATTCTGTGCTGCAGATCTGCGGAAACGAGGAAACTTTTGACCTGCAGGAGCTTTACCGCTGCTGTGAGATTGCCAGAGATATCACGATGAAAGACGAGTGGAAGGTCGGCAGGGTCATCGCCAGACCGTATGTCGGCAAAAAACGGGGCGAGTTTAAGAGGACCAGCAACCGCCATGACTATGCATTGAAGCCCAATGGAAAAACGGTGTTGGACGCATTGAAGGAAAATGGCTTTGATGTGATTTCCATCGGAAAGATCAAGGATATATTTGACGGAGAGGGGATCACAAAAGCACTCAAGTCAAAAAGTTCCGTACACGGAATGGAGCAGACGATCGAAATGGCCAGGGAAGATTTTTATGGACTTTGCTTTGTGAATCTGGTAGACTTTGACGCGCTCTGGGGCCACAGAAGAGATCCGCAGGGATACGCGCAGGAGATTGAGAGATTCGATAAGAACCTCGGCATCCTGATGGATACGATGCAGGAGGACGATCTGCTGCTCATTACAGCAGATCATGGTAACGATCCGACTTACACGGGAACAGACCATACAAGGGAGAAGGTGCCTTTTCTGGCTTATTCAAAATGTATGACAGGGAATGGGCCTCTTCCTGAAACAGATACTTTTGCGGTGGTAGGAGCTACAATTGCAGATAATTTCGGAGTGCGGATGCCGGAAAACACTATCGGTACTTCAATACTCGGATTGCTAAATTAGGGCTTGAACTGTAACAGGGGATTTTTCGGATTTTTCTCAGCCTTTTTGCGTGGCGGTGAATTGTATCAAGGCTCGGGGATAGTTAGGAGAAAGTATTTTTATTACCAGCCATATTAGTGATATTTAACTGCCATATCGCATCTATAGAAAAAATAAGAAGAAAACGAAATTGATATTTACAGATGAAACTGACGGCAAAAAAGCGTTAGGAAAAAGGTTTTAACTATATATTTTGAAGAACTATAAGCAGGGAAAATAGAAAAACTATGACAGTAACACTTAAAAAAGCCTTTGCAAATTTTCCTGAATTTTAGTATAATACTTTTACAACGTGTAGCACGACTGCGTAATTCCAGTTGTGTGGCACGTTTATTTTTTGCGTAAAAAGGAGGTGTAATTAAGGGAAATAGATTAATTAGGCTGCATTTGCCAGCTGTTCTATTTACGCGAAGGCAAGGTGAAGATTGATAATGATTAAAATTAATGAAAAAAGAAAGCGTGTAGCCAGTGGCGTAAATCCAGCGATGCCGTGGTGCACGCTATTTTTGTGAGAGGAGAGAATTCCAATGGAAACAAAATCAAATCAGTTTTTAGGGAAAGAGCCCGTGGGCAAATTAATGAGACAGTACGCAATTCCTTGTATTATATCCCTGCTAGTGGGAGCGCTTTACAATATTGTGGATCAGATATTTATTGCCAATGCAACATACCTTGGCTCTTATGGAAATGCGGCTAATACAGTTGTATTTCCTTTAACGGTGATTGCCCTGGCCATTGCTGTCATGATCGGCGACGGCTGCTGTGCATTTGTCAGCTTGAGCTTGGGCAGAAAAGAACCGGAAAAAGCGAAAAAAAGTGTGGGAAGCGCCGTTGTATTGGCGATTTTTACCAGTTTGATTCTATGTGCTGTTTATTTGATTTTCAGTAATCAGATCATTGAAATGTTTGGCGGTACCGTAAATGAAGAAACTTTTCGTCATTCGAAAGAGTATTTCTTTTATATCTCTTTGGGTATTCCTTTTTATATGTTTGGTCAGGCCATGAATCCGGTCATTCGTGCCGATGGAAATCCCAAGTTTGCAATGGCGTCCACTCTGGCGGGGGCGGTTCTGAATATCATTCTTGACCCTGTTTTTATTTTTGTGTTCAAATGGGGAATGATGGGCGCGGCAGTTGCTACTGTGATCGGACAGATTGTCACGGCTGTGTTGGCAATCTGGTACCTTCTGCACATGAAAATGGTTCGGCCTGCAAAACAGGATTACCGGATTGACTGGAAGATTTCCCGTAAAACACTGGCTCTTGGAATTACCAGTTTTCTGTCGCAGATTTCTCTGGTGGCGGCCATGGCAGCCATCAACAATATGATCCGGAAGTATGGTGCCCTTGATCCAATCTTTGGTCAGGAACAGTTCGCCCAGATTCCCATGGCGGTGGTGGGTATCGTAATGAAGTTTTTCCAGATAGTAATCTCCATCGTTGTAGGTATGGCGGCAGGCTGCATTCCCATTGTCGGTTACAATATGGGGGCCGGATTGAAAAAGCGGGTAAAAAGCTTGTTTACAAAACTTTTGACTTCAGAGGCAGGCGTTGGGGCAGTCTCTTTGATTATTGTGGAATTCTTTCCACGCCAGCTTATTGCTGCTTTTGGCGCGGCGAATGAAAGCGTTTATTATACAGATTTTGCGGTCAAGGCATTTCGTATTTATCTTTGCATGATTATTTTTGCATGTATCAATAAAGCATGCTTTATTTTTTTGCAGGCTATGGGGAAGGCGATAGCTTCCACTATGCTTTCTATGGTACGTGAGATCGTGTTTGGCGTTGGATTTGCACTGCTTCTTCCGGTATTTTTCGGCCTGGACGGTGTACTGTATTCTATGCCGGTGTCGGATATTCTGACCTTTGTGATTGCAGTGGTACTCATCATTCGCACATATAAAGAACTGAATGGGAGTTTTGAACAGCCGTAAATTTTGAAGCTGCTGTTGTGCAATATAAATAATGCACAGGGGGTTATATGATGCGCATCTTTCACGAAATTTTGAGATGGATAAATTTCTATTTTGCGGCAGGAGGAAAATTAGAATATAATTATAATACAAAAACACCTTGTCCGGATGAATTATTTGGTGGGGAATTCTTGTGTCGGAGACTGTAGTAAAATATTGGAAGGATGTGAAGGTATGTTTGAAAAAGGGGATTATGTTATTTACGGAAGCACTGGAATCTGTTGTGTTGAGGGGGTGACAACTATAAATATAGCTGGAATTCCAAAAGATCGAATATATTATATTCTTCGTCCGGAAAGCAGGACTGAAAGTAAGATTTTTATCCCGGTGGATAATCAAAAGAAGATAATCAGGAAAGTAATATCGAAAAGAGAGGCAGAAGAACTGATTGAGGAAATTCCAGAGATTGATCCCATGGATATTGCCAATGATAAACTCAGAGAAGAAAAATATAAGGAGTGCATTCAAAGCTGCGATTGCAGGGAACTGATCCGCATCATTAAAACCATTTATCTTCGTGACAAGAAACGGATGGAACAAGGGAAAAAGGCGACTGCCGTAGACGAACGCTATCTGAGACTTGCGGAGGAAAATCTTTATACGGAATTATCCATGCTATTGGGGATTCCTAAGAATAATATGGAAAGCTATATTACTTCACGAATCCGGCAAAAAGAAACAATTGGAAAAAAGTTCATGTACTGTAAATAAAGTGATCATGGTAGAAAGCTGTTGCAGAGTGCTCGTAAACTTAAAAGAGCGCTTTGCAGCAGCTTTTTGTGCGCGCTCCTGCGTAAAGCAGCAGGAAGGCTCCCAGATAAAGAAATATACAATATGTACAAAAATCAAGCTTCATTTTTGTGTCAGGTTATGCGTTTAACTTTTGAAAAATTCCGGGCGCATTATTATACTAAAGAAGAACAGAGGGGCTTGGAACCGGAAGAAGTTTGACTTGAGAAAAGAGATGAGGCATGTGGAGAATGATAGAATCAGGATATCGGATATTGCGGAGGAGCTGGGGCTTAGTACCGCAGCTGTTTCTTATGTGATTCATGGAAAAACAGGAAAGGTATCTGAGGAGACCGTAAAACGGGTGCAGGAGCTTTTGGAAAAGAGAGGTTATATTCCCAGTATGGCCGGTATCTTGCTGGCCCAGAATAATTCCAGAATCATTGGCATTGTAGTAAATGATCATGAAAAGTACGAGGGCCGTGTTCTGGAGGACGGGTTTATTTCATCTGCCATAAATGAATTATCGAAGCAGATCGATGAGGCGGGCTATTTTATGATGATCAAGACTATGACACAGTGGGATGAGATTGCCCGTTTTGCATCCATGTGGAATATGGATGGACTGGTGCTGATGGGATTTTGTGAACAGGATTACAGAAAACTGCGGGATTCCATTCGGATTCCCTTTGTGGTATATGATGGATATTTTCAGGAGACCAGGGGGATCTGTAATCTGACGCTGGATAACCATGGCGGCGGATACCAGGTGGGAGCGTACCTGAAGCGCATGGGCCATGAAAAGGTGCTCTGTGTTTCTGACAATTTCATCTGCACGGATTCGGAGCGTATGGATGGCTGTACTGAGGCAATGGGGGCCGGATCGGTGAGTTTTTTACAGATACCCTTTCAAAAAGAAGCGCGGATGCGGTTTTACGGGGAGCGGATAGAGGAGGTTTTGAAATATACTGCGGTTTTTGCAGTTTCGGATTATTACGCGGTTGAATTAATGCACTTTTTGCAGGAGCGGGGGATAAAAATACCGGAGGATATTTCCATCGTGGGGTTTGATGACAGTCCAATCTGTACTTACTGTGTTCCGGAGCTGACTACGGTCAGGCAGGATGTGAGCCTTCGGGCAAAACATGCGGTTACCATGCTGCAGAAACTGAAAAATAATACGGCAGAACCTTCTGCTATGAGACTGCCGGTGTTTCTTGTGGAACGTCAAAGTGTGAAAAAACGAAATGAGGAGACGTAAAGGGATGGAAGGACAAAAGGAATTTGGCCGCGCCGTATTAAAAATAGCCTTGCCTGTAACCTTACAGTCGCTGCTTCAGTCTTCCTTCAGCGTGATTGACCAGGTAATGATCGGGCAGCTTGGAAGCGGCAGTATTGCAGGAATCGGTCTTGGAGGAAAATTTGCTTCCCTCTATTCTGTTATCCTGGCGGCCATTGCCGCTGCTGCCGGAATTATGATTTCCCAATATATGGGCGCAAAGGATGAGGAGGCAGTCAGCCGGAGTTTTTTTATAAATATGGGATTGTCCATGGGATTGGCAATACTGTTTATGTTTCCATGTATGATATTTTCGGAAGAAATTATTGGGCTTTATACAAAAGATGAGATTACCAGGAAGCTGGCATCTGATTATCTCCGTATTTTTTCGCTTTCTTTTTTGCCTATGGCCGTCAGCTCCATGGTGACAACTATGTTTCGCTGTATGGAAGCGGCAAAAATGCCGTTATATGCTAGCATCTTTGCATTATTTATGAATACTGGATTAAATTATCTCCTGATTTTCGGAAAAGGAATTTTTCCTGCCATGGGGGTAAGGGGAGCTGCACTGGCAACGGCGGCGGCTCAGTTGATTTCCTGCGTGGTCCTTCTCATTTTCTTCATGGGATATATCGGCAGCCAGGAAACAAAGTGGATAAAAGGAAGGCAGGAAAAAGGAAAGAGGCTGATGCGGCAATCTTTTTCGAAAGGCGGCTATGGAGGGCAGTATCTGGGCATTATCGGGCCCATGCTGATTTGTGAGTTTATGTGGAGCCTGGGGGAAAATGTTTACGCCGCGGTTTACGGAAATATGGGAACGGATGCCTGCGCGGCAATGACCATGACCGTACCGGTTCAGACACTTGTAATTGGGGCATTAAGCGGCTTGTCGCAGGCGGCAGGCATCCTGACCGGTAAACTCCTTGGCGGTAACCAATATGAGAAAGCGTATGGGGATTCAAAGAGGCTGATGAAGTACGGATTTATTGGTTCCCTGCTTTTATCTCTGCTGCTGCTCCTGATCAGTCCTTTTTATGTGAGGATTTACAAGGTAGAACCTTCGGTGCAGTTGATGACGCGGAATCTTTTGATTGTATTTGCAGTGGTTTCTCCCGTCAAGGTTCAGAATATGATATTGGGCGGAGGTATCATCCGCAGCGGCGGTAAGACGGAATATATTATGTGGGTGGATATCATCGGGACATGGCTCTTTGGAGTGCCTCTTGCTCTGCTGTCGGCGTTTGTGTGGAAGCTGCCGATCGCATATGTATACTTTATTTTGTCCATGGAAGAGTGCGTACGGTTAGGGATTTCATTTGTGATTTTTCGGAAAAAAGCATGGATGAAGCAAGTATTTTGAGGAAGATTCCATATGTTATATTGGAAATGCAGAAAAACAGACAAGAACCGGAAGTTGTGGAAGGGGTACATTTGAGGTTAGTTACGAACGAGATCATGATTGATGTTGATATAGAAAACGAGCGTATCCTAAAAGAATATATAGATGGTGATACGATTTACGAATTAATTTTGCAGGATAAGATGACTCCCGCCTATGTTGACCAGTTACATAGTATGTGCGTGCTATTGTATGCTGCACATACGAACATAGATTACTTTCCGACAAATTTTGTTGTACAGAATGGAGAAATATGTTATGTTAATTTTGAATGTAACGAGTACATGGAGGAATGGAATTTTGAGAACTGGGGAGTTAAATATTGGTCAAAGACTCCTGAATTTATGAAATATGTAGAAGAACATTCATGATTCAAAATGCCGTTTATGGGAAAAACGACATATATTCATTAATGCTGGAAGCTTAGAAATTGAAGATATGGCAAAATCGAAATCTGATGAGGTGAGAAAATGAAAAATCCATGGGAAGAAATTCCATTGGCGGATTATGAAAATCATATGAAGCTTGATTCTGTCAGACAGCTTCAGGCTATGAATGAAATGATGAAGGGCCAGTTTGATGCATATTCCGTTTCCAGTGTAATGATATTAGGTATTGCAGGCGGAAACGGTCTTGAACATATCCAAAAGAATAAATTTGAAAAAGTATATGGAATAGACATAAATTCCGCCTATTTGGAAGAAGTTATTCACAGATACCCGGATTTAGACGGGCTTTTACAATGTCTGTGTATCAATTTAATAAATGAAACGGACAAGCTGCCAAAAGCAGAGTTGGTTATCGCGAATCTGTTGATTGAGTATATCGGTTATGAATGTTTTCAGAAAGCGATTCAACGTGTGGCTCCGAACTATGTTTCGTGCATTATCCAGATTAATATGGAAGATAGCTGGGTATCAGATTCGCCGTATTTACATGTATTTGACGGACTGGATCAGGTACATCATCAGATGGAGGAACAGGCATTAGAGAAAGCCATGTTTGAAATTGGCTATCATACAATCAAAACGGCGGAACGTATACTGCCGGATGGGAAAAAATTAGTTCAAATAGATTTTGAAAGATAGAATTCAGATGATAAAAAGCAACAGACAAAATGTTTGTTGCTTTTTTATTGGAAAAGAAAAAAATAAGGTACCTTGACAATTCGGAATGAGAAGAGTAAAATATCAAGGTACCTAAATATTTATAGGCAAATACATTTTAAGGAGGAAGTCGGAATATGAGAGATCGTAGAGATCATAGCGATCAGAATAATCGTAAAGAAATTTTCATGCGGCGGAAAATGCATGATAACGCCGCTGACAGGAATGATAAGCTCATTCTTAATTTACGTGATTTGAGTCACACGATGCGTTTTTTATATGAGGGCAGGGGAAGCCAAAAACGTATTTTGATTGTTTTGAGTGAAATCGGCGGAAGTGTTACCCAGAAAGAGCTTACGGAACGTCTGGGAATACAGCCAGGATCTGCCAGTGAGGTGATCGCAAAATTGGAAGATGCCGGTTACATCAAACGTACCCCGAATGAAGCAGACCGCAGAACAATAAATATTGATCTTACTGGGACTGGAAAAACAGCAGCAGAAGAAGCGCGAAAAGAGCGAAAACAACGTCATGAACAAATGTTTTCCTGTCTGTCTGAAGATGAAAAGGAAGAATTGCTGTCCCTGCTTGAAAAAGTAAATACAGACTGGAAACAGCGGTATCAGGATATGGGAGAAAACCACGGACCGCACAAGCATCATCATAAAGGCCACGGGCATGACGAAGAGATGCACCGTCACAGAGATGAATAAATGATGTGGAAGTATATCAGGCCATATCTCCCCTTTGCAATACTTGCGGGCCTTTTTATGATCGGTGAGGTGACAATGGATTTGGTTCAGCCGGAGATTATGAGCCGGATCGTGGATGATGGTGTGCTGGGCTTAAAAAATGGCGGTGCCGGAGACCTGAGGCTGATTTGGAAGCTGGGGATTCAAATGATTGGGCTTGTCCTGTTTGGCGGTTTTTGCGGTGCGCTGAACAACGTGTTTGTGCACATGTCCGGACAGAATATCGGAAACGAGATTCGAAAGGATTGTTTCCGCCGGATCATGACCTTTTCCTTTCCACAACTCGACCAGTTTGGAACAGGTTCTCTTGTGACGAGGGTGACCAATGACATTACACAGGTGCAGAACTTTGTATCCCAGTTTGTGCGTGGTATGATTCGGACTTCCATGCTTATGTTTGGGAGTATGTATTGCATGTTTCAACTAAATCGGGATTTTGGTCTGATTGTAATGTGTGCTTTTCCTCTAATTGTCGGCTGTCTTGTGTTCTGTATGGCAAAGGCCAACCCGATGTTCACCAAATTGCAGAAGCAGCTGGATTCTATCAATGCCATCATGCAGGAGGATGTGTCCGGTATTCGGATGATTAAGTCCTGTGTCCGGGAAATGTATGAGAAGGCACGATTTGGAAAAGCAAACGGTGAGCTTATCAAAACACAGCTGCACATACTGGTAATTTTCGCCTTTATGAATCCTGTAATTAATGCTCTGATGTATATTGTGGTGGCGGTTATTCTGCTGGTTGGTTCCTTTGAGGCAGGAAGCGGAGGGACAACGCCGGGGTGTATCATGGCGGCTATTACTTATACGACACAGCTTCTAAATGGAATTCTCATGCTGGTTTTACTGTTCCAGAATATTTCCAGGGGGATTGCTTCCTGGAAGCGTGTGAAAGAAATTTTGCAAAATGAACCGGAATTGCAGGACGGTACCTTTGATGGCTCTACCAGGCAGCACGGAGAAATTGAATTCCGTGATGTATCCTTTTCCTATCCCGGCAGCAGTCAAATTATACTTGATCACATTAATCTGAAAGTGCATTCTGGGGAAACACTTGCTATTCTGGGGGCAACCGGGTGTGGGAAAACTTCGCTGGTCAATCTGATTCCCCGGTTTTATGATGCTGCGGAGGGGACTGTGCTCGTGGATGGCGTTGATGTGCGTGAATACAGGCAAAAGGCATTACGGGAAAAGATTGCGGTGGTGCTGCAGAAAAGTGAGCTGTTTAGTATGACAATCAGAGATAACATTGCCTGGGGGGCACCGGGGGCGCCGGCAGAGGCAATGAAAGAAGCCGCGGTTACAGCGCAGGCCGATGAGTTCATTTCTTCAATGCCGGAAAGCTATCATACTGCTGTGGCCCAGCGCGGTATGAGCTTGTCCGGCGGTCAGAAACAGCGTATTTCCATCGCAAGAGCCGTATTGAAGCCGGCAGAAATCCTGATTTTTGATGATTCCACCAGCGCACTCGACCTGAAAACAGAAGCAAATTTGTATACGGCGCTGAAAAAGTCAAATCCTCAAAGTACAAAAATTATTATTGCTCAGAGGATTGCTTCTGTACGCAGCGCTGACAGAATTGTTGTTTTGGAAAGTGGAAGGATTATTGCCTGCGGCTCTCATGAGGAGCTTCTGGAATCCTGTGCGGTATATCAGGACATTTATCACTCTCAGATTGGAGAGGGGGATGAAAAAAATGAATGTGCATAGTGAGCGGAAGCTGGAAGAGCGGAATATTCCGGGTATGAACCGCCGGGAACGCTTTGGAGAGGTACAGCATGCCGAGAAGGTCGGTGCAACGATAAAAAGAATCATTACTTATTTTGTACATGAGAAAACCATGGTCATTTGTATGCTTGCCGTTGTGATCTTTGGAACTCTATGCGGTGTTTATGCTCCCAGCTTACAAAGCAATGCTATTGATATTATAGCGGGAACAAAAACGGGCAGCCTTTCGCTGACCCTGATTTTCATGCTTGGCACCTATCTGCTTTACAGCGGAAGTCAGCTGCTGCAGGGACTGTTTAGTGCAAAGCTCAGCCAGCGCATCGTGAGGCAGATGCGCGAAGAATTGTTTGGAAAAATCGTTGATTTGCCGGTTTGTTATTTAGACACCCATTCCCATGGCGATGTTATGAGTAGGATGACCAATGACATTGAAAATATTTCTACAACCATTTCACAATCCCTGCCGTCTTTGTTTTCGGGCGTTTTAACTATCATTGGTACCATGTCGATCATGCTGTGGTACTGCTGGCAGCTTGCGTTCCTTAGCTGTGTAACGGTTGTATTGACAGTGTTTGCCACAAAAGTACTCTCAGGTAAGGTCCGCAGGTTTTCGAGGAAACGGCAGATGCTGTTAGGGCAGCTTAACGGTACTGCAGAGGAAATGATTTCCGGCTATCATACAGTGGTGGCCTACAATCATCAGGACATTACAACAGAGAGCTTTTGTCAGACGGCGGATTCTCTGACAAAGGCCGGAATCAAAACAGATATTTTCAGTGGGGTGATGGGGCCGGTTATGAATTGCATCGGGAATATAGGGTTTGTTTTGATTGCGGCTTTCGGCGGATATTTTTCCGTCCACGGGATGATTTCCGTGGGGGTGATCTCTGCCTTTATCGTCTATGCCAAGCAGTTTAGCCGCCCTATTAATGAAATTGCCCAGATTTACGGTCAGTTTCAAACTGCAATTGCCGGTGCGGAGCGTGTATTCATGGTGCTGGATGAAAAAAATGAAGATAAAACCGGAGAGAAGCTTGACGAGACGGAAAATATGACGGTTACATTCCAAAATGTACAGTTTTCGTATGTGCCGGAGCATCCGGTCATCCACGATTTTACCCTGAAAGTGCCTTCCGGAAAGAAAGTGGCGCTCGTTGGCGCAACAGGCAGCGGCAAGACGACAATCGTAAACCTTTTGATGCGGTTTTACGATATTGACAAGGGTGACATTTTTATCAACCGGCAAAACCTCCGAGCTATTTCCCGGGACAGCCTGCGGAGGAATGTTGCCATTGTTTTGCAGGATACGGTGCTGTTTTCAGATACGATTCGGAACAATCTGAAATACGGAAATGAGGATGCTGCTGATATACAGATTCAGAAGGCAATGGAAATGAGCCGCTGCGAGGATATGCTGCAAAAGCTGCCGCAGGGATATGACACTCTTCTGACCGGAGCAGGGGAAAATATCAGCCAGGGACAGCGCCAGCTGCTTGCCATTGCCCGGGCTTTTGTGGCTGATCCGAGGATTTTGATTTTAGATGAAGCCACTTCAAATGTGGATACGCGCACGGAAAAAGCGATTCAGGATGCAATGCAGCTCATTATGAAAAACAGAACAAGTATTGTGATTGCCCACCGCCTTTCCACTATTCGGGATTCTGACCTCATTGTTGTGATGGATCACGGAGAAATTGTGGAAAGCGGCAGCCACGATGAATTGCTGGATAAAAAGGGCAAATATTATGAATTATATATGACGCAGTACGCAGGATTTGCAATATAAAAATCAATGAAACAAAATATAAAAATGAATTTGGAGGAGAATAAACTATGAATGAGAATACAAAAAGCTGTCCGATATGTCCACGAGAATGTGATTTAGCGGATCCCCACTGTGAACGAGGAGCAGAATATGCAAAAACGGGAAAACTCCCCCAGGAGCACGGCCGCGATCACGGTCACGGACATTCCCCTCGGCTTAGCTTTGAAGAGAAAGAGCAGCAGCTTGTCATGAAATATTTGCATCATGCGACTGGTGTGGCGGACCGCGGAGGAATTACCCAGGAACAGGCAAACGAAATGTTTTCTGTATTGACGAAGGAGGAGACGGCTTATCTGGCTGAGCTTCTGAAAAAACTGTCGGATCATTGGATAGAGATGGCTCCGAATAAACCTTCGCACCATGGGAGACGGTGAGTATATCATACCATGTTAAAATTTTGTATATCATATCATGTTAAAATTTATACTTGCTTTTTTACAGAAAGTTTGTTATAACTAACATAACGCGCGATGTTGGAAAACATGTAAGACCAGTTTTCTGATACCGCGTGTTATTTTTTTGAAATGGGTTAGCTTGGACTAATCAACAATAGGAGGGATGAATATTAAGAAGCATTATTCAACGATCATTTTAGCGGGAGTATTGGCAGTGCTGTCCGTATGCTCGCTTTTTGTAGGTGTTTTGGATATTAAGTTATCCGATCTGGCAGGAGGCGATGTACAACAGTGGGAGATATTTTTTATTTCCCGGCTTCCCAGACTGCTTGCAATTTTATGCACCGGTATTGGCATGAGTGTAGCGGGACTGATTATGCAGCAGCTCTGTATGAATAAGTTTGTTTCACCGACGACAGGTGCAACGATTTCATCGGCACAGTTTGGAATTTTGCTGGCTCTGCTTTACATGCCGTCTTCTACCTTATGGGGAAGAGCAATTTTTGCATTTGCTGCGGCGATATTGGGCACATGGATCTTTGTCTGGTTTATTCAGAGGGTTCAGTTTAAGGATGTGGTCATGGTACCTCTGGTAGGAATCATGTTTGGCAATGTGATCGGAGGAATCACGAATTATCTTGCATACAAATATGAAATGACTCAGGCCCTGTCTTCCTGGCTGGTGGGACATTTTTCTCTGGTATTGAGAGGAAGATATGAGATCGTATATCTTGTAGCGCCGCTGGTGGTTCTGGCATTTGTATTTGCGAATCACTTCAATATTGTAGGAATGGGAAAAGATTTTTCCAGAAATTTGGGAGTGCCTTATAATGTTGTCCTGTTTATGGGCCTGAGTATTGCGGCAATGATCACGGCATCTATTGTGGTTGTGGTTGGTTCCATCTCTTATATCGGTCTGATTGTACCCAACCTGGTTGCGATGTTCAAAGGAGACAAAATCCGGGGAACCCTGATTGATACGGCTTTGTTCGGAGCGATTTTCGTGCTGGTATGTGACATGATCGGCAGAATAGTGATTGCTCCGTATGAATTACCCATTGAACTGATTATCGGAATTCTGGGAAGCATTGTATTTATCGGTTTGCTCCTATACCGTCTGAAAAATGGGAGGAAAGCAGTCAGCATCGGTAAAAGAAATACAGATGCGGCCAAAGTGACAGGAGGTACAGCGAAATGAAACAGACTGCTTCACACAGGTCTAATACAGGAAAGCTAATCATTCTGACGGTTCTTGTACTGCTTGCGGCGGCAGCCTATATGACGGTGGGGGTCAGATTCGGGAATCCGAAGCTGGTTCGGTACGCGATGAAGATACGAACTCCTAAGCTGATCGTGATGATCATTACGGCTTTTTCCATAGGTGCGGCCTCTATTATTTTTCAGTCCATCATTAATAACAGAATTGTGACTCCATGCCTTTTGGGAATGAATGCACTTTATACGCTGATTCATACAGTTGTTTATTTCTTTGCAGGGGCAGCCAGCATTTTTGTCTATAATGCAAATGCATCCTTTGCGATGGATCTGGTGCTGATGGGAATTACGGCTACCGTGGTTTACAGTTATTTGTTTAAGAAGACAAAACACAATGTACTTTATGTACTGCTGATCGGTACGGTGCTGTCTTCGTTTTTCTCCAGCGTACAAAATACATTAACGCGTATTATGGATCCAAATGAGTATGATTCGCTTCTGAGTACCTTGGTAGCAAGCTTCAGCAATATCAATTCCGAGATTATTATTTTTTCACTAATCGTATTAGCAGCGTTGATCGTGATTTTTCGGAAGGAACTCAGACTTTTGGATGTTCTGACCCTTGGGAAGGATCAGGCAATTAACCTGGGGGTGGATTATGACAGATGTATCCGCCGCTTGCTGCTGGGAGTGACTCTTTGTATTGCTGTGGCCACGGCCATGGTTGGGCCGATTTCCTTCATGGGACTGATTATTGCAAATCTGTCCAGGCAGCTTTTGAAAACTTACCGCCATACACAGCTTGTATTGGGATCTGCTTTGTTTGGGATAATCATTCTGGTTGGAGGACAGATTCTTGTGGAGCATGTATTTTCCTATACGATTCCGGTCAGTGTGTTTATTACAGTAGGCGGGGGAATTTATTTTCTGTATCTTCTTCTTGCGAATAAGGGGGTATAAGTCATGATTATTGAGAAACTCACAAAAAAATACGACGGGAAAACGGTGGTAGATGACGTAAGCTTTGAAATACCCAAAGGGAAGGTCATTTCTCTGATCGGTCCTAATGGGGCCGGAAAATCCACGGTTATGGGGATTTTATCCAGGCTGATCGCCAGAGACTGCGGCAGTGTGGAATTTGAAGGAACCGATATTTCCAAATGGAAGAGCAAGGAGCTTGCAAAACGTCTGGCGATTCTGACACAGACAAACAATATCCAGATGAAGCTCACTGTCCGGGAACTGGTATCATTCGGGCGTTTTCCGTATTCCGGAGGGCGCATCACCAAGGAAGAAGAAAAAATCATAGACCAGGCCATTGCGTATATGGAACTGCAGGAATTTGAAGACCGTTTTATTGACGAGCTGTCCGGCGGGCAGCGTCAGAGAGCGTATATTGCCATGGTGATTGCCCAGGATACAGAGTATGTCCTTCTGGATGAACCCACCAATAATCTGGATATTTATCACGCTACGAACATGATGAAAATTGTCCGTCGGCTATGTAATGAGCTGGGAAAGACGGTGATTTTAGTGCTGCATGAAATTAATTACGCGGCATTTTATTCCGACTACATCTGTGCTTTTGTAGATGGAAAAATTGCAAAATTCGGTACGGTAAAGGAGGTGATGACGAAGGAGACATTATCCATGATCTATCACGTGGATTTTGAAATAAAGGAGATAGAAGGAAAACCTCTTTCTATATACTATTAACCCGCCTGGTATCCCGGGCACAATAAAAAACGAAAAAGGAGTATTGCAGATTATGAAAAAAATGACAGCTTTATTATTAACAGGTATGATGGTTCTTGGCGCCGGAGCAATGAATGTCAGCGCCGCCGAGGATGGGGCGGAAACGGTCAATATTTCTGCGCTGAATGCACAGGGAGAAATGGAGGAGATGGAAGTTCCCTATGATCCGCAGCGCGTGGCGATTCTTGATTTTGCAGCCCTTGATATTATGGATAATCTTGGACTGGGAGACAGGGTAGTGGGATGCGCGAGCACAACTCTGGATTACCTGAAGAAATATACGGAGCAGGACGGTGTGGAAAAGCTTGGAACGATCAAAGAAGCCGATTTAGAGGCAGTGATGGCGTGCGAACCGGATGTGATTTTTATTGGGGGACGTCTGAGCAAATCCTATGATGCATTAAGTGAAATTGCGCCGGTGGTTTATCTGGCTACGGACGTGGAAAAAGGTGTGGTGGAAAGCACCCATGAAAATGCAGGGGTTATCGCATCTATCTTCGGTATGGAAGATCAGGTTGAAGAAAAATTTGCCGGATTTGATGAACGCATTGCGGCGCTTCAGGAGGCAGCAGAGGGAAAAACGGCAGTGATAGGAATGTGTACAAGCGGAAGCTTCAATGTTCTTGGAAATGACGGACGCTGCTCCATCATTGGTACAGAGATTGGCTTTGACAATCTCTGCAAGGAAACTTCTTCTGAACGAAGCGGAGAAAGAGGCGGACAGGATGCAGGAGAAGGAAACAGAGGAGAAGGTAAAGGCGAAGAAAATGCGGAAAGAACAGACAGTGCAGAAAAAACGGAAAATGCAGAAGGCGCAGACAGTACCCAGGGAGGAACTGCCACTCATGGCAATGAAGCATCCTTTGAGCTGATTGTATCCCTGAATCCGGATTATATCTTTGTTATGGACCGTGATGCTGCAATCGGTACGGATGGCGCACAGCTTGCAAGGGACATTATGGAAAATGAATTAGTTATGGGCACAGATGCGTACAATAACGGTAATCTTGTTTATCTGGAGAATCCGGCCGTTTGGTATACCGCAGAGGGTGGAATTACAGCACTGGATACGATGCTGTCCGATTTGGAGGCTTCTTTGATTCAGGAATAAGGGAATAGATGATAAATAGACGGTATACGAAGTTACTTTTATGAGTCTATTTCTCAAAGTATTCATTATTTTTGAACGCAAAAAAGCAAGTCTTTTTTGAAAATAACTCATTGTATCGTTGGGGTAAGATACTGTATTTTGATCTTCGAGTTAAAGCTTTGAAAGAATACTATTCAGAAAAGAATCCCAATGGCGCTTATGGAAGAATACGGGATTTTCTGTTAAAACGGAATTTTTCTCATCCTCGATGTATAATGGAGCATGGATTGTCTGGTTTGCTCTTGGCTTCGAGAAGAGGGAATACACAGAAAATGAATGTCAAACGGCAGCCCATCATCCAGCGAGGTAATCTTACCATTGATCCGCAGTGCTGTACGGTTATATTGTTAGGGAAAGAAATCTCCTTTTCGTTTAATAAATAAGTTTGAGGTTTCGTATGCTTACCTATTATGCTAAAATGAACCAATATGGATAGAGAAAGGAGGATTGGGAATTTATGCTTAATCCTATCGTTATTGCTGCGTAAGCAAAGCTATCGCAGCTAATAAAACTGAAGGGTGTTGCGGATAGACTTTGCTGTTCCTGTTAGAGAAAATGTGATAGGAGTACGAAATGGGCTATAAAAGTGCAACACAAATTCTGCCTCAGGATTTATTACAAAAGGTTCAGGAATATGTTGATGGAGAATTTCTTTATATTCCCAGGATTTCTGACAATAAAAAAGATTGGGGAGCAGCAACTTCAACTCGTCAAGAATTGCAGGTTAGGAATCAATACATTTATGAAGATTATCTTTCAGGGGAATCGATGGATTATCTCGCAGAAAAATATTTTTTATCTTTGAAAAGTATTCAACGAATTGTCGGGCAGCTAAAAAAAGATGATAAAGGATAAAGCTGGGTCGGTATAGTTTTATAAGCTATACCGGCCCTTTGCTTATGTTCGATTATAAAAAGAGTATTAGGTTGGATTTATTATTTCATGATGTTACGATTTGAGAGAAGGTTAAAGGGGACGATATTGCTGAAAAAACATTATGACTATTTACCCCGTGTTTTTAGAATTACGGAGTGGAAAACTTATGATATGAAGAAAATGGTATGGGAGGTACAGTATTTATCACTGCTGCCTGTATTGAAATATTGTAAAAAATGTGGTAAAAAAAGTGCATTTATTTGTTCGGGACAATTCCGTGTTAATGCTCAAAGAAGATGCCTGGATATTTGGTTGATTTATAAGTGTTTGAGTTGTGATACTACATGGAATGCTACAATTTATTCTCGTGTTTCTCCACAATTATTACCAGCTAATCTGCTGGATGATTTTCATAAAAATGATAAAGAGCTTGTGGAACAATATGCAATGAACAGTGACTTTTTGTGTGGGAATGGTGTGGAGGTTGGATTACCTTCATACAGTGTGATAGGGGATAACTTTAACTTAGACGAAACGGTAGAGCTTGAGATAAAATGCAAGTACTCATGTTCTATAAAGGTATCCTCTATAGTCAGAGAAAAATTAGATTTATCGCAAAAAGAATATTTGCAGTTAATTTTGGATGGAAGGATAAAAAGCATATCAGATCAAAATTTAAAAAATTGTAGATTAAAGAAAGGAATTATTCTTGTTTTCAACGAAAAATGCAGCAAAGAGCCAGACGTTAAGACGCAGAGCTGATAACCTATTGAGTCTAAATTTGTAGGTTGTTGATGTTCTCCACCTGAACTCCACTTTTCTATGGTATGCTTGAAGCCGGAGGTGATGAGATTGCAAAGAAATATTTTAATCATAGAAGATGAAAAATCTATACAGAATGTATTAACGGCATTTCTGGAGGACTCAGGATATAAAGTTACACCTGCAAATGATGGGATGGAGGGAATTGCTGCTTTCCATACGGCGCAGTATGATCTGGTACTGCTGGATATTATGATGCCAAGGCTGGATGGATATACGGTCTGTGAAATGATACGCAATGAGAGCGATACGCCTGTGATTCTGCTGACGGCCCTGGATGACGAGGAAAGCCAGATGAAAGGATTTGACCTCTTGGCAGACGACTACATCGCAAAGCCCTTTTCTATGCCCCTTGTCCTTCGCCGGATCGAAGCAGTATTGCGGCGTACAAAGAATGCAGAAGCAAGCGGCAATATTCTGACTTACCGTGAAATCCAGTTGGACACGGAAAATTATAAGGTGTTTGTAGCTGGACAAGAGATTGTATTGACTGCCCGTGAGTTTGAAATTCTGCGTTTGTTTATGGAAAATCAAGGGAGGGTGTTTACAAGGGAACAGCTATTGGACATCATTTGGAACTATGACTATATGGGTGATGATAAAATCATCAATACCCATATCAAGAACATCCGCAAGAAATTAGGGGTGGAATGTATCGAAACCATCAGAGGGGTGGGATACCGGATTGATAAAGAAAGTTAAGAGCGGCCTGTGGCTGAAAATATTCCTGATACTGACGGTACTGCTGTTTTCAGTGAGTATTCTGCTTTACGGCATCGTCATGGCAGTCATGCCGGCAAGCTATAAATATACCCTGGCTGATGGCTATGTGGAACAGATCGACCAATTCGCTGCAGAATTGGAAAGCAGCAGCTTAAATGATGCGACGCAGAAAATCTATGAATTTTGCGTTAATAACAATGCCAGCGCTGTTCTGGAGGGAAAAAACGCAAAGATTGGTTTCGGATCAGAAATTCCAGAGGGTACGGAGACGGAGCAGCCAACGCAAGCGGCTACAATCGGATTGGCACTTGCGGATGGCATATATAGTTTGCAGATATTTACGTCGGCGAAGCTGGTAAATCAGTTGACGCAGACCTTCTGGAGACTATTCCCCATAATCGGGATTTTGGTGTTGATCATATCCCTAGCCGCATCCTATTTTGTGTCTCGATTCCTGACAAAACCGATGATTGAAATCAGCAGTGTTTCGGAGCGTCTGACTGTCCTGGACATGACCTGGCGGTGTGATACGAAGCGTTCTGATGAAGTGGGGATATTGGCCAACAATCTGAATACAATGGCCGAGCGGCTGGACGAAGCTTTAAAGGAACTGACTGAAGCCAATGAAAAATTACAGGCCGATATTGAACAGGAGCGCCGGCAGGAAAAGCTGCGGGTAGACTTTTTCCGCGCAGTATCCCATGAGTTGAAAACACCGATCACTGTCTTAAAGGGAGAATTGGAAGGAATGATTTATCAAGTAGGCGGATACAAAGACCGAGACGTCCACCTGCGTCAGTCCATGCGTACTGTCAATGAAATGGAGCGGCTGGTAAAAGAAATTCTTTCTGCCTCCCGCATGGCCGGAAGTGATTTCAGCCTGACGGTTTCTGAAATTGATCTGAGCAGTCTTGTCCGCCAGTGCTGCCGCAAATGGCAGAGTGCCGCAGAGGATAAAAACCAGAACTTCCTTATAGATATTGAGGAGGGCTGTATTATTCATGGCGATAGGGAACTGCTGCAAAAAGCAATCTCGAATATCATCGGCAATGCGGCTGCGCACTCCCCGGAGCAGGAAAATATAGAAGTTTCTCTGAAAGGCGAAATCCTAAAGGTTTGTAACAGCGGTGTATGGATTGCAGATACCGATTTGCGGCATATCTTCGAGCCGTTTTACCGGGCTGATCCGTCCCATAGCCGGGAAACCGGGGGCAGCGGCTTGGGACTCTATATCGTAAAAACGATCCTTGACCGGCATGAGTTGAAATATAACCTGGAAAATACAGCATATGGTGTCTGCTTTACGGTCTTTTTTTGAGAACCACAGAGTTATTTGAAAAAGATACAGCGAGGGCCGGATTGCTCACAAAGCAGTCCGGCCCTCAAACTATATCTGAAATACTCCTTAGCTCCACCTCGGCTCCACTTTCCTTCGGTATATTTTTGTCATCAAATACAGGAGGTTAATCCCATGAACTTATGTAAACGGGCTTGTCTGTATTCCATTCGGAAAAAAGGCAAAACCCTGACCCTTCTGGCGTTCCTGCTGGTCATGGCGACGCTGATGCTAACTTGTCTGTCCATTCGGTCAGCCACAGAAACGGCCAACACAAATATCAAAAAGGCGCTGTTGGGATACTTTACCATCAACGCGAAACACCTGGACACCGGAATCCCAGAGGCAGTGACCAAGCAAATTCTTTCCATGGATGGCCTGAGCGGAGGGTATACGCTGCGTTCCTACACTTATGCCACTTACCTGGACACCCAGGGAAACCCGTTGGAAATCAACACGGAGGACGCCGCTCAGATCCCGGATGGCTATGAGAATGCCGGGAGGCTTGTGGCAAATACAAAATCTGAAAATGACAGCTATTTCACAGAGGGAGGCTTTACACTGACCGAGGGCAGTCACATCGTCACTGAAACCGGGAAACAGGTTTTGATCCATGAGAAATTCGCAAAGCGTAACGGGCTTTCTATAGGGGACACTTTGCTGCTTCGGGGTATAGAAGATCAAACCCACACAATCCCGGTGACGGTGGCCGGGATTTTCATAAACACCAAGGAGCAGGATTCTATTGGTCTCGCCCCGTCTTGCGATCTGTACGACAATATCATGTTCACTGACCTTGCAACTGCTTCCTTCCTGCTCTATGGGACCGAGGGAGAAACCCGCGTCCAGTACGGGGATTTCTATGTAAATGACCCGGATGATCTGGAGCAAATCATGGCCGAAGTACAGGGAATTGATAGTATGGACTGGGCAAATTGTACGCTGACCCGCTATGACAACGATTATCAGAACGCCAAAGAATCCCTGGCAGGCTTACAAAACATTGTCTTTATCGCTATTGCAGTAGTGTCTCTTATCTGCTTTTTGGTGCTGGCTCTGTTTTTGACCCTGCGGCTTAGGGGGCGTATTCACGAAACTGGCGTCTATCTGGCGATGGGGATTTCCAAAGGCTCTGTACTCATGCAATATTTGCTGGAGGTCGTGATCGCTGCGGTTCTGGCTCTGCTGCTTTCCTTTGGTGCCAGTTCAGCGATTTCCCATCAGATTGGGAGCAGCCTGCTCTCCCAGGTGACTTCCGAAGCTTACGAAACAGTTAGCCTGACGGGGGATGCCGAGAGTGCGGAGAAATCCAGTGAAGATTTAGGGCTGTCGGAAATCGAGGTGGCTGTTTCGGCTAAGGACTATGCCCTGGTGTGGGCCTTTGGCATGGTGCTTTGTGCAGCATCCACGGCGTTGGCCGCCTATCCCATTATGAAAATGAAGCCAAGGAATATTTTATCGCAGATGAGTTAAGGAGGTGCATCCGACATGAATTTAGGATTACGGGCGGTTCTTCATACCGCGCGAAAATGGAAAAAGACGCTGCTGGTGTTCTGCCTGCTACTGGCGATTACCACGTTGGTATTATCCGGGCTTGCCATTGCAGACGCACAGGAGGAACAGGCAGAAGAACTGCGGGGAACGACCGGGGCCAGTTTTACGGTGGAACGGAATTTATCTACAGGAGGCTGGTCAAATGGCAGCGGAGGTTCTTATAGTATACAGGAATTTTTAACCGAAGATATGATTCAGAGGATTGCTACCGTAGATGGCGTTGAAGGATATGATGCTTCATTGATTACGTTACCTCATATCTTCAACGACAAAGGAAAGGAGCTGACACATGAGAACTACAGTTTTTATAACTATGGCTCCTATAACTCCCAGTACCATGAACTGTTTTTGTCGGGGCGGTTTGAAGTGGCGGAGGGTTCCCATATCACAGACGACATGGCAAATGGCGTTATGATCAGCCGGGAGCTTGCCGATTGGAATGACCTGAAAGTTGGAGATACCCTGACCGGGATTTATTATCCGCAGAATAATACTCCTGCAGTAGATATGGAGATTGTGGGGATCTTCGATGTTGCAGCAGACAAGGACGACCAGGTCAATATGTATGATGATTCGTCCTATTATGACTACTCCAGTTTTGTCTTTTGCAGTATGGAGGCGGCAGAAGGCTTGTTAAAAGGATGGGGTGAAAAAGGCGAGGGTATTTCAGAAGCCTATTATTATGTTACCGATGCCGCACAGTTGGACAACGTGATTAAGAAGGCGCAAAGTATCTCGTCCATCAACTGGAACAACTTCAAGCTTACTGCCAACGATCAAGTGTATCAGAATATCTCCAATTCCCTTTCTGATACCGGAACACTGATTACTACCCTGATCGTTGTGATAACTGCTGTGAGCATGGCGCTGATTGTCCTGATTCTCTTCATGTCTGTACGCAGCCGGAACCGGGAAACCGGAATCCTGCTGGCGGTGGGGATCGCCAAACCAGCGGTCATTCTGCAATACGTTCTGGAAACCCTGCTGGTTGCGGTGGTGGCTTTTCCGCTTGCATACCTGTCCAGTAAACAGGTAGCGGGTATCCTGGGTACTTTGTTTGACAAGGCGGCGGAAAATGTCATTGTCACGCCGGAGCATTTTCTGCTGGTGGCGGGTGGAGGCGGTATTTTGCTGGTGGCAGCGGCGCTGATTTCCTGTATACCCGCTATGCGCCTGAAACCGAAAGAAATTTTGTCACAGATGGAGTAAAGGAGATTTTAACTATGAGCATTTTAGAAGTGAAAGGTGTGCAATACACTTATGATAACAAGAAAAAAGTGCTGAAAAATATCAGCGCACAAATGGAGCAGGGCAAGATGTATGCCATCCTCGGTCCCTCCGGGTGCGGCAAGACAACGCTGCTGTCTCTGTTGGGCGGTCTGGACAGTCCAACCAGCGGTCAGATTTTGTATCAGGGCGAGGACATTGAAAAGACCGGACTTGCAAATCATCGGCGCAGCCATGTGGCGTTTATCTTCCAGAGCTACAACCTGATCGACTACTTAACGCCGATGGAGAATGTGGCCTTGACCTCCAAGCTGCCGCCTCTTCCCATTTTAGAGAAACTGGGGCTTACTAAGGAAGAAGCAAAGCGAAATGTGCTGAAGCTCTCCGGCGGTCAGCAGCAGCGTGTTGCTATCGCCCGCGCCCTTGCAAGCGATGCTCAGGTCATTCTCGCAGACGAGCCAACCGGCAATCTGGATGAAGAAACAGCCGCCGAGATTACTGCTATCCTGAAAGACAGCGCCCATAAGTCCGGCAAATGCGTGGTGATCGTTACCCACTCTAACGAATTGGCAAAAGAGGCGGATGTAATTTTACGTTTGCGGAAAGGTGAACTGCAGATACTGGAGCGGATAGAGCAAAGGTGAACAAAATGATGAAAAAAGACAAGTAGGGATTTTTGAATTGATAACGAAAAGGCAGCTCACAATAGAAAAAGATGAAGAGGGCAGTCTGAAGGAGGTGAAGGATATAGACTGCTGGAGCGATGGATGGAAGTTTTAGCTCTGATTGTGGCAGATCGGGAGTGATGACAGCCCTGCCAGGGGCGGCCTGCAATATCCCCACCGGCAGGGAGCGTGGCAAAAGTGACGGAAGAAAAAAATAAGAGTAGCTGCACCAGACGATGTTCAATTTGCTAAAAAGTTTGGGGCAGCTGTTTTTACATAGTAACAGCTTGAAAAATCTCTGTGAAGGGAGGAAACATTATGCGTGTATATTCACGAGGGGATGTATACTGTGTCAGCCTTAGTCAGGTGATAGGATCTGAGCAGTCAGAATATAAGCCGAAACTACCGCCCCATTGTTATATACAGGCAGGTGAGATGTTAAAGAAGTCATCTGCGGTGAGGCCGGAGCAGTTACGAACGGTAGATAAATAACGATTGGATGGTTATATTGGTGCGTTGGATCAGAATTAAATGGAAGAAATAGACAAGGCATTGGTTGTCAGTGTTGGCTTGGATGAAAAATGATATTTTAGTAATTCTTTCTTAATTGATGAGGTTATTCTAAATGAAGAGGAAGAAAAACTTGCAAGAAGAATGTATAGAGGTAAGAACAAATGTTCTAAAAATATCTATACTTTTTATTTTATTTATGCTATACTTTTTAGTAACTTTCATTCGTAGATCTTAGTATACAATAAGACTTTCGCTGCACAGCTCTAAGGTGAGTTTAAGGAGTTCTTCCCGGAAAACACGGTGGAGTATTTTGTGTCCTATTAAGTGAGTCGGATATCGGATGTGATATTTAGTGTTATTTGGTGCTGTTTATACCAGATATTGTGGACTAGATGGACTGTGTGGACATAGTAACACTGTATGGACTGAATGAGTTTAGTGACCTTCATTCGTAGAGAGCATGAATGCTTTCCTTTTCTGAATGTCAAAATCATGATACAATCAGGAGTGTCTTAATTTAGAGCAGATAGGGAAGACGATATAAATAAAGGACAAGGGTGGCGAAAAAGTGTTTGATCTGACTAAATTTGATGAATATAAGGAAGATAACCGCAGGGAAGTAAAAAAAGCAAAAGGCGGTTTGCCAGTTTCACTTTGGGAAACGTATTCTTCTTTCGCAAACTGTTATGGCGGTGCGATTATTTTAGGCGTTCGGGAACGAGAAGATGGAAGCTGGGAAGCTACGGGATTGGATCACGAAGATAAATTGCGTAAGGACTTCTGGGATGCAATAAATAATCCGAATAAGGTTAGCATCAATTTGCTTACGGATAATGATGTGAAGATTTATGAAGTTTCTGATGGTGTCATCATGGTTATTACTGTACCGAGAGCAACGAGAGAACAGAAACTAGTCTATATTAATGGAGACATTTTTAAAGGAACCTTCCGAAGAAATTGGGAAGGGGATTATCATTGTACGCCAAGTGAAGTCAGGGCCATGCTCCGGGATCAGACAGAACAAACGATGGATATGAAAATCCTGGAGGATTGGGATATTGCTGATCTGAACCAGGAGACGATTCAATCTTACCGCAATCTTCATAGAAGCTGGAAACGTGGGCATGTGTGGGAAATGCTGGAAAACGAGGAGTATTTGAAAAATATTGGGGCGGCAGCAAGGTCAAAGCAGGACGGGAAGCTGCATCCTACGGCAGCAGAAATGCTGATGTTTGGCAATGAATATGATATTGTCCGGGAATTTTCGGAATATTTTCTGGATTACAGAGAAATGCTTGACCCGACAATACGTTGGACAGATCGTCTGCAGTCCAGCTCTGGGGAATGGTCTGGGAATGTATTTGACTTTTTTTTCCGCGTTTATAATAAGATAATTAAGGATGTGAAGATACCTTTTAAACTGGTCGGCGGTATTCGGGTGGATGATACACCTGTTCATAAAGCACTTAGAGAAGCATTGGCAAATTGTCTTGTCAATACAGATTTTTATGTGGTGCGTGGTGTTGTGATTAAGAAAGACCAGGATTCTATTGTAATGGAAAATCCAGGCTATGTCAGAACAGGAAAGCGCCAGATGCTGAAAGGCGGAATTTCTGATCCAAGAAATAAGGCTCTGATGAAAATGTTCAATATGATAGGTATTGGTGAGCGCGCGGGAAGCGGAGTGCCGGATATCTTTTCGGTCTGGGAACAGGAGGGATGGAAAGAACCTGAGATTGAGGAACAGTACGGGCCAGATCGGACGATTCTGACCTTATCGTTTGAAAAAAAACAAGCAAAAAAAACGATACAAAATAAAGAAAGAATAATCGCTTTTCTTGAGGATAATCGAGTGGCTAAAACAAGCGAAATTGCCAATATGCTTGGATTAAGCGAAGCTAGAACCAGAGCACTTTTAAAAGAGATGGCATCAGAAGGAATGGTTAAGGCAAGTGGCGGAACGAAAAAGAGGAACTATTATTTATAGAGAGTATATATTGAAGAAAGTAGGTGTGATGCATGACAAATCAGCAGCAGGAAATGATTGAGTACACCACGCAGGAAGTGATTGGATATCTTATAGAGGATAATGGAATTACTATAGAGCAGGCTATGGAGCAATTTTATCTGTCAGATACTTTTGAAAAGTTGAGTGATATAGAGACCGGACTTTATCTGGATGGATCTGCTTATGTATATGAGTTGCTGAAACGCGAGAAGAAAAATAAGTGTAAGATGATGTGAAACTATGAAGAGATTGCAGGATATAGGACTGAAAACAATGCTGCAGGAACTTGTAGATATGTTGGAGCAGGTATATGGCGATAAACTAAAAGCAGTGATTTTGTATGGCTCTGTCGCTCGTGGAGAAGCTACCAGCGAATCAGACGTAGATATAATGCTTCTCATAGATGGAGATAATCAGGAGTTACGTTTATTTGAAGATAAGCTGAGTGATATTTCCACAGACCTTTCTATTAAATATTCCAAAGTGCTTTCTATCATAGATATAAGTTACCAGGAGTATATAAGATGGATAGAAATTCTTCCATTTTATAGAAATGTATCAGAAGAAGGGGTGGTTTTATATACTGATACTGCTTTAAATATGAAAATATAATATACTGGATTGGAAAACCGTTTGTTTAGGCAAGCGGTTTTTTCATGCTCAAATTTACTGGCCGTTCCTTGTCTTTGGAATGGCCTTATTTTATTTCAAAGGAGGTATGTGACTTGAATGCACAAATTATTTCCGTATGTAACCAGAAAGGTGGAGTCGGAAAAACAACAACCTGTGTCAATCTGGGTATTGGATTGGCGCGGGCAGGTAAGAAGGTGCTGGTAGTGGACGGTGATCCGCAGGGCAGCCTTACGATCAGTCTCGGTAATCCACAGCCGGACAAGCTGCCGGTAACACTTTCTGACATGATGGGAAAAGTTTTGATGGATGAACCGATCCTTCCCGGAGAAGGGATATTACATCATCCCGAAGGGGTTGATCTCATGCCTGCAGATATTCAGCTATCCGGCATGGAGGTCTCTCTTGTAAATGCTATGAGCCGGGAGACAATTCTCAGGCAGTATCTGGACAGTGTAAGGAATCAGTATTCCCATATCCTGATTGACTGTCAGCCATCCCTGGGGATGCTCACCGTAAATGCTTTGACGGCCGCAAACAGGGTATTAATTCCCGTCCAAGCAGAGTACCTTCCGGCAAAGGGATTGGAGCAGCTGTTGTCTACGATTGGCAAGGTGAGAAGGCAGATCAATCCCAAACTGCAGGTTGATGGCATCCTGCTCACGATGGTAGACAGCCGGACAAACTTTGCAAAAGACATCAGCGCTTTGCTTCGGGATACTTACGGAAGCAAGATCAGGGTATTTGGGACGGAAATCCCACATTCGGTCCGGGCAAAGGAAACCAGTGCGGAGGGGAAAAGCATTTATGCCCATGATCCTGGGGGAAAAGTGGCAGAAGCCTACCAAAATCTGACGAAGGAGGTGCTAAAAATTGAAAAGCAGCGCGAAAAATGTAAAGCTGGCATCGGTAGATGATCTGTTTTCTACGGATGAGAGCCGCGCAGATGAAGGGCGTGAAAAAGTAATGGAGCTTCCCTTGTCAGAGCTTCATCCTTTTAAAAACCATCCGTTCAAAGTCAAGGATGATGAGGCGATGATGGATACGGCGGAGAGTATCCGTCAGTATGGTGTTCTGGTGCCTGCCATTGCAAGGCCGGACCCAAATGGAGGGTATGAACTGATATCCGGGCATCGCCGCCACCATGCCAGTGAGATTGCCGGGAAAGAGACCATGCCGGTAATCATCCGGGAGTTGGATGATGATGCAGCAACCATCATTATGGTTGACAGTAACCTGCAAAGAGAAGAACTGCTTCCCAGCGAACGTGCTTTTGCTTACAAGATGAAATTAGAAGCTATGAAACATCAGGGAGCGCGGGCCGACTTAACTTGTGCCCAACTTGGGCACAAGTCTGATGGACGAAAATCAAGGGATATTCTGGCAGAACAGGTTGGACAGAGTAAAAATCAGATACAACGTTTCATCCGTCTTACAGAACTGATCCCCCCTCTGCTGGATTTGGTAGATGAAAAAAGAATGGCTTTTAATCCGGCCTATGAGGTTTCATTCCTGAAACCGGAGGAACAGGAGTGGCTCTTGGAGACGATTGATTCGGAACAGGCAACCCCTTCTTTATCCCAGGCACAGCGCATGAAAAAATTCAGCCAGAATGGGAAGCTCACCGAAGATGTGATGCTTGCCATTATGTCGGAAGAGAAGAAAAGTGATCTGGACAAAGTGACATTTTCTTCTGATACCCTGCGGAAATATTTTCCCAGAAGTTATACCCCGAAAAAAATGGAGGAAACGATTATCAAACTGCTGGAACAGTGGCAGCGGAAGCGTCAGCAGCAGCATGACAGGTGAAAGGAGTTTATAAATGCAGGATATTTCCGCAAAGGAGCTGAAAGGGCATGACATTCTGGCGGTGGAACGGTTTTTGGATGGTACGCGCCACATGGTTGAGTTTGTGGTACAAAAGAAAGGGACGGCTTACGGGCCTTTTGGGGAAGAGGTACGTCTGTTTTTGGATGAAGCAGGGTATCAGCAGGTGTTGATAAGTCAAAAACAGGGAGAGATCAGGATTAAAAGAGACGCCCATGTGATTGAAGGGCATATTCTCTTGAAAAAGAAAAGGAGGCGGCACTGAGATGTTTACGGTGAAAGGTGTAGAGGAAGCAATCCGGGAGATGGCCCGGTTGCTGTATGCGTATGACGAAGATATGGATGTGGAAGAGGCGGTCCAGGGGATTGATTATGAGAATGTCACCCAATACCTGGTAAACCGGCTGGAACCGATTTATTCATATAAGGCAAAAGGGGACTGTGAGAAGTCCTTTGATTATTTCGGGAAAGAGCTGATGCCACAGCGCGGGACCCTGATCTACCGGGAGTTTGACCGGGGCGGCAGTGACATTGTTGTTACCAGCTATGAGAAAGAATTGTGGATTTTGGAGGATATGACGCTGGCGGTGGTGATGTGCTTTTCCGTTGGTGTTGTGGGGGATGATATGGCCTATTCTACGGAATTTCGGACCTATAAGGGGGAACTGGATGCGGATAATGGATTTGCCATCGAGCCGCAGGAGATGGAGATGCTGTTCCAGGATATGTGCTGTGAGCAGTATGAATGGGAGGCCCCTTATTATGAGACGTAAACAGAAAAAGGGTATGGATATCCATTACCAAAAAGATATCCGGGATGCGGTCTATGAGCGCTTCCAGGCAGTATGTGGAACAGATACAGACCGGTATTCGGAGATCATGGAAAGATTGGAACGGTCTATGGGGCCGGCGGAGGAAGATTATTATATCCTTCACTTTGATGTGTATGGATATCCGTTTTTCGTTTTAGCAGATTTTGATGGACCGCAGTTGTTTTGAGGCTGCGGATTTTTTTATGCCTGATTGGAAAGGAGTGAAGTCAATGGCTGTATTTCGTGTGGAAAGGACGCGGGATTACACCGTTATGAGTAATTGTCATTTGAGGGATAAAAGGCTGTCATTAAAAGCAAAGGGGCTTTTATCACAGATGCTGTCGCTGCCGGAGGATTGGGATTATACCCTTTCCGGGCTGTCCAGTATCAACCGGGAGAGTAAGGATGCGATCCGTTCCGCTGTGAATGAGCTGGAACAGGCAGGGTACATCCGGCGTCACCAGACCACCGATGCAAGGGGAAAGTTTAGCGGGAATGAGTATATTATCTATGAACGTCCGGCGGGGACAGGAAGGGAACCTGCAAAAGAAGAAGCAGGGGACCAGAAACAGCCGTTGTTGGAAAACCCGTCGTCGGAAAACCCGACAACGGAAAATCCGATGACGGGAAATCCGCTGCCGGAAAATCCAACGCAATTAAATACTAAGGAACTAAGAAAAGATGAATTAAATACGGATAGAGCAACTACCGATTCTTTTCTTTCCGATGAGCATGAGGCGGCGGATGGGCCGCCGGAACGGAAGGGAAAAGGATACCCTTCCCTGGATCAGATCAGGGCATACCGGGAGGTGATCTGTGAAAACATCGGCTATGAGAGCCTTTTGAATGATTATCCGTATGAACAGAAGCTGATTGATGAGATCGTTGAGCTGATGGTGGAGGTTGTAAGCGCAAACCGGAAATACACACGGGTGGCCGGAAGTGATTTTCCCCATGAAGTAGTAAAGTCCCGGCTTTTGAAGCTGGATATGGGGCATATCCAGTTTGTGCTTTCCTGCTTAAAGGAAAATACAACAAAGATAAAAAATATCAAGCAGTATATCCTGACGGTTCTGTTTAACGCTCCGACCACGATCAGCAATTATTATTCATCATTGGTAAACCACGATATGTATGGCAGCTAAAGGCTGCTTTTTTTGATGCCTGCCAGAAAGGAGCGGATGAATTATGCAGGAAGAGGTGGAAAACAGGACCGTGACCCTTGTGGTCAGCGGGACAAAATTTTCCGGGAGGCTTTTGCGGTCAGCGGTTGCAAAGTATATGGCGCACCGGAAAGAGAAAAAAGCACAGAAGGGCAGGGATGCGCCCGTAAAACCGAAGGGGAAGCAGACGGTAAAAGAGCTGATCGGCCAGGACGCTGGGGTATCCAACATTGAGATCACAGACCCGTCCATCCGGGATTTTGACCGGATCGCCCGGAAATACGGGGTGGATTATGCAGTAAAGAAAGACCGCAGCGCATCACCGCCGAAATACCTGATCTTTTTTAAGGCACGTGATGCGGATGCCTTAACTGCCGCATTTTCCGAGTATTCTTCCAGGAAGATTAGGAAGGCTTCAAGGCCGTCTGTCTTAAAGCGGCTGGGGCAGTTTAAAGACCTGGTTAAGAACGCCGTCCATGACAGGACGAAGCGGAAGGAGCGGGAGCGATAATGGACCGAAAGACAAAACGGCTGATCTTTTTGAATGCCCCGTATGTAGTGCTGGGGCTGTTTGCTACGAAATTAGGGGTGGTATGGCGGATCGCACAAGGGGCAGATTTTTCCGAAAAGATGCTCCATATCAGTGAAGCCTTTGATACTGCCTTTCGTTCCCCTTTCCCCAGCTTTTATCCGGCGGATATCCTGATTGGCCTTCTCTTTGGTGCCGGTGTGCGATTGGCAGTCTATGTGAAGGGGAAAAACGCAAAGAAGTACCGGCATAACACAGAATACGGCTCTGCCCGCTGGGGAACCGCCGCAGATATCGAACTATATATTGATCCGGTATTTTCCAACAACATCATCCTGACACAGACAGAGCGGCTTACCATAAATGGCCGCCCCAAAGACCCGAAAACGGCGAGAAATAAAAATGTGCTGGTGATCGGCGGCTCCGGTTCCGGTAAGACCCGCTTCTGGTTGAAGCCGAACCTGATGCAGATGCACAGCTCCTATGTAGTTACGGACCCGAAAGGGACAATCTTGATAGAATGCGGGAAGTTGCTGCAGAGGGGGACGCCGAAGATTGGGAAAAACGGGAAGCTGGAACGGTGTGCGCCCATCCTCTTTTCCGGCAGGAATTTCCGGGAGGAGCAGGCAAAGGCTACGAAAGCAGCGGCAAAGGGGATTGTATCCCAAGATTGAACCGACCCCCCTGTTGTTTGGACATTTACCCCGCCGCCACCGGCGGGCTGGCCGGGAAAAGAGTATAGACCCTATGAGTAATGAGAAAATGACCCAGAACGCCACAGCAGCGCCCGCGCCAGAGGACAGACCGGCGCTTGTGAAGAAGATCGGCAAGACCACCTACAAAGTGCGTGTGCATTTCAGTACCACCAGCACTGAAACCATGAGCGATAAAATCAAGCGTATGTTGAAAAATGAGGTACAGCAGATGTAAACACTATGAAAGACAATACAGGACGGGAACCCAAGTTCTCTCGGATTCCCACCCTGCATTTTTGTTCAAGAGTGATGGGCTATTCTTCTATACCCTCACTTTCAAAAAATTGTGCAACTGTCATACATTTCGGATGTTCCATTTCCAGACTTAAAAAGTCTTTATCTCCCGTCAGAATAATATCCACATCGGACACAATCGCCGCATTTAAGATCGGCTGATCTTTTGCATCCCTTATCAGCTTTTCCGCATGGTCTACCGCCGGAATCAATTCATAGGACATTTCTGCAAGCAGGACTTCCGCATCCGGCAGGAACTTAGGCGCTTTCCGCTTCAAAATATCCCGCAGCTCCATAATATTGCGGTCACATAAGACAATTTCGTGATTGTCCGCAACATACAGCAACGCCCGTGCCGGTTTAGAACGGGGAAAAACCAAAGCGGAAAACAGGATATTTGTATCAACCAATATCCGCATATTATCTTTCCTTTCCGTAGCGTACTTCGTCTACAAGCGCCTGAATATCATCCTCTCTGGAAATGCCCATAGCTTCGGCAGCCCCGGTAAAGGCGGCCTGCGCTTTTCGGATTGCTTTGGAAGAAGCGTTACTTACAACGATTTCCCCGTCCTGTTTCTGGAAGAACAAAATTTTATCCCCCGACTTTAAGCCGAGAAGCCGCCGGATTTCTACCGGCACAGTGATCTGACCATTTGCAGAGATTTTCGCCAAATTCATAAAAGTCACCCTTTCTATTCTTGAAATCTAAAGAAAACTTGAGGTCGCTTATAGTATATCCCATTTGAGGCCAAAAGTAAACTTGTCGGCAGTGAAAAAGGACCGCCTCATTATGAATTTTTTGTGAATTTGATTAAAAAGTCCTTTACAAATCGTTTCTGGGAAAACAGCGAAATCTATTTTGATCTCCTGCGGTGCGAGGCTGGCCGTGTTTGATATTGAGGAATTAAGGGAGGTAACGGCTTATGACGAACTGGAGCTTGACCCCCTGGGGGACCGGAAAACGGCCCTGTTCCTTATCATGTCGGATACGGATGACAGCTTTAATTTTTTAATTTCTATGTGTTATACGCAGCTGTTCAACCTGCTCTGCGAAAAGGCCGATGATGTGTATGGAGGGAGGCTGCCGGTCCATGTGCGGTGCCTGATTAACGAGGCGGCAAACATTGGGCAGATTCCGCGTTTGGAAAAGCTGGTGGCAACGATCCGCTCCAGGGAGGTGTCGGCCTGCCTGGTGCTGCAGGCACAGAGCCAGTTAAAAGCAATCTACAAAGATAACGCAGATACGATCATTGGAAACATGGATTGTTCCATATTTCTGGGAGGGAAGGAGCCGACTACGTTAAAGGAGCTGGCGGCAGTCCTGGGAAAAGAAACCATTGACACTTATAATACCGGAGAGAGCCGGGGACGGGAAACGTCCCACAGCTTAAATTACCAGAAGCTGGGAAAAGAGCTTATGAGCCAGGATGAGCTGGCGGTCATGGATGGGGGAAAGTGCATCCTGCAGCTAAGAGGCGTCCGTCCGTTTTTATCAGAGAAGCATGATATCACGAAACACCCCAATTATCGCTATACGGCGGATGCGGACCCGAAGAATGCCTTTGACATAGAGAAATTTTTGTCCACGAAGCTGAAACTGAAGGCAGATGAGGTCTATGACGTGTACGAAATCGGGGAAACACAAGAGGACGAAACAGAATGAAGGAGGAAATAAGGATGTTTGAATGGAAAGGCCGGAACCGTTGGATGAAGAAAATGAGTGAAGTGCCGGATCAGAAGGCCAGCTGGATCTGGTATCCCTACCTGCCGTTTGGGAGGATATCCGTGATCCATGGGGAACCGGGCATAGGGAAAAGTATTTTTGCGGCCAGACTGATTGCTGCCTGCACGAACAGAAGGTATCTGCCGGATATGGGAGAACTCAAGCCCTGCAACGTGCTGTACCTGACTGCGGATGATGATCTTTCCGATATGGTAAAACCGAGGCTGATGGAGGCAGGCGCTGATCTGGAACGTGTATTTTTGCCATCCATGATATGCTGCCGTTTACGCTTGCGGACGACAGCATCGAGCAGCTGGTTACAGAAAATGAGATCCGCGTGGTGATCGTGGACCCGATCCAGGAATATGTGGAGCAGGAGGTCTATGGGGATAAGCCGGAAATGGTCTATCCCATCATCCATAAGCTGGCAGAGATGGCACAGCACACTGGATGCGCCGTGATCCTGGTGGCTTATTCTGACGGACTCGGCGGGGACGGGAGTATGGCGTGGAGCGCAAATTATGCGGAGAAGATCAGCAGCCTGCTCTGCATCGAAAAAGCGGGCGGGGAACCCGGCAAAAGACAGGTGATCCATGAAAAGAGCCTTCTTAGTGTGGAGGGCGAAACGCTTTCCTTTTCACTTGGGGATATGGAGGTTTCACCGAAACTGCCGGGGGAAAAGGAACTGCCGTGGTAGAAAAACAGGGAGCATATGGACAGGGGCATTGGATGCTGCCTGCCTTTTTTATGCGTAAAAAGGCGGGAGCTTTTGGCAGAAAGGGGAGATAAAGAGTGGAAATCCATATCCGATCACCGCCTATTTTGGGTAACAGAAATGGCAAAATACCCAAAACGAGAAAACGAAAAATGAGGAGATATCAAAGCATTTACCCATCTCTAATGATGATTAGATTAATAATTATTTTTATTGACATTTGAGTTAGATTATGCTAACCTTTATAAGACAATAAATAAAATAATTGTCGCAAATAAAAATAGAATTGTCACAAGGAGGGCATACTATGAAAAAAATGAAATACTTTTTAACTGCAATGATTTGTGTGCTGATGCTTTCTCTAGGGATTGTCAGCTACGGTAAAACGAACGAATCAGCCAGCACAAGTACCGCTATGGATTACACTAGCCAGTTTGTCGGTACATGGGAGGCTGATTTTAGCGATTTTCCCGTGTATGCAGATCAAGGCATCACTGGCGTTGCCGGTTCAGAGTTTAAGGAGGACGGAACTCTGATTACCTACTTAGACGGCGAGCAGGCAGACACTTTCGGCTACTTCGTCTACAAGAATTATTATGTTGCCGTTGGTGAAGATGGAAGCGCCGAGGTCACGCAATACAAATTTTCCGATGATGGAAAGAGTTTGGAATTTAGTGATTTGGACGGGAACTGGATGCTGACTTACACCAAAACAAAATAATTCTTTATCCGATCCACGGCATAGCTGAGTATGGCTTAAAACAGCTCCCCTGCATGGGTTGTTTCATTGACGCAGTGCAGGGGATATGTTATACTTTTGATGCGACATTTTTTGAAATAATTGTCGCTTCAAATTGCCGTCGAAAGGAGAATTATTTATATGCCACAGGTTTTTTCATTAAAAGAGAAAGAAGAACTGCGACAAAGGATGCTTGCCATAGGGTTTGAACTTCTGAAACAATACGGCATGACACATACATCCGTTGAGAAAGTGACAAAGGCCGTCGGCCTTGGACGCAGTACGTTTTATAACTTTTTCCCTACGAAAGAGAAATTCATTTATGAAATTATCTGCTACCAGAGGGAAAAAGCCATGGCAAAATTCAATCAGATTTTAGCTGGTCGCAAAAAAATGACTACTGCCGAGGCAAAAGAGTATCTGCGCTATCTCTATTCTGGTGAGGACACGATCTATCCATATCTTACCACAACGGATGAAGCAAAATTGCAGGCGGCTCTGC
>JAUNGD010000089.1 GCA_030524705.1 Lachnospiraceae bacterium | reverse complement strand
AAGCTGGCCGCAAGCACCGGGCTCTCGGAGGCTGCTGCAAAGAAATATCAGAAGGTCATGCAGCAGATCAAGGGTGACAACTTTGGTGAAGACTATGGTGACGTAGCCGATGCCATGTCGGAGGTCATTCAGATCAAGGGTGAACTGAATGAGACTGACATGACAGACGTGACAGAATCTGCTCTTACACTGCGGGACACCTTTGACATGGATGTGAACGAGTCTATTCGCGCAGTAGACGTCATGATGAAGACTATGGGGGTTGATGCCCAGACGGCATTTGACCTGATCACTACAGGCGCCCAGAATGGCCTGAACCGCTCCGGGGAACTGGTTGACAATATCACGGAGTATGGCCAGCTCTGGGGGCAGGCTGGATTTTCTGCTGAGCAGATGTTTGCGATCCTTGAGAACGGTCTGGATGCCGGGGCCTACAACCTTGACAAGGTAAATGACTACGTCAAAGAGTTTGGTAATTCCCTGGCAGATGGCCGTATTGAGGACAATCTTTCTTCCTTTTCTGCGGAAACACAGGGATTATTCCAGAAGTGGAAAGACGGGGAGGCCTCCACAAGCGACGTATTCTATTCTGTTATCAATGACCTCTCCGAGATGACGAACCAGCAGGAAGCCCTTACCCTTGCAAGCGAAGTATGGTCTGCGCTTGGCGAAGACAATGCCATGCAGGTACTCACTGCCTTGGATGATGTGAACGACAAATACAAGGACGTCAAAGGGTCCATGGACAGTCTCAAAGAAGTGCGTTATTCAGACCTGGAATCAGCGGTATCTGGGCTTGGGGCAGCAGTACAGGAGAATCTTATTACACCGATTGCTGACAAGGCCTTGCCTACAGTAACGGGATTATTCGAGAAAGCGACAGAGGTAGTTACAGGAATAGGGGATGCTGTTAATCAGCCTAAAAGTGAAATCGAACAGTTTATTGATGATGTAAAGATATCAAACGATGAAATACAGGATATGCTGGATAATGCCTCGCAGATTCTGGACGGTACAGAAGCAGATGTATCTGGCCTGGAAGCGTATAAACAGATACTTATTGATCTGGCCACCCAGGAAGAATTATCTGAATATCAGAAGTATCAGGTGAAAAATGCAGTAGACGCTCTATCCGGCAGTATTCCAGAGCTTGCTGCAGCGTTCGAAGAAGAATCGGGGAAAATCAACCTGACCAGTACAGAAATTGCCAGACTGATTGAGAATCAGGAGAGCTTGATCAAGCAGCAGGCATATGCAAAGGCAAGCGAGGAGGCGTATGAGGCGCTTGCAAAAAATAATGAATCCTTAAAAGAGAATGCCGGATTATTTGGGAGCTACGAGGGTGAAGTTACAAGTGCATATAAGACATTGCTTGATGCACAAGAGGCTCAGGAAACAGCGAACAAAGCAGTTGAAGAGGCTCAAGGAATTATTGATACCACTACAGAAGCAGTGGATAAACTTACAAAAGCAGAAGAGAAAAATCGAGAAGGAAACGATGCTGACATACAACGTCAAGAGCAACTAGAACGTAAACGACTTGATGGGGCAGCGGCTATTGATGCAGAAACGGATGCATTGAAGGAAAACACTGAGGCCGCAAAAGCCGGCGCCGAGGCCCAGAAGGCCGCAGCGCAGTCCATCCTGGACACCTACGAAGGCTACGTTTCTGAGATAGAGTCAGACCTGCAGAATAAGATCAATCCTTTTGATAAATTCGACACGTCGAAATATTCAGAAGACTTCGGCGAGAATCTTTCTGTTGAAGGCATGACGGAAAACCTCAACAGCCAGATCGAAGCGTTTGAGAATTACCAGGAAAGCCTTGAGGCGGTAAAAGAGCACGTAGGGAAAGAAATCTCGCCGGAATTCATGAGATATTTGGAGGATATGGGGCTTGAGGGGAAAAATACCCTTGACCATATCCTCCAAACCTTTGCCGATGAAGAACCGGAAAAGGTCAAAGAGCTAAATGACAGATGGATCGAAGCAATGAACATGACCGAGGGTATTGCACAGGTCCAGGCAGCGAACAAGATAGCTTATGAAGCATACATGGGAGAACTCGGATCATCGGATGCAGATTTTTCACAGCTCCGTGAATCTATTGACAGTGCAGTGTCCTCTGCTGCGGAAGGGTGGAGCGGCCTTGCGGACGCAACAAAGGCCGAACTTGACAAAGCTGTCCAGGCAGCCCAGGAATGCGGAATCAAGATACCGGAAGGGCTGGCAGAAAGCATCGCCAGCGGTGAGACTGCCCCGGAGGAAGCGATCGCACAGCTAAACGGCAGCCTGCAGGGAGCCTTTGACGGGCTCTCCGAGGTAGCAAAGAATGCCGGGATAGGAGATGATGTCCTTGCGGATCTGGCATCCGGCATTGAGGCCGGCGGGCAGGACGCCGTGGATGCTTACAGCGATCTTGTGGCACTGATTGCCGGGAAGAGCCCGGAGCTGCAGAAAGCAATCGAAGAGGGAACGAATGCGGATGGGGTAAAGACGTCTGTTGAGAGTAGCGTGGATGCGGGAGCAGGAGCGATAGAAGACGGCACATCCACATACAAAGAGAAGTCAAAGGCCCTGGGAGAAGCGATCGCGGAAGGAATTGAGGAGAGCAAAGAAGCGCTGAAAACTGCGGTATCTTCTGTTGTCCAAGCCGGCGCTGACGGGATAGGAGAGAATGCAGAAACCTACCGGCAGGGCGGCGCTGACCTCGGGGCCGCGGTTTCGGAAGGACTGCAGGAAGCCCTTTCGGAAGATAGCGGAGCTGTAATCCTGGATCCGGGCAGTATCGAAGAAAAGAGCGGCGATTATGAAACTGCCGGGAGATCACTCGGGGAAGCAGTCGTTTCGGGCCTTCAGGAAACACAGAATGACATTAACGAAGCGCTGAGCCCGGATGCCGGCGGCCTGAAGGGCAGCTCTGGGGAATACCAGTCTGCGGGACAGGCTTTAGGGGAAGCCTTCTCAGCGGGGCTGGCATTGCCCGCAGAGTCCGCTGCCGGATCCGGGTCTGCACTTAGCCAGGCAGCGGTCACAGCAATCAGGCAGCAGCTCAAGCAGATACAGAGCGCAGGAAGGGAGCAGGCGCAGGCATACGCAAGGGCACTGAATGATGCAAAAGAACAGACGGCAGCAGCGGGGAGAGCCCTGGCAGACGCAGCCCGCAGCGCTGCAGCTGCACAGGCCGGAGGTTTTTACAGCGCAGGCGTAAATATGTCTTCCGGTGTTGCATCCGGCATCCGTGCAGGGCAGAGTGCTGCGATAAACGCTGCCTCAAACATGGCGGCGCAGGCGCTTGCGGCAGCAAAGGCAAGGTTGCAGATCCATTCCCCGTCACAGGTATTCCGTGATGAGGTCGGGGCACAGGTATCAAAGGGCTTTGCGTTCGGAATCTCGGACAAGGCATCGCTGGCCGGGAAAGCTGCCTCAAGGATGTCAAATAAGGTCTATACTTCCGCGGTATCGTGGCTGTCGAAATATAAACAATCGCACCAGACATCCCTTGAAGATGAGAAATACTACTGGCAGCAGGTATTAAAGCATACGAAGTCTGGTACATCGGCATACAAGAAAGCAATGAGCCAACTCAACAACGTGGTCGGGCTGCAGGTGGGCAGCGTAGATCTGGCATCACAGATCAATACAAATTTTGGCGTATCACGGACCACGACGACCGGAAGCGGGAAAAAGAAAAAGACAACCAAAAAAGATGCCGAAACATATTACTCTGAAATTTATTCTGCTGCTGAGAAATACATGAGTAATTTCCAAGTACTCAACGATGTTTCGCTACAGCAGGAGCTTGCATACTGGACGGCAGTGCAGGGGCAGCTTGAAGCAGGGACGCAGGCGTGGTATGACGCTACAAAACAAATCAAAAGCCTGCAGCAGGATATTGCAGAGGCAGAAGCGGAAGCTGTAGAGGCGGAGGCAAGGGCAGCCGAGGCAGCAAAGCAGGCTGCAGCAGAGAAACTGAAAACGCATGCCAGCGTGCAGTCAGACATCTTAGGTAAATATAAAGTCTACTATAAAGTGTCTGCAAAAGCAGAGATGGACTACTGGGACCTTGCGCGGCAGCAGTTTGAGGTTGGTACGGATGAGAGGATTGAGGCAGATCAGAAGTACCTTGAGGCCCGGCAGGATTGGTACGATCAGCGCAGGGAGCTGGATGAAGATTATGCAGAGAATAGCAAGAAGATTAATGAAGAACTGGCTGACAATGTAAAAGAACTTGAGGATGCTTATAAAGACGCGGTAGCCAGTCGGAAGCAGGACATCCTATCTTCTATGAATTTGTTCGAATCCTGGGATGCGACTGGGTACAATGCAGACACCCTTTTGTATAACCTGAAAACCCAGGTGGCCGGCCTGACCCTGTGGGAGCAGCAGCTTGAGGAGCTGGGTAAAAAGAACCTGTCAAAGGGACTGCTGGATGAACTGAAAGAGATGGGACCGGACGCTGCTGCAAACATTTACTCACTCAACCAGATGACTGCAGCACAGCTTGATGAATATAGCAGGCTGTGGGAGCAGAAGAATGCCCTGGCCATGTCCCAGGCAGTAAAGGATAATGAATCCCTCCGCCTGGAAACAAATACAGAGATTACGACACTCCGTTTAGATGCGCAGTCTGAACTGGACGCATTAAATGCGGAATATCGTGCTGCCATTGCTGAACTGAATACCGGCATCTCCGGGGAACTGGCAAGCCTTGTCAGCCAGGCCGGGAACATCGGGGAAGATGCGGTGTCCGGTCTGATCGCTGGAATCGGGAAAGCGGCAAACAGCGTCGAGATGTATAACAGCACGACACAGATCGTATCCCAGGTATCTGGACAGCTCCGTGCCCTGAAACAGGAAGGGGAGATGATCGGGAAAAGTACTTTAGATGGTATCCTTGCCGGCATGACAGATTATACAAAGATCCAGGAATCGTCGAAAAAGGTGGTACAGTCGATCAAACGGGCGATGGATGAAGCGGCAGAGATCCACAGCCCTGCAAGGTTGTTCCGCCGGGAGACCGGGCCGCAGATCCCGGCGGGCGTGGCTCTCGGTATGGAGGACAACACCAAGCAGGCCGAGAAATCAGCAAAGGATATGATGCAGGACACACTCGCGGCGGCGCAGGAAGAAATGAAGCGCCAGCAGGCAGAACTGCAGCTGCAGATGGGGGCCTTAGACTTTTCGGGGATCTCAAGGCTGAACCGCCTGACAGAGCAGTATCAGCCGCAGGCTCCGGTGGTCAACGTAGATATGAAGGACGTTCTGGAAATGATGCAGGATATGGTGTTGTCCGTGGGGAACATGGCAGAAGAGATCAAGAACCTGAAAATGGTCATTTATCCAGACGTGATGGCCGGGCAGATGTAGCCGTGGATGGACAAAGAAAATGGGGACGCGGCAATGATACGGAACAGGGGGCGGTATTGATGCGGATTAACGGCTGGGACATATCAGAGGCAAATGCGAGGCAGGCGCGGTTTGTAAATGGTCATCATGCTTTATCAAACAGCTCGGCATGGAACACTGGCAGCAACCGTCCGATATTCCAGCGAAATCAATTGGGATTCAAGACCTTTACAATCGAATTATGGGTAAAAGGGAATGGATATCAGGAGATCGTGGAAAACAGAGGTATTATTTTAGAACATCTGCTGGATACCGTGATAATAGAGCCGGACTGGACGACGCACAAATTTAAGGCGGTGCTGAATAAATACAGCACGGATGAAAAATCAAAGCAGCGCTTCCATGTCCTGAAGCTTGAATTTGTAGGGTACGAATATAGTGAAACGCAGGAGTATTCCATTGATGTATCTACGACTTTTACGATACAGAACATCGGGACGGCAGAAACGCCGGTCATCCTTGAACTTGTCCCGCAGGGCGGAGCAGTAGGGATTCCGTACGGCCAGATGCAGGCTGCAATCCTCTGTGATGATGACGGAGCGTATATTGTAGACAATGACATGGCGGCAATTGTGACGTACGATTACGATGTACTCACGATTGACGGGCTGTGTTATGACCCGCGGACCGGGGAAAGCCTCACAATAGAAGTGAGAAATACCACCCCAGGGGGAAAGATCACCATAGACGGGGAAACGGGGCTTATCACGGAGAACGGGAAGGTAAAGATTGAGGATGTAGATATATGGGCGCTGCCGATGCTTCAGCCGGGGGAAAATGTGATTCAGACCAATAGCAACTGGCTGAGCGTAACGGTCCGGTATGAACCAAGGTACATGTAACGGAGGGATAAGATGCTGAAAATATATGACCAGGAGCATATACAGCTCGGGATGCTGACAAAATATGCAGATCCCAAGGTGGAGAGTATTTTAAGCAGCGCGGACAGGATTCTCTCTTTTACTGTCAAGGACCCTGATGAGATTCCCCTGAAAAATGAGTACTACGTCAGGACCAGGACGGATGAATATGTGATAAAAAAGATCAGCCACAAGAGCTGGTCGGATATGGCTGTAACCTGCCTCCTCAACCTTGAAGAGCTGCAGGGGAATCCGTTTTTGGCATTTTCCGTCAGGGATAAATGCCTGAATGAAGCGGTGGAGCTGGCCCTTCAGGGAACCGGATGGAGCATCGGGGAGTGTGATGTCGATAAGGTCCGTAGCGCCGGCATGATGAACTGCAACTCTTTACAGGTTATAGAAAACCTGTGTACGGCCTGGATGTGCGATCACAGATTTGATACGATACACAAAAAAGTGAACCTGTATCAAAAGATGGGAGAGAAAAAAGGCGCCTATTTTATGGGGGGACTGAACCTCAAACGGATCACGAAAGAGTCGGACAGCTATGATTATTATACCCGGATCATCCCGATCGGGGCGGAAGGGCTGACGATCGAATCCGTAAATGATGGGAAAAACTATCTGGAAAACTATAAGTATTCGGGCAAGAAGCTGACGTACATCTGGAAAGATGAATCATACACGGATCCGCAGACGCTCATGGAAGACGGGGAAGCGAAGCTGCAGGAGATGTCGGAGCCGGCAGAGACGTATTCCTGCGACATCGTAGACCTGGCAAAGCAGAGGAAAGATTATGGCCTTTTATCTTACGGCTTGGGGGATGAGGTGAAGCTCATCGATCGGGAGACAAGGACGATGGCAAGCCGCAGGATCACGAAAACAGTAGAGTACCTGCATAACCCTGATAAAAATTCCTGCGAATTCTCAAGCGTGACGATGACCTTTACGGAAATGCAGGAAAAGTTGAAAAAATCCTCTGATATTGTGAATTTTGTAATCACCGACGACGGGAGATATTCTGGGACGATCAACGTTTCCGACATCATTAACCTGGAAGGCGGCATTGCAAGGTCTGAAACACTGCAAAGCTTCAACGCCGACCTCGCAGCGCTGCAGATGTCAGTAAAAAAAATGGAGAACGAAATCGGGAATGTCGGGAATTTAAACGAGAGCTATGCAAGGCTTGACGGAAGCAATATTCCCCGCGGATGGGTAGAAAATGACATGCTTTCCGATGGCGCAGTCACGGCGGAAAAGGTAGATATTCAAAACCTGGTACAAAAACTTTTCGCGGATGTGATTACCGGCCCTAAGTTTGCCGATGCGGTCTTGACCGGAGCGGATATTGAAGCGGAAAGTTTAAAAGTAAACGGAAAAGATGTTGGGCAGATCTTAGAAAACCTGTCTGGACAGATAGATGCGGATGAACGGATCACTGCACTGGAAGAAAAAGTGGAAGCGGTCATTGCAGCGCTGAGAAATGTAATTACGGATGCACCGGAAGAATAGGGGGGATTATATGGCAATCAGAGCAAGACCCTGACAGGGGTCTTTTTATTATGCCAAAATCAAAAATAGAGGAGAAAACAGGATATGAGTGTAAAAACAGCACAGGCCATTGTAAACGGCCAGACGATTAACCTGACATTAAATTCAGCGACAGGGAAATACGAAGCAACCGTTACCGCTCCGGCAAAGTCGAGTTATACACAGAGCGGCCATTATTATCCGGTCACAGTCAAGGCAACGGATGACGCAGGAAACATTACGGCAAAAGACGATACAGACGCCACACTTGGAGAAAGCCTCAGGCTGCAGGTAAAAGAGAAAGTGGCCCCGGTAATTGCGGTTACGGCGCCGACTGCTTCCGCGCTGCTGACAAATAACAAGCCGACAATCACCTGGAAGGTGACGGATGATGATTCTGGCGTGAACCCGGCGACAATCGGTATCACGATTGACTCCGGGACAAAGATTACGGGAGAAGCAATTTCTAAGACGTCCATTACAGGAGGCTACCAGTGCAGCTATACTCCGCCTACAGCTCTTGCGGATGGATCGCATACAATTAAGTTTGATGCGTCCGACTATGACGGTAATGCGGCAGCGCAGAAGAGCGTTACCTTTAAGGTCGACACGGTTCCACCGACCCTGTCTGTGACAGCACCGGCAGACAAATCGGTAACAAACAAGGCCGCCTGCACAGTAACAGGTACGACAAATGATGTGACCAGCAGCCCGGTAACTGTGACCGTGAAGCTGAACAGCGGTACAGCGGAAGCAGTAACTGTGAATGCGGATGGAAGCTTTAGCAAAGCCCTTACCCTGGCGGCCGGAGCGAACACAATCACCGTCGTTGCGACTGACGCTGCGGGCAAGAGTACGACAGTCACAAGAACTGTCACCCTGGACACTGGGGCGCCGGTAATCCACAGCGTAACCATGACGCCGAACCCGGTTGACGCAGGCAAAACCTTCATCATCTCTGTGGAAGTCACCGACTGATGATTACGAAGGTATCCGGGAAAGCCAACGGGCTGGAGATAACCTTCGAGTATATAAGGGGAGCAGATGGGAAGCCACTGTTCCCTCTAATCTTGAGGGAGAATATATTGTTGAACTGTATGCCGAGAATGACGCAGGGAACCAGGCATACATATGCACAGCCCTGTTTGCAATCACCGGGCATACACTGCAGGGATACATCGTCCCACGGGGCTATACCGTAGAGGCAGGAATGCAGGATTACACTGGCTTCCCGACGATCTCGGAATTTCTCTGCAGCCTGCTCGAGAAAAAGTATTCGGGAATCCCGGAAAAAACGGAATACGCGGCAGAAATTTCGGAAGGGGGTTACACAATTGAGTATGCAGTATGTAAAAGAACTGACGGCTGATCAGGGAGAAAAGTTTCACGTCAAAAGTGTTGTAAAAACGAAATGTGAGCATTACGTCCCGTTTACAATTAAAAGTGCGCGATATGAGCTGCTTGATCTGTCGGGGAACATTGAGGCAGAAGGGGAATGTACCATCACGGATCACGAGCTTGATGCCCTTGTAGAATTCCGAAAGAGCGGCACTTATTGCCTGCGGTTTATCTATAAGATCGCAGATGAGACTTGGGTCGATAATGTGAAAATAAAGGTGGGGTGATTATGGCAGATGCGAATATCGTGATCACCGGCGTCACCCTGATGCCTAATCCGGTAAATACCGGCGGGCAGTACGTGCTTGCAGTTGAGATCAAGCCTGTCATTTTTGCCATTGCAGATGCAGACGGCATTTTCCTGGCAGACAGTGACGGTAAAATAATAAATACGGAGGAATGAAATGTCAGATGAAATAAAAGCTAAAAAGATAACTGACCTGGCTGAGGGCACAGACGTATCAGACGAGGACCTGTTTGCAGTAGGGACCGCGGCGACGGATAAGATGGTATCTGCGGCGGTGGCGAAGGCTTTACAGGATCAGATAGCAGACAAAATACCCTCCAACGCATCCTGTAATAAAAATTGGAATTGGAGCGGACAGACAGGGCAACCAACATGGATCTGGGGCGGAAATGATGCGACAGATATGTATGTATATAATCCATCCAACTTCTCGGTTTCCCACGCCAAAACTGCTGATTATGCTAGTGTTTCTAACTCGGTTAATTGGAACGGAATTAACGGTGTACCACTCATTCTGCAAGACAAGGGAGAAGTTACAAATGCCATCACCCAAACCAAAAAAAACGGCATATATTACTATGGCTTTAATACCCAGAATGCCCCCAACACAGACGCAGGTGTTGTTATCGCATTCGAAATGCAGAACGGAGACGAAACGTTACTTACTTTTAGAATCGCAATCACATCAGGAAATCACTTGTTTACATCTATATACGAACCGGGTATCACATACGGAACATGGGCAGAAAAGTGATTTTGCAACTATTAATCATGCATTAAGGACGGCCAGATCCGTCCAGAAAGGCTGTTTTATGGAAAAAATTGTACTGGGCTCTGGAAAAGAGCTCGAAATTATCACCTGCGGAATTCTCGCAGATAAAGAAAAAGTAACTATTAAATTTTTGCCAGGCGAGGATAGCTTGAGTGGCCTAAATGAGATCTTTTTGTCTGCAGACGAAACGAAGATTATGACATTGTTGTCGGAAAACAGAGAACCGTTGGCTGTCTACAATGGATATACAGGGCTGCAGAGCATCAGTCAGGAGATGGAGGCAGCGATCGGGTATACACATGATGAGGGACAGGCGCAAATCACGGGTAAACTAGTAACTGTAGTACTGTGTAAACCGGATCGGACAGAGCGGCGGCTTGCGTCAGTCGAAGACCAGGTAACGGATATGCAGCTTGCGTTGTGCGAAATCTACGAAGGGACGGTGTAGCATATGGCGAAAATATACGCTGAATTAATCAGAAAAGGTATCAAAACATTTAACGAAGTACCGGAAGCTCTGAAAGATGCAGTCAGAGAAATCCTCAATGCTGGATGGTGATGATTGATGCTATGCAATCTTATCATAAGAATATTATTTGGGAAGGATGTGGAAGATATGGCAGTTGTATATGCAACCCTGATCATCAAGGGGAAAAAGACATTTGCTGATGTGCCGGTAAAAATCCAGCAGCAGGTGAAAGAAGTATTGGTTGACCTTGGTTTGGAAGAATTAGCGCAGTAGGCATGCCAAAAGCCCCAGAGGGATCCCCGGAGTAAAAAGGGGAGTACATATGCCCAGGCAGCGTATCGGCGGTATGCTGCCTGGGCATATGCAGCTATTTGTGATTAGCGCCGGCATAATGGACGGAGGAGGATGAGATAATGGATGAATATATTTCGCGGCAGGAACATAACGAATTCTGCAAGCGGATGGAAGAAGAGGACCGCCGCCAGAACCGGCGTATTGAGCTGCTGGAAAACACTACCCGTCAGATAGGGGAGATTGCAACCTCGGTAGAAAAGATGGCGGTATCCCTGCAGAGCATGGTAAAGGAACAGGAGCAGCAGGGAAAGCGGCTGGAGGCCCTGGAATCCCGGGACGGGGAGATGTGGCGGAAAGTAGTGGGGCATCTGGCAACGGCGGTAATCGGTATCGTAATCGGATACATATTTAAACAGGTCGGAATGTAAGGAGGAATAAGTTATGAGTGAATTATTGGCAATGGCGCCTTTTTGGGCGCTGGTAATCATTGGTATGTTAATTGTTTTTAGTGTGATTATTTTGGTGTTTTCGTATCTCAAGAACCGGAGCCTGGAGCAGATCCGGGAGAATGTCTATCAGCTGATTCTGAAAGCTGAACATGTATTTACAGAATCATCAGCAGGTAAACAGAAAATGAAATGGGTGATTCAGGAGGCCAGAAAGCTCTTGCCCGGCTGGCTGCAGTTAGTATTGAGTGACGCAGCACTTGAGAAGGTTATCCAGGTATGGTTTAACGGGATCAAAGACTTGCTAGATGACGGAAAGGTAAATGGATCACAGGGATAACCTGAATAATTTTATTGCAGCCAGCGCACTCTATCTATGAGGTGATGAACATGGATAAGGAAGCGCTGGAAAAACAGCAGCAGAAGAAAAGCAACGAAGAATTTAACAGCATAACCCAGAAAGTAAAGGTGGAGAACCAAAACCAGACACATAATGTCCGGAAAGAAGGGACTACACCGGTTAACCAGAAGAGATAGGCGGCCACCACGGCTGCCTATCAGATAAGGAGTACATATGGCATTAAAAATTAATAAGGACTACATTTCAAATCAGAACAGCTATGCGAATAACAATCCGTTATATATTGTTGTTCATAACACTGATAATTTTAAAAAGACTGCCGACGCAAAAGCCCAGCATGATGGAAATTTTCAAGGCATGTCGGCACATTATTATGTAGATGACAGTTCTGCATATCAGGCAATGCCGCACAACCGTGGCGCGTGGCATGTGGGAGTCAATTACGGTGGCAAGCTGTTTGGCACTGTAAGTAATCGTAACAGCGTTGGCGTTGAGATGTGCGTGAACGCTGGATACAATTATGAGAAAGCATTTCAGAACACAGTCACAGTTGTAAAGCAGCTCATGAAAGAACTGAATATTCCGGCAGACCGGGTTGTGCAGCATTATGACGTCTGTGCAAAGAACTGCCCGTCACAGATCCGGGCAAGGAATGACTGGGCACGTTTCAAGAAGCTGATCGGCGCCGCAGAACAGAACATCAAAGGCGTCGCAATCGGTGACAGCAATGTCGAAGCGATTTCTAAGGTCGTATACGGTGAGGCCGGTATCATCAAATCATATGATGCCCTTGTAGCTGTAGCTCAGTGCATTCATGATATGCTTGAGTCCGGTCAGTTCGGAAAGACAATCACAGAGGTGCTGCAGTGCAATTTCAGCGCTTACGGCAGCAAAGACACGACCGACAAAGCCCGTCAGGCAGTGTATGACGTATTCTGCCAGGGAAAGCGTCGGTTTACGGATGCGAAGATCCTGCAGTTTAGATCCTTCACAAAATACAGTGATGGCTGCGGCAATATGGATCAGGCCAAGTGTGCGAACTTGCTGGCAAAATATGAGTACCTGGGAAAGGATATGCGCGACACAAAATGGGGCCACCTGTATTTCGGCCGGAAGATTGCCGTAGCAGACCCGGAACCGCTTAATAAGCAGATCAAGGTGCAGGCCGGCAGCTTCTCCGTCAAGGCCAATGCGAACAAGCTGGTGACACAGCTTAAAGCCGCAGGATTCTCAGCAATCATTAAGAACGAAGACGGCCAGTACAAAGTGCAGTGCGGGGCATTTGATATTCAGGCAAATGCAGAGGCGCTGAAAGAAAAGCTGATTGCGGCAGAATTTCCAGCAATTGTGAAATAAAGAAGAATCAGCGGCAGAGCCACCTGCCGCTGCTACACCACAATCCGATTTTCGTGTTGCATTT
>JAUNGD010000088.1 GCA_030524705.1 Lachnospiraceae bacterium | reverse complement strand
ACTATGAGAAATACAAAGTAAGACGCTACGGCTTCCACGGAACAAGCCACAGCTTCGTTTCCAAGCATGCAGCAGAGTTCCTGGGCCTGGATCTGGACAACAGCAAGATCATCGTGGCTCACCTTGGCAACGGCGCTTCCATTTCAGCGGTATTGAACGGCAAGTGTGTGGACACATCCATGGGTCTGACTCCGCTGGAGGGTCTTGTTATGGGTACACGTTCCGGTGACATTGATCCGGCTATCATGGAGTTCATCGCAAAGAAAGAGAACCTGGACATCGCAGGCGTTATGAACGTACTGAACAAGAAGTCCGGTGTGCAGGGTATTTCCGGAGTATCCAGCGACTTCCGTGATCTTGAGAACGGCATGAACGAAGGCAACAAGCTCTGTGCAGCAGCTATGGAAGTATTCTGCTACCGTGTAGCAAAATACATCGGTTCTTATGTAGCAGCTATGAACGGCGTAGACGCTATCGCATTCACAGCAGGTATCGGCGAGAACGCTCCGCTGGTTCGTGAGAAGGTTCTCGGTTATCTTGGATACCTTGGTATTGCAGTGGATGCAGAAGCAAACGGCAAGCGTGGTGATGACTGTGTGATCTCCACCGCAGATTCCAAGGTTAAGGTTGCAGTTGTTCCCACCAACGAAGAACTGGCGATCTGCCGTGAGACAGTGGCTCTTGTATAAAAAATATATAAAAACAGGTTGACAAATCAATATCTGGTAGGTATAATTTAAAAAGTGCGTTAGGAGGAATATGCCTTGTTAGACCTTACTGAAGTGATTTTATCCGAAGGAAAGGTGATACATCGGGAGACGGAGCTTGGTCTGGATACTTTATCCTACAGGTTCGGTGATTTTAAGATAGCGGAAAAGACTCCAGTAGAACTCACTGTTGAGAATGCCGGTGACCGGAAGCTGATCTTAAAGGGCGATGTACAGCTTAAGGTATTGATTTTGTGTGCGCGCTGTCTGAAGCCTGTAGCTTCAGAACTTTCAATTCAGTTCGATATGGAAACTGATATGGATGAAAAAGATTATATTGATGGATATAACCTGGATGTGGATCAGCTTGTTCACGATGAGGCATTGTTGGTCTGGCCGGAGAGGGTACTCTGCCGGGAAGACTGCAAAGGGCTTTGCAGCACTTGTGGACAAAATCTGAATGATGGCTCATGTGATTGTGAACGAACAGATTTGGATCCAAGAATGGCCAAGATCCTTGATATTTTCAGTAATTTTAAGGAGGTGTAATTCAATGTCTATCTGTCCAAAAAATAAAACTTCTAAGGCTAGAAGAGACAAGAGAAGAGCAAATTGGAAAATGACTGCTCCGAATCTTGTAAAGTGCAGCAAATGCGGCGAGCTGATGCTTCCGCACAGAGTTTGCAAGGCTTGTGGAACTTACAACAAAAAAGAAATTATTGCGATGGATTAATTTCATGCAGTATATTGGGGCTGTTACTTTGTAACAGCCTCATTTTTCTGTTGATTTTTACCATGATGTTTAGTATGATATACCAAAAGCCTGCGTAGCAGGCTTGAGCAGATTCTGCGAAGCAGAAGATGCGAAGCTCCGGCAGGAGCTTGGTATATCAACGAGGAAAAATGCGAAGCATTTTTTCGAGTCTGTCAGTTGAGGGCAGAGAGCAGATTCTGCGAAGCAGAAGATGCGCAATTTTATTTTGTTTTGTATGCAGCAGGAGGATACAGCATGGGTGAAATAGTTCGGGTGGTTGTTGACGCCATGGGTGGAGATAATGCGCCTGGCGAGATAGTTAAGGGTGCAGTGCAGGCTGTAACTAATCATGAAAATATTCGTGTGATATTGACGGGTAAGGAGGACATGATCAAAGCAGAGCTGTCGAAGTACTCCTATCCGCAGGAGCGGATCGAAATCGTACATACTGAGACGGTGATCGAGACTGCGGAACCGCCTGTAGCAGCGATACGTACCAAAAAGGACTCTTCCATTGTTGTAGGGCTTACGATGGTGCGGCACGGCGAGGCGGATGCTTTTGTCTCGGCAGGCAGCTCCGGTGCAGTCCTTGTGGGTGGCCAGGCGATCGTGGGGCGTATCAAAGGGATTGAACGGCCGGCTCTGGCTCCGCTTATTCCGACGAAGGATGGAGTGTCGCTTCTGATTGACTGTGGGGCCAATGTGGATGCGAGATCTTCCCATCTTATTCAGTTTGCCAGGATGGGTTCCATTTATATGGAAGATGTTCTTGGCATTAAAAATCCCCGGGTAGGCATTGTAAATATCGGTGCTGAGGAGGAGAAAGGAAATGCGCTTGTGAAGGAGACTTTTCCGCTTTTGAAGCAGTGCAGCGACCTCAATTTTATCGGCAGCGTGGAGGCGAGGGATATTCCCGAGGGAGTCTGCGACGTAATTGTCTGTGAAGCTTTTGTTGGAAATGTGATCCTTAAGCTTTATGAGGGTGTTGCCGGAACGCTGATCGGCAAGATCAAGGGCAGCATGATGCAGAGCCTTAAGACAAAGATTGGTGCTCTGCTTGTAAAGCCGGCACTGAAAAGCACGTTAAAATCCTTTGACGCCACAGAATACGGCGGGGCGCCGCTTTTAGGGCTGAAAGGACTCGTGGTCAAGACCCACGGAAGCTCGAAGGCCAAAGAGGTCGAACATTCTATTTATCAATGTGTGCAGTTCACAGAGCAGCGCATCAATGAAAAAATCAAAGAGCATATCACATTATAGCTTGCGGGAGATTATTTTGTCCGTAAGGGCGAAGAAGGCGGGCTGATAAGCGGATGTGCTGGGAGAAATAAAAGATACAAAAAAAGGAGAGAGTTGATATTATGGAATTTGAAAAATTACAGAGCATTATTGCAGAGGTTTTAAACGTAGATGCTGATGAAATTACGCCGGAAACTACATTCGTAGATGATCTCGGGGCTGATTCACTGGATGTTTTTCAGATCATTATGGGTATTGAGGAAGAGTTTGATATTGAAATCCCCAACGAAAAAGCAGAAAAGATCGTTTCAGTGGGAGATGCCGCTGAAGCTATCAGAAATGCGATAGGATAGAATTGAGGGAGGCTTTTTAAGCCTCCTTTTTATAAGGGTGGAAGAATGGAAATGGCAGAATTTAATTCAAAAGAGCTGGAAATAAAGATTGGCTATACGTTCAAAGAGGATTCCATGCTGCGGCAGGCAATGTGCCACAGCTCCTATGCGAATGAGCATAAAGGCGAGTTTCATGATAATGAGCGACTGGAATTTTTGGGAGATGCGGTACTGGAGGTGATCAGCAGTGACTTTCTGTTTCACCAGTATCCCGATATGCCGGAGGGAAAGCTGACAAAGCTTCGGGCCAGCATTGTCTGTGAGCCGACCCTGGCTATGTGTGCGAGAGAAATTAATCTTGAAAAGTATCTGCTCCTGGGGAAGGGAGAGGAACATACAGGGGGAAGGTTCCGAAACTCCATCGTTTCAGACGCGATGGAAGCTCTGATCGGCGCGATTTATCTTGACGGTGGTTTTGCTAATGCAAAAGAGTTCGTGGAGCGGTTTATTTTAACGGATATCGAGCATAAGAAACTCTTTTATGATAGCAAGACTATTTTGCAGGAGATCGTGCAAAGAGACTTTAAAGAAGCTGAGATAAAATATGTGATCACTGGGGAAGAGGGCCCGGATCATGCAAAACGATTTATTGTCGATGTCAGAATTGGCGATGAGGCCATGGGTACGGGGCGAGGAAGCACGAAGAAGGCGGCTGAGCAGGAGGCGGCGTATCGGGCGATTATTGGATTGAAAGGGAAAACAGCAGGATGTATCTGAAAAGCATTGAAGTACACGGATTTAAGTCCTTTGCAAACAAAATAGTTTTTCAGTTTCACAATGGAATTACTGCGATCGTAGGTCCGAACGGAAGCGGAAAGAGTAATGTGGCGGATGCAGTCCGGTGGGTTCTGGGAGAACAGAGCGCAAAGCAGCTTCGGGGCGCCAGCATGCAGGATGTCATTTTTGCGGGAACCGAGACGAGAAAGCCTTTGGGGTATGCTTCCGTATCAATTACCCTGGATAATTCGGATCATCGTCTTCCCGTTGCTTATGATGAAGTGACCGTTACCAGGCGTGTTTACCGCTCTGGTGAAAGCGAATATCTTTTGAATGGGACACAGGTTCGTTTAAAAGATATCAATGAAATGTTTTATGATACCGGTATCGGTAAAGAAGGGTATTCCATCATCGGACAGGGACAGATTGATAAAATATTAAGCGGTAAACCAGAAGAGCGCAGAGAGCTTTTTGATGAGGCGGCGGGTATCGTCAAGTTTAAACGCCGTAAGAATACGGCCCAGAAAAAGCTGGAAGCAGAGCGGCAGAATCTGGTACGTGTCAATGATATTCTTGCTGAATTGGATCGACGTTTGGCTCCGTTGGAAAAACAGGCGGAAACAGCCAGAATATATCTTCAGAAGAGAGATGAATTAAAGCGGTATGATGTGAATCTTTTCCTGCTGGAGTTTGAACGGCTCAGACAGGAGCTGCAGAGTGTAGAAGAAAAAAGGCAGTTGGCCGAGTCACAGATGGAGGATACAAAAGCGGAGTACGAGAAAGCAAAGGAAGAGTACGAGTTTTTGGAAGCGCAGATTGAATCACTGGATGTCAGTCTTCAGGAGAAACGCGATGCGATTTCTCAGGGTAAACTGCGCAGACAGCAGTTTGAAAATCAGATTGAGCTTTTGGGGGAGCAGATCAATACGGCCAGAACTAGTGATGAACATTTGCAATCCCGGATCAGCTCTATTTTGCAGCAGATGCAGGAGCATGAACTTCAGGAACAGCAGGCGGTACAGGAACTGAACTCATTGGAAGGACAGTTGGCAGAGGTGTCTGAAAGGGAGACGTCTGCCGCAGATGCAGTGAGCAGGGTGAAAAATGAGATTGCAGAGCTGGAGTCTGCGATTGAAAAAGGGAAAAGCGATATCATTGAGCTTTTGAATCAGAGAGCAACGGTGAAAGGACGTATGCAGCGATACGTCACGATGCTGGAGCAGGCGCAGATACGCAGGGCGCAGCTTGCGCAGGAAGCATTGAAACTGAAAAGTGAAAAGGCCGAGCAGGAGACTATCCGCCAGGAGGTTACAAAGGAATACGGAGAAATTAATGAACGGATCGAGGGCCTGACACGGCACAGCGATGAAGTAAATGAGAAGCTTTCTGTGGTTCAGCAGCAGCTTCAGGAATACAACCGCAGAATTGAAGGCGAACAGACAGAGTTCCACAGAGAATCCTCCAGACTGGAATCGCTGAAGAATATTGCGGAACGATATGACGGTTATGGCAACAGCATACGGCGGGTGATGGAACAAAGGGACAAAAATCCTGGCATACTTGGTGTTGTTGCCGATATCGTTAAAGTAGAAAAGACTTATGAGATCGCGATTGAAACGGCTCTTGGGGGAAGCATCCAGAATATTGTGACGGATACGGAGGAGACGGCGAAGCAGCAGATTGAATTTTTGAAAAGGAACAAGTACGGCAGGGCGACGTTTCTGCCGTTGTCAGGTATTACAGGAAAAGGTGGTTTTTCCATACCGCAGGCTCTGAAAGAGCCAGGTGTGGTGGGGCTTGCCAGTGAGCTGGTGTCAGCCGGACAGAAATACGCGGAACTGGTACAGTTCCTTCTCGGCAAAACGGTCGTGGTGGACCATGTGGATCACGCGATCGCCCTGGCGAGAAAATACCGGCACTCCCTGAGAATCGTAACGACAGACGGGGAGCTGTTGAATCCCGGCGGCTCTATGAGTGGCGGAGCGTTCAAAAATTCCAGTAATCTTCTTGGAAGACGCCGGGAGATTGATGAACTGGAAAAACAGGTTCAAAAGAGAAAGCTGGTACTGACAGAGCTTCAGCAGAAAATAGACCAGAGCCGTCTGCGCCGGAACAGTATGAGGGATGAGCTTGTTCGGTTAAAGGATGAACTGCAGGAAGCATATTTGGCTCAGAATACTGCGAAGATGAAGCTGAACGAGCTGAATGAGAAGAACGACAGTACGGGTCAGGGATATCAGCGTATACAATCGGAGGCCAGTGAGATTGAGCTTCAGATCCAGGAAATTAAAGAGAGCCAGACGAAGGAACAGCAGGAACTGGAGCGGTCGGAACGTGCAGAGTATGACATGGAGCAGATGATACTGCAAAAGCAGGCGGAGCTGGAGAAAAAACGCAGGGAGGAAGAAGCCGCATTATCCGGTACGGAGGAGATCCATCTGGAGCTTTCACAGTTGAATCAGAAGAAAACGTTTATCCGGCAGAATGTATCACGAATCCGGCAGGAACAGGAGCAGCTGGCAGCAGATAAGCTTCAGTTTGAAGCGGACATAAAGAATGCGGCAGAGAGTGTCAGGGAGAAAGAAATTCAGATTGCCGAGATCAAAGAGACACTGAAACAGGCGGCATGCTCTGAAATACAGATTCAGGAGGAAATAGAAGCCCTTGTTTCGGAAAAAGAAGAAAAGAATGCGGTACATAAGAAGTTTTTCAGTAACCGGGAGGAGCTTTCTCAGCGTATCAGTCTGCTTGACCGGGAGCATTTCCGGCTGAATGCACAGCTGGAAAAAATGAGTGAGCAGAAGGACAATCTTGTCAATTATATGTGGGAAGAGTATGCTCTGACCTTTCATTCAGCTTCTGAACTGCGGGAAGAGGAGTTTGACAATGCGTCAGCGCTCAAAAAAAATATTTCCGCATTGAAGAGTGAGATAAAAGGTCTTGGAAATATTAATGTCAATGCGATCGAAGAGTACAAGGACGTTTCTGAACGTCATACCTTCCTTTCAGCCCAGCATGAGGATCTGCTGAAAGCAGAGGAAGCCCTGCTGAAGATCATTGAAGAACTGGACAACGGTATGCGGGTTCAGTTCAAAGAGCAGTTTGTCCGGATACAGGCCGAGTTTGACAAAGCCTTTAAGCAGCTGTTCGGCGGTGGAAAAGGAGCGCTGGAGCTTGTGGAGGATGAAGATATTCTTGACGCAGGTATCCGTATTATCGCGCAGCCGCCGGGAAAGAAGCTTCAGAATATGATGCAGATGTCGGGCGGGGAGAAGTCGCTGACGGCTATTGCCCTGCTGTTTGCGATACAGAATCTGAAGCCTTCGCCTTTCTGCTTGCTGGATGAGATTGAGGCGGCGTTGGATGAAAATAATGTTGATCGGTATGCGGGTTATCTGCATAAGTTGACAAAGAATACACAATTTATTATTATTACTCATAGAAGGGGAACGATGTCAGCGGCCGACCGCCTGTATGGAATTACGATGCAGGAAAAAGGTGTGTCTGCACTGGTGTCCGTAAACCTGATAGAAGATGATCTTGATGAATGACCAGAATGGAGCGTGATGGTATGGAAGAAAAAAGAGGATTCTTTAAGCGTCTTGTGGCCGGACTGGCTAAGACGAGGGACAATATCGTTTCTGGAATCGACGCGATCTTTAATGGATTTTCCAGTATTGATGATGATTTCTACGATGAGATTGAAGAAATTCTTGTGATGGGTGATATTGGAATCAATGCCACTACTTCAATTATAGAAGAATTAAAAACGAAGGTGAAGGAGCAGAATATCAAAGAACCTTCCGAGTGTAAGCAATTGCTGATCGAAAGCATTAAAAAGCAGATGGATGTCGGAGAGACGGCATATGAGTTTGAAAACCGCAAATCCGTGGTGCTGGTTATCGGTGTAAATGGTGTCGGCAAAACCACCAGTGTCGGTAAGCTGGCGGGCAAGCTGAAGGATCAGGGGAAAAAGGTCGTGCTGGCGGCAGCCGATACGTTCCGGGCTGCTGCGGGAGAACAGCTTACGGAGTGGGCTCACAGGGCGAATGTGGATGTTATTGGCGGCCAGGAGGGTTCTGATCCGGCTTCTGTGGTATATGATGCGATTGCCGCGGCAAGGGCGAGAAACGCTGATGTCCTGCTCTGTGACACAGCGGGCAGACTGCATAACAAAAAGAATCTCATGAGCGAGCTTGGAAAGATCAACCGCATCATTGAGCGGGAATATCCGGAGGCATTTCGGGAGACGCTGGTGGTGCTGGACGGTACGACTGGCCAGAACGCTTTGGCTCAGGCACGGGAGTTCAAAGAGGTGGCGGATATTACAGGTATTATTCTGACAAAGCTTGACGGAACGGCAAAGGGCGGCATTGCGGTGGCGATCCAGTCAGAGCTTGGAATACCGGTGAAATACATCGGCGTCGGCGAATCTATTGACGATTTGCAGAAATTTAATGCGGATCAGTTTGTGAATGCGCTGTTTGATGTAAAGGAATAGATACCGGGGCGGCAGAAAATAACTAACTGAATTTATTAAGGAGAGGTCAGAATATGTTGACATTGGAATCATTTGAGGAAGCTTCCGAGTGCGTGAAGCGTGTGGCGCAGGAGACAAAGCTGATTTACAGTGAGTACTTCAGCGCCCAGACAGGAAATAAGGTATATCTGAAGGCAGAAAACATGCAGGTGACAGGAGCCTACAAGATCCGCGGCGCTTACTACAAGATCAGTACGCTTACGGATGAAGAGCGGGAAAAGGGCCTGATTACGGCCTCCGCCGGAAACCATGCCCAGGGGGTTGCTTATGCGGCTAAAGTGTACGGCTGCAAGGCGGTTATTGTCATGCCGGCTACGACGCCGCTGATTAAGGTCAACCGGACGAAGAGCTACGGCGCAGAGGTGATCCTGTATGGCGAAGTCTATGACGAAGCGTGTGAGTATGCATACAAGCTGGCGGAGGAGAACGGATATACCTTTATTCACCCCTTCGACGATCCGGCGGTCGCCACAGGACAGGGCACGATCGCCATGGAGATCGTGAAGGAGCTTCCTTTGGTGGACTATATTCTGGTGCCGATCGGTGGAGGCGGCCTGGCTACCGGTGTTTCTACCCTGGCGAAGCTTCTGAATCCGAAGATCAGGGTGATCGGCGTGGAGCCGGAGGAGGCGGCCTGCATGAAGGCGTCTCTGGAGGCCGGGCACGTTGTGACGCTTCCCAGCGCGAATACCATTGCAGACGGTACGGCAGTGAAGACGCCGGGAGCAAATATTTTCCCGTATATCCAGAAGAATGTAGATGAAATCATCACCGTCAGCGACGATGAGCTGATCGTATCCTTCCTCGATATGGTAGAAAATCATAAGATGATCGTAGAAAATTCCGGTTTGCTCACGGTGGCGGCGCTGAAGCATCTGAATGTGAAAAATAAAAAGATTGTTTCCGTCCTCAGCGGCGGAAATATGGATGTGATCACAATGGCCTCCGTGGTACAGCATGGCCTGATCCAGAGAGACCGTATCTTTACGATATCCGTGCTGCTTCCGGACCGTCCCGGCGAGTTGGTGCGCGTAGCCTCCATCATTGCGGAGGAGCAGGGAAATGTCATCCGCCTGGATCACAACCAGTTTGTAAGCACCAACCGAAATGCCGCGGTGGAGCTGACGATTACGATGGAAGCCTTCGGCAGCGAGCATAAGGCAAAGATCATCAAGGCTCTGGAGGATCACGGTTATACACCGACGTTTAAGACGGCGACCTTATAGGCGGTAGCTTTGTGAAAAGAAGCCTCATCAAAAGGGCCGGATAGTAAGAGTAAAATAGTATGAAAGGATAGAACAGCAAAGACTGATCATGGAAAAATGACCGGTCTTTGCTGTTTTTATGATATTTGTACCGAAGGCCGCAACCGCCGGGAAAAAAATACGACTATATTTATATAAGCGCTTATGAAAGCTCCGGTTATGCTGGAAAAGCGGTATAAAGTATTCGCAGAGTCCTGACTGACCGGACAAAAATAAAAAGTGGGGAAATACAGATGAATGATGCACAGATCGTCAAAATGTTTCTGGAGCGGGATGAAGCGGCTATCCGGGAGCTGGAGAACAAATATAACGGCTATTGCTTCAAAATCGCCTGGAATATTTTGAACAGCAGGGAGGACGCAGAGGAATGTGTCAATGAAACATGGTTTCATGTATGGTCCTGTATTCCGCCGAAGCGGCCGGCATTTTTGCAAAGCTTTGTCGGAATGATAACAAGGGGGCTGGCCATAGACTGTCTGCGGAAAAAATACGCTGCCAAGCGGATGGATCTACATATGGCAGATATAGAGGCAGAGACGGAAAAATTAAACAGTATCACGGGAAAGACGCTGGATTGCGTCATGGAGGAGAAAGAGTTTTACGAGCTGTTGAACCGTTTTCTGCAAAGCCAGTCCGAAGAAGACCGGGACATTTTTCTCAGGAGATACTGGTACATGGACAGGCTGGAGGAAATTGCAAAACGCCATGGAAAAACGGTGAGCAGCATAAAATCCAACCTGTACCGCAGCAGAAAAAAGCTGTACAGAATTTTGGCAGCAGAAGGGAGAATCTGATGGACAGAGAGCGTTACGAATTTTTAGAATGTCTGGGACATGTGGATGAACGGTTTATTGAGGGCGCCGGGCAGCCCTGGGAGAAGAAACGAAAAAAAGGCGGCTATTTGGGCGTACGGGCGGCCTGCGCGGCGCTTGTTGCGCTGCTGGGTCTGGGAACTGTGTTTCATCAACAGGTGGAAGCCGCTGTTGCTCAGCTTGGAACCCAGATCGCCCAGTGGCTTTTCATAGAAAAGGATCTCGCTACATATACGGAGGTGATTGAAGAGGCCCAGGTGGTAAACGGCGTCAGCATGACATTGAAGGAGGTCATTCTGGATTCCAATAAGATCATGGCTGTTGTGGAGACAGAGAAAGCAGAAGGGGAACAGACCCCTGCCAATGTATTTTTGAATGAAGTGAAAATAAACGGCGAATGGCTGGAATCCTTTGCAGGTTCCACCTCTGACATGAATCCGCTTTATGGGGAGAATACAAAAACGCAGGGATATTATCTGGAATATATGATCGATGAACATGCAATGCCGGACAAAATTTCAAGTGTTGAACTGCAGCTGCAGTATGCAGAACCGGGGGAGGAAAAGGGTACCTGGGAAAGTAAAGCGGAATTCTGTTTTCAGTTTAGCGCAACGAAGGAGGAGCTTTCACAGAAAAAATATGAAATTCCTCTGAACTGTGACATTGATGCAGGAAACGGTCTTGTTTTTCACTTCCAGGAAATCACATGTACCGATGTGACGAGCCGTATCCGGGCTGTCTGCGACGGTGAGCCGAGAAGCTTTGAGGAATTTAACGGAGAGACAGTGGAGTCATTTGATTATATGCTGGATGTGGAGACGGATGAGGGAGAACACCTGTCTTATATGGCGGTGGATTATGACGAGGCGACGAAGGAGATGACCTTTGACAGCATGGACGGCAATCCGCCGAAGGAAGAAGCAGTATCTCTGGAAATCAGTCTGAAGAGACTAAGGCCTATGGAAGAAGAAATATTTTTGGAGGATCTGATGGAACAGGGCGATGAGATGGGAATGAAGCTGACGGACGAGGATCTGCCGGAAGAGCTTGGAGCGGTCCGCGTTTATCCGCAGGAGAAATAGTTTGAAAATCCGGTCACAGCGCAGGCAGCGCTGCGGCCGGATTTTTGCCTGTACCTTCTGCGGTGGGTATGCTATAATGAAACAATGATAAGATGGATGAATGGAGGCGGGAAATATGGGAAATTACATAAATCCGGGAAATGAGAAATTTCAGGAAGCGGTAAATTCTTCTATTTATGTAGACAAAACAGAACTGATCAAGTATACAAATTCCGTATTACATACGTCTCAGAAATGTATTTGTGTCAGCCGCCCTCGCCGTTTTGGAAAATCCATGGCGGCAAATATGCTGACTGCCTATTATAGCCGGGGCTGTGATTCGAGAAATCTATTTTCAGGCTTTCGGATTGCAGGTGAGAAGTGCTTTGACAAATATTTGAACAATTATGACACGATCTTTCTGAATATGCAGGAATTCCTCAGCAGAAGCAAAAGTGTGGAGGGGTTGATTGAACGTATAAAAAAACTGCTGATACGTGATCTGAAAAAACAGTATCCGGATGTTGACTATTTTGATGATACAGATTTGATCGAGTCGATGCAGGATGCATACGGAGAGAGCAAACGTCCTTTTGTGGTCATTATTGATGAATGGGACTGTATTTTCAGGGAATACAAAGAAAATCAGGCAGCGCAGGAGCAGTATCTTGATTTTTTGAGGGATTTTCTGAAGGATAAAGCTTATATTCATCTGGCCTATATGACAGGAATACTCCCCATAAAGAAATATGGCACCCATTCCGCTTTAAATATGTTTACGGAATTTTCCATGACGAATCCGAGACAGCTGGCAGAATATGTGGGCTTTACGGAAGAAGAGGTAAAGCAGCTGTGTCAGGAACGAGAAGTGAGTGCCGCAGAGATGAAGGAGTGGTATGACGGATATTATTTTGAGGAAACAGGTTCTGTATATAGTCCTAAATCTGTGGTAGAGGCAGCAATTTCCGGTGTGTGCGACTCATACTGGAACCAGACAGAGACTTTCGAGGCGCTGCAAATGTATATTGACATGAATTTTGCGGGGCTGAAGGATGATATTTTAAGTATGCTGGCCGGTGAACGCGTATCTGTAAATATAGGAAGCTTTGCTAATGATATGACAACTTTCCGCACAGAGGATGATGTGCTTACGCTTTTGATTCATCTGGGTTATCTGGGCTATGATTTTAACCATAAATGCGCTTTTATACCGAATAACGAGGTGCGGGGCGAATATGTGAACGCCATTACGGTATCGGATTGGGGGGAAGTGTCAAAGGCTCTGAAAAATTCAGCGGATACTTTGAATGCGATCTGGCAGAAACGCCCGGAACAGGTGGCAATCGGAATCGAGCAGGCCCATTTTGAAACATCGCATCTGCAGTACAATGATGAAAATGCACTGAGCTATACGATTTCTCTTGCGCTGTATACGGCAAGGAATTTTTATACGATATATCGGGAACTGCCCTCCGGCAAGGGATTCGCTGATCTTGTATTTCTGCCCCGGCAAAGATTTGCAGAAAAACCGGCGCTTGTTGTGGAGCTGAAGTGGAATAAATCGGCGCAGGGGGCGATTGAGCAGATTAAAAAGAAAGAATACGGAAAAGGTCTTTCAGACTACCAAGGAAAGCTTTTGCTGGTTGGGATTAATTATGATAAGGCAACACGGGAACATGACTGTGTCATTGAGGAGTATGAGAAAGAATAAATGAAGGCATTGGAATAT
>JAUNGD010000014.1 GCA_030524705.1 Lachnospiraceae bacterium | reverse complement strand
TCATCGGCCGCAGCCTTGTAGTAGGCAAGCCGGCAGCCATGATGCTGATCAAGAAGAATGCGACGGTTACTGTTTGCCACACAAGAACTGTGGATATGCCGTCTGTAGCGAGAGAAGCAGATATTATTATCGTAGCTGCAGGCCGTGCAGGTGTGGTAGGCGCTGAGTACGTAAAACCGGGTCAGGTAGTCATTGACGTCGGTATCAACGTAAATGCAGAAGGAAAGCTTTGCGGCGACGTAGATTACGCAGCAGTAGAGCCGATCGTAGAAGCGATCACTCCGGTACCGGGCGGCGTTGGAAGCGTTACGACGTCTGTTCTGGTAAGCCATGTAGTAGAAGCGGCAGCAAAGAAAGCCGGACTGTAAGAGCAGGATGAAGCTTCCGCTGGTACTTTGCGGAAGGTATGTGAAAGAAAACAGGCTCTGTGGAGAAAAATTTTCTCTGCGGGCCTGTTTTTGCTTGTAAAAAGAGGGAACGGTATACTATACTGAATACAAATAAAACAAAGACAGCGTTTCAGGCTTCAGAGATAGGGGAAGCTGCCGGATATTTCAAAATATCAGGCAGTTCATACTGTGAAAAGCTTAGGTACAGAAAAATAGAATGAGCAGGAAAAATGGGATGAATAAAAAAATGAATGAAAAGATGGATAGAAGGATAAACAGAAGGATAGACGGAAAAATGGGCAGAAAGACAGCGGCGGCCATAGCTGTAGCGTGCATTTGTATCGGCGGCTTGCAGGCATGTTTTTGGGGAGAAAATACTGTGAAAGCAGAAGAATATTTTTCCGGTATTTTCCAGGCTTCTGTGTCCACGGTCACACAGGGGGATTACGTAAAGATAGAGTATCCCGTACTGGCCGGGATTGATGGTTTTGACCAGAGCATTGTAGACAGCATTAATCAGCATTTTTATGAGGAAGCATACAAGATGGCCATGGATGAGGCGGAAAATATGAATGGAATTGCTGCGGAGGTGCAGGAGTATAATCCCGATTCAGTTCAGCATCTGACCTCAGAAGTGACCTGCGGGTCTATTTATATTGACGGAGAAATTTTTTCTGTGGAACAGGACTACTACAGCTATACGGGAGGGGCGCACGGATACGGCTTCCCGGTGGGAACCACCTTCAATCTCCGCACCGGGGAGGAACTGACTATGGGAGGAATCCTGGGGTGTGACGAGACCACGGCGCAGGAGGCTGTTGTGGAGGCATACAGGAAGGAGATCATAGGTCAGGTAGAAAATATCACAGAGGACAGTATCAGAAGCTGCTTTGATATAATGAAATATTGGGTGCAGGCAGAAGGAATGTATGTGAATATTGCACCATACAATGTAGCATCCTATGCGGCAGGGCAGCAGACTGCGCTTGTGACGCCGGAGATCCTGTCGGCGGTATCCGGGGGAGCATCAGGAAGTACGGACAACGGGATATCAGGAGGCAGTCTTGACGCATCGGGAGCTGGGAACGGAGCTGCCCTGGAAGGCAGCGGCGGCGCTTTAGAGGCTCCCGTGGAGATGATAACGGTGGTGAACGGTATTCAGGCTCCCGCTTCTGATTTTATCTTTCCGTACAGCAGCACCCAGACCTTAACGGATGCAGATCTGACAAAACTGGAGGGCTCCAGCGTGGAAGAGGAGCATTACAAATCCCAGCTTGCAATCAATGAGATCTTGGCCAGATATGGCTATGTGTTCCATCCGGAGAACGGCGGCGCGTCAAAGGAAGCCTATGATCAGTTCAACGGAAAAGACTGGTATGAGCAGGCGAAACCGTATTGTCCGTCAAGCTCAGCAAATGACATGCTGTACACATATATCACCAGCACGGAGCTGAACAATATTGATATTATCTGTGAATGGCAGAAGGTGCATAACTGCTACTACTAAAGCAGTATTTGATCTGCAAACACATTTTAAGTCAGGAAAAGAATAAAGGAATAACAGAGAAATGGCAGAAATACGCAGGCATATTCATTTTTACGGGCGCGTTCAGGGAGTTGGGTTCCGTTATAAGGCAAAATACATGGCCCAGTCCCTGGGACTGACCGGCTGGGTCAGAAATGAGTGGGACGGGACGGTCAGTATGGAACTCCAGGGAAGCAGTATCCTTATTGATAAGCTTTTGGAAGGATTGAACAATGACAGATACATTTCAATCGACTGGATGGATGCGAAGGAGATTTCGATAGTAGAAGAAAGAGGATTCTGTGTGCGTTAACTTTTCAATTTTTCAGAAACTGAAATAAAGGCGTTGACGCATTGAAAAAAATATGTTATATTTTTAACGTGTAATAAGAAATTGCCATATCAAGTGCAGTTAATCTGAAGAGGGAATCAGGTGAGATGCCTGAGCGATCCGGTCACTGTATACAGGGAGCGAGCTTCGAGAATCCATTGCGTACCCATACAAACGTGAGAAGGAGAAGTAAGCGATGATCTGTGAGCCAGGAAACCTGCTTGGTATGAGAGAAGAGCTTCCGAGTAAAGCTGAACACTCCACAACGGTCAATTGGCCGTATTGTCTGAATTGGGTAATCAGGCATGAATGAAATGAATGGAATGTTGTCTCAAGGCAATGGAGATATACACAAAACATACCTCCTTGTGCTCTGGCTGGTATCAGCTCTCCGCAAAAGCAAACCGTCAGAGCCCGTACAGATGACGTTCCGCAAGCTGATCTGTACGAACAGCACCACCTTTTTGGTAGTCCGCAATACCAGAAAGTGTGGTGCTTTTTTTGTGCGCTTCTTTTACGTTTATTTTACAAAATATTAAATGTGATGGAACTATGTTGCCAAAATACTACGGGGGGGGGTATACTAAAAAATATATTTATTTGTGCGGCAAAGCATAGAGAAAAGAAGGAGGAAGAGGAAATGAAAAGGAGAAAGCTGGCTTTCGCTTTGGCGATGGCCATGGTAATGACATCTGCTCCGGCAAATGCTCTGGTGGGGTATGCAGAGGAGGATATGATTGTGGAAGATGCGATCATGGACGAAGAGATTTCTTTTGACACGGGCGTTGAAGAAGCGGAGGTGTCAGCAGAAACATTGAATGTTCCGGCCAATGAAACGGAGGAGTCAAAGGAAGAATTGAATGCTCCGGCCGATGAAGCGGAAGAGCTGGAGGCAGAGACGTTGGCAGAAGCTGCAGCAGAATCCGCACCGACAGAGGCGGAAAGTCTGTATCATGAGGAAGAAGCTGCCTTGCCGGTAGAAAATGAAATTGTAACGGATGATTTTGTTGAATCAATTGAAGCGTTGGAGGAAGTCTGTGACACCAGTAGCTATATGGAAGGGGCTGCCCTTTCTGCTTCAATCACTTCTGATACGGAAACAGTTACCGTGCCCGCAAATACTGAGGCAAGCTATACTTTTAATGGTGAAAACGATGGATATTTTTATATAAAGCTCCCAGTTCAGGAAAATATAGATGTAACAATATATGATTTGTACGAATCTGCAGAAGAACCTGCTTCTTGTATACAGATTAATGGGGATGGTTTCAAAGCATATTATCTTAAGATATTAGAAGGAGATCCATATTTGCTGAAAATCGTGAACCGTTCAGGAGCTGACTGTACTGCGCAGGTAGGATTTTCTTGCTTACAGTATCATTTCTTTTATCCATCCGTAAGACCTGGCGAGACATGCACTTTAGTAGCAGAGTCACCGGAAAAGAATATCACTTATCAATGGTATGCAAGCTATAATGATAGAACAGAACCACTTCCGATTGAAGGGGAAAGCTATACAAATACTTACACAGTAGACAGTGATGGGGAAACGAATTACTATTACTGTGATTTAGTAGATGAGAATGGATTTTCTGTGAGATATCACTATTTTATCCATGTGACCTCGGGACTTACAGTGGAAAATGAAGAAAGTTTCGTGGATTTGTTCCTTGGTGGAAGTGCTGTTCTCTCGGTAAGTGCTTCACACGACGATGAAAAATATGGGACAATCAGATATGCATGGTATAAATATAATCCTCTCACAAAACAAGAAGATTTGATACAGAATGCAGTTGCTCCGAGTTTAACTGTAAATGAAACCGGTGACTATGTGTGTAAGATATCGGATGATGTTGAAGAGATACGGGCTGATTTTTATGTAAGACCAGAGACACATCTTACGGTATCTCCAGTACCCAACAGATATGTGTTTGTAGAAATGGGTCAGCCGGTCAGTCTGTCTGTATCAGCTTCATCAGATGCAGGTGCAGGCGCTTTGCAGTACCAGTGGATGGGTACAGAAGATATTGATATTCCAGGAGCGACGGGGGTCTCTTATACAACACCGGAAATTACGTCGAATTGTCGGATCACATGCCGGGTTACTGACGGGTATATGCACAGATATGCATATTTCGATATCAAAGTAATAAACGCCTCTGATTTCCAGAATGCGTCAGTATTGCCGAATGGCGGAACGGTCAGTGCATCCCTGGCCGCAGGAGGAAAAGTATTTTATAAGATCGTACCGGAAAAAACGGCAAAATATGCATTTTATTCCAGTACACAGGAGGATACATATGCGTATCTTTGTGATGAAAACAAGACTACTCTTGTGTCAGATGATGACGGCGGCGAGAGATTGAATTTCAGGATCGAATACAATTTGACTGCGGGAAAGACATATTATCTGATTGCGCAGTATCTCGAGGATAGTATGAGTGGTTCTTTCAATATTAATATGGGCACAGTCTGCGAGCATCAGCCCAGCTACATCAGCCGCATTGAGCCGACCTGCGTCACAAATGGCTCCGCAAAGGCACGCTGTACAATATGCGGAGATGAATATGACGATATTCTCTGGGCCACCGGAAGCCATACCTTTGGCGAGTGGACGATTGCTCAGGCCCCGACCGTATTTGCCGACGGTGTATCGGTACGCACCTGTACTGTCTGCGGCGTTCAGGAAACCACTCCGATCGCAGCCCTGGCTCCGACTATGACAGTCAATACTTCCAAGATTCCGCTGAAGGTAAAACAGTCTACCACAAAGGTAAAGGTATCCGGGCTGGCAGCGGGCGATTATATCGTATCCTGGAAGTCAAGCAATACGAAGGTTGCAAAGGTAAACAGCAAAGGTAAGATTACGGCGCAGAATAAGACAGGAAAAGCAAATATTACGATTACCCTGGCCAGCGGCCTGCAGAAAAAGGTTCAGGTAACGGTACAGAAGGGGGCTGTAAAGACCTCAAAGATCAGCAACGTGAGTAAAAAGCTGACTCTGGCAAAGGGAAAGAAATATACGCTGGCTCCGGTGATCACGCCGATCACCACCACGGATAAGGTAAGCTATTCCTCCTCCAACAAGAAGGTGGCCACCGTATCCGGTAAGGGTGTTATCACGGCAAAAGGTTCCGGAAAGGCAAAAATCACCGTAAAATCGGGAAGCAAAAAAGCGGTTGTTACAGTCACTGTGCCGAAAACTGCGCCTACCGGCATTACCGGTGTAAAAGATGAAATCACTCTGAAAAAAGGAAAATCTACCACTTTGAAGCCGAAGCTTTCACCGAAGGGCGCAGAGGCAAAGATTACCTATAAGAGTTCCAATAAGAAAGTGGCAACGGTAAATGCCAGCGGAAAGATCGTTGCGAAGAAAAAAGGAACGGCAGTGATCACTGTGACGGCAGGCAAGGTAAAGAAGACCTGCAAGGTTACGGTAAAATAATACTGCTAACCGGACATACATGCAAAGTGATTGAAACAAACGGAATAAAAGCGGATATCATATGAAAATATGATGAAGGTAATCCGGTTCTACCGGAACGGCCCCCTGCATATATTGAACTAGTATATGCAGGGGGTCTTTTGATGGAAAAATTTGATTTATACAAGGATATTCAGACGAGGACAGGTGGCGATATTTACGTGGGCATCGTAGGCCCTGTGCGGACAGGGAAATCGACTTTTGTGAGAAAAGTAGTAGAAAACATGGTACTGCCGGAACTGAAGGATCAGGAATATGACAGGGCCAGGGATGAGATGCCGGCCAGCGCCTCCGGAAAAACAGTGACGACGGTGGAGCCGAAATTTATTCCCCGGGAGGCGGCGCAGATTGAGATCGGAGATGGAACGGTAATGAAACTCCGGCTGGTGGACTGTGTCGGATTTCTCGTGCCCGGTGCAGAAGGGACGGAGGAAAATGGAGTTTCCCGTATGGTGAAAACACCGTGGCAGGAGCAGCCGATGTCCTTTGAAGAAGCGGCAAGGATCGGGACTCAGAAGGTGATCACAGATCATGCAACGGTGGGTATCGTGATCACTACCGATGGAAGCTTCGGGGAGCTGCCCCGGAACAGCTTTCTTGATGCGGAAAAAGAAGCCATCACACAGCTTCGCCAGATCGGGAAGCCGTTTCTCGTGATCGTAAATTCTGCGAAACCGTATGCGGACGAAGCCAGGATGACAGCGGAATATCTGAATCATACATATGGCGTCACCAGTATGATACTGAACTGTGAACAGATGGGCCCGAAGGATATTCAGAATGTTTTTGAACAGTTTTTGCTGGAGTTCCCTCTGACAAGAGTCGTATTTCAGATGCCGAAATGGACGGAAACGCTGGAAAATTCCCACTGGCTGAAGCAGAATCTTTTTGAAGCCGCCAAAGGGACTATGGCAAGGCTACACACAGTCAGGGATATTTATTCAGAGTCCCTGGGCATAGAAAGTGAGTACGTAAAAAGGGCGAAGCTGGAAGCGGTGGATCTGTCAACAGGAAATGCAGAGATTGATGTGCAGATGCAGGATTCTCTGTATTATCGGGTGCTCAGTGAAATGACGGGAACAGATATCGGAAGTGAATACAAGCTCATTTCCATCGTCCGGGAAATGTCAGCGCTGAAAAAAGAATACGAAGCTGTTTCCAGCGCAATAAACGCAGTCAGACAGACGGGCTACGGTGTGATCACGCCATTAAAAGAAGAAATTCAGATGGAGGAACCTGTGATTATCCGCCAGGGCAATAAATATGGTGTGAAGATAAAAGCAACGTCGCCCTCCATTCATCTGATCAGGGCGGATATTGAAACGGAAATAGCGCCTATTGTCGGCAGCGAATCCCAGGCAGAGGATCTGATCTCTTATATGAAAGAAAATGAGAACTCGGAGGAGGGAGCCTGGAATACGCTTATTTTCGGGAAATCCATTGAACAGATGGTGGAGGATGGCATACAGACGAAGCTTTCTTCCATCAGCGATGAGAGCCAGCAGAAGCTTCAGGATACGATGAAACGGATCGTAAATGAATCCCGGGGACGGATAATCTGTATTATCCTGTAAGAGATGGATTGGATCGGAACCTGGAAGCAGGATAACAGGCACAGACCGCCGTATGGAAAATTATCTGTACGGCGGTTTTGCTGTGCTCATAATTCCTGTTCATCCGGGGACGGCTTACTTCTTAAAAGTCATTGATACAATGCCGTGTGGGAAAAGTGTAACATCATGTAACTAAATGTTGTATTTTGCGCTATATTCTGTTTGACAAATTGTAATATATATCATATAATATGAATTAAATGTTACAAAATAAAAACCAGAATGTTACATCACGGAGGAGAAAGCTTATGTTCACCCAGTACAGGAATAAAAAAGTGTTTCTTATTACAGCCATATTATTCCTATTGATGTTTTCCTGTATGACCGTCCGGGCAGAGGGAACCTGGAAAAAGAATTCAAACGGGACTTATTCTTATTATGAAGACGGTAAGAAGGTCACAAAGAAGTGGATAAAGAGTGCAGAGGGAACATACTACATAAATTCCAAAGGAGTACGCCAGACCGGATGGCTTTACAAAGGGAAAAAATGGTACTATTTTTCAAAATCCGGACTGATGCTCCAGGACAAATGGATCAAATATAATAAAAATCTGTACTATGCCGGAGAAAGTGGAGCTCTGTATGTAAACGGCATGCACCAGGTACGCGGGAAGTATACATATGCTTTTGACAGTCGTGGCGCAGTTCTGAAGGGACGCCGCACATATAAGAAGAAGATTTACTATTTTTCTTCCTCCAATGGCCGTATGGTGACAAACAAATGGGTCAAGACGAATGGGAAGTATTATTATTATGGCGAGACCGGCGCGATGGCCAAAAGCCAGTGGGTAGGACGCTATTACGTGGGGAAGACGGGGCTGCGTCTGACGAAGACTTGGAAGGATGACTGCTATCTGGGCAGCAACGGAAAAGCCTGCGTGGGCCTGCAGAAGATTGGAAAGTATTATTACTATTTTGATCCTGACACTTATAAAAAAGTGGTGAATACCACAGTTACAGTAAAGGACAAGACATATAAGTTCAACAGTGCGGGACGGGGCAGTCTGATTGCCATCAGCAATGTGCCGGCGCCCAGTGTAGAGGTGGAGGATACTTATTATACGGATCCTCTGGTGGACGATGAAACGCTTCTGGCTTCGATCATTTACAGTGAGGCAGGAAATCAGTCGTATACAGGAAAGGTAGCGGTGGGGATCGTTATCATGAACAGAGTGTACAGTGCGCAGTTTCCAAATACGCTTCGTGAACTGATCTATCAGAAACAGCAGTTTCAGCCTGCGCGGGACGGGGCATTGACAAAATCGCTGAGTTATCCGACTCTTGTGGACGAGGATTGCAGAAAAGCGGCAAAGACGGTTATGGAGCGGTTCCAAAATTACACCGCGGGACAGAAGATATACATTAAGATTAATGGAAAGGCGGAAGTGTTCCCATATCTGTTCTTTATGACACAGCCGGCCTATGAGCGTCTCAATCTGACAGCTAAGTATGAGAAAATAGGCGATCACGTTTTCTTCTCCACATGGAAATAATTCTATTGGCTTACTTTTTCATTTAGTCAGTTTGGTCTGAAGACGACAATTGTTTCAGCAGTATTTTCAGAAAAGGATGAAATCGAACGTTTGGTTGATTTTATCCTTTTCTTATGCTAAAATGCAAGAGGTGATTTTTATGAAGAAATCGGATATTATATTAGGGATATCCATCCTTGCAGTAAGCATTATTTTGTTTTCTTTGCGGTTCTTTTTCCAGGAGGAGGGCGCGTCCGTTGTCGTTGAGATCGGGGGAGAACCATTTGGCACATATAGTCTGGATAAGGAGCAGGAGGTCGATATTGAGGAGGGAAACCGACTTCTGATAGAAGACCACAGTGCCCGGATGAGTTTTGCCGACTGTCCGGATCATCTTTGTGTGAGACAGGGAAGGATTCGGGCGGATGGGGAGATGATCATCTGTCTGCCGAACAGGGTTACAGTCAGGATCAGTGATAAATCTGCTTCAGGTGACGGAGACCAGCCGGATGTCATTGCAAATTAGCGGCAGCGTTGCACTGATACCTGCACAGTGAGGATGAGGATTCTGATGATTATGAAGAATAAGGTAGCATATTTTGGTATATTTACATCATTGGCTATGATACTCGGCTATATAGAATCGCTGTTTCCGTTTTTTTGGGGAATACCGGGGGTGAAGCTGGGGCTGGCAAACAGCATGTCTTTGACGATTTTGTATTTCCTGGGTGCCCCCGCTGCTTTTTTAATATCGGGAATACGGATCATACTCACGGGCTTTTTGTTTGGCAATGCATTTTCTGTTATATACAGCTTTGCCGGCGCGCTGCTCAGTATGTCCGTGATGGTTGTTCTGAAAAAGACAAATGTATTCTCAATAGTCGGGATCAGTATGGCAGGCGGTATTTTTCACAATATCGGGCAGCTCATTGCCGCGATTTTTCTGGTGGAAAATCTGAACCTGTTGTATTATCTTCCTGTGCTGCTTCTCTCCGGAGCAGTTACCGGACTGGTCATCGGATTGCTGAGCCGGGAGATCCTGAAACGGATACCGGACAGTTTGCTGGAGGAGTCTGTTCGTGCCGGAAGGTCTTTTCATTTCGGTGCCGATGCTGTGAGGCGGAAAAAGAAATAGAACGTACAAAGGGGAAAAGATATGATCGCGTATTTACAGGGGATTGTCGCAGAGGTTACCGAGTCCAGGGTGATACTCGATGTAAACAATATAGGATTTCAGATATTTATATCCGCCAGGGATGCTCAGGCAATGCCCGGCCGCGGCGAAGAAGTCCGTATTTTTACGTATCTGAATGTAAAAGAAGATGCCATGCAGCTTTTTGGGTTTCTGACACAGGATGATCTGGAGATGTATAAGCTCCTGCTGAGTGTAAACGGAATCGGGCCCAAAGCGGCGCTTGGCATACTGTCTGTGCTGACTGCGGATGATCTGCGTTTTGCAGTGTTGTCCGACGATGTGAAAACAATAGCAAAGGCGCCGGGAATCGGAGCAAAGACAGCGAAAAAGCTGATTCTTGAGCTGAAGGACAAGCTGAGTCTTGAGGACGCCTTTGAACGAAAGCTGGCAGATACGGCGTTGTCTGCATCCGATGGAGATATCAGTGATGCAAGGTCAGAGGCAGTGCAGGCGCTTACAGCGTTGGGGTATTCGAACAGCGATGCGCTCAAGGCTGTGCGCAGGGCGGAGATTACGGAAGACATGGATACTGAGACAATCCTGAAGCTTGCATTGAAGCAGATGGCATTCTTATGATCAGGGGAGAGGTATGGCGAAAAGAATTATTACCACCGATACGATGGAAGAGGATATCCGGCTGGACACGGGACTTCGGCCAAGACTTTTAAATGATTACATAGGTCAGGAAAAGGCGAAGAATACACTGAGGATTTTTATAGATGCTGCAAAACAGAGGAAAGATTCTCTGGACCATGTTCTGTTCTATGGTCCACCAGGGCTGGGAAAAACGACACTGGCCTGTATTGTGGCCAATGAAATGGACGTGAATATCAAGATCACTTCCGGGCCGGCAATAGAAAAACCAGGAGAAATGGCTGCTATTTTAAATAATCTCCAGGAAGGGGACGTTCTGTTTGTCGATGAGATACACCGGCTCAATCGCCAGGTAGAGGAAGTGCTTTACCCTGCCATGGAGGATTTTGCAATTGATATCATGATCGGGAAGGGGGCGGCCGCACGTTCGATCCGGCTTGATCTTCCCCATTTCACACTGATCGGCGCAACGACCAGGGCAGGAATGCTCTCTGCTCCGCTGCGTGACCGTTTTGGCGTTGTAAATCATCTGGAATACTATTCAGAAAAAGAACTGCAGACGATTGTACTGCGCTCAGCGGCGGTACTGGGAGTCCAGATTGACAACAGAGGCGCTCTGGAGATTGCCCGCCGTTCCCGGGGAACGCCGCGTCTGGCGAACCGTATGCTGAAACGCGTGAGAGATTATGCACAGGTGCGCTACGACGGAAGGATATCTTCCGGGGTCGCTTCTGAGGCGCTGGATCTGCTGGAAGTGGACCGCTACGGCCTGGATCGGATTGATCGGGGGATCCTGGAGCTGATGATAGACAAATTTGGCGGCGGCCCTGTCGGCCTTGATACACTTTCGGCGGCGATCGGTGAGGATTCCGGTACGATAGAGGATGTTTACGAGCCGTATTTGATCAAAAACGGTTTTTTGAACCGCACGCCCAAAGGACGTGTTGTCACAGATTTTGCCTATCAGCATCTTGGACGCGAGAAATAAGTGTTGTAATTATGTTTAATTTGTTTATAATGTAAGATATGGGAAGCTGTGAACGAAAAATGAAGTCTTAAGATAAATTGAAAGGAATGCCATATGTCATCCAAAAATACAACACAGGTAATTATAGCAGGCAAAATATATACTTTGAGCGGCTATGAAAGCGAAGAATATCTGCAGCGGGTCGCAACATATCTGAACGCCAGGATATCGGAATTCAAGAATCTGGAGGGGTACCACAAACTTTCTCCGGAGCTTAAGAATATTTTGCTCAATCTGAATACGGCCGATGATTATTTTAAAATGAAAAAGAAGGTAGAGGAGCTGGAGCGGGAGCTCTCTGAGAAGGATAAAGAGATTTATGATTTTAAGCATGAGCTGATCACTGCACGGATCAAGCTGGAGAATGCGGAGAAGGAAGCAGAGTCTCTGGAAGAAAAAAATGCTCAGCTTCAGAAGGAAAATATTCAGTTGGATACCAGACTGAAGAATCAGAATAAACGGTAAGCGGTCGGCTGCGATTATTTGCATATACTTTTATTTCATTGGGAAGAAGGTATGGAGATTGTTGCAGCCTGTTTTATTTAAGGAGGATATATGGTGGAATTACTTGCGCCGGCGGGTTCCTTTGAGAGCCTTCGTGCCGCTGTAAACGCAGGAGCTGATGCGGTCTATATCGGAGGCAGGATGTTTGGAGCCAGAGCGTATGCGGAAAATCCGGACGAGGAGCAGCTGATACGGGGAATTGAATACTGCCATCTTCGCGGACGGAAGCTTTATCTGACGGTCAATACGCTGCTGAAGGAAGATGAGCTTACCTCGATGCTGTATGAGTACCTGCTTCCGTATTATAAAAGCGGGCTGGATGGCGTGATCGTACAGGACTTTGGTGTTCTGCGGTTGATCCGGCAGCATTTCCCGGAAATGGAATTGCATGCCAGTACACAGATGACAGTCACAGGCGTGGACGGTGCGAGGACTTTGCAGAGACTGGGGATCACCAGAGTGGTTCCGGCCCGGGAGCTTTCTCTGAAGGAGATCCGCAGTATCATTAATGAAACAGGTATTGAGGTAGAGACCTTTATCCACGGCGCCATGTGCTATTCCTATTCTGGGCAGTGCCTGTTCAGCAGCATGCTGGGCGGGAGAAGCGGCAACCGGGGACGGTGTGCGCAGCCCTGCCGTCTGCCATATCGTGTCTCCGACGGGCCAGGCAATGGAAAGCCGGCTTATCTGCTCAGTATGAAGGATATGTGTACAATCGATCTGCTCCCGGATCTCATTGATGCGGGAATTGCCTCCATGAAGATCGAGGGCAGGATGAAACGGGCAGAATACACAGCGGGAGTTGTAAGTATTTACCGGAAATATATTGATCGGTACCGGGAGCAGGGCCGGCAGGGATACTGCGTTTCGGAGGAGGACCGGAGGATTCTTCAGGATCTGTACAATCGGGGCGGATTTTCCGAAGGATATTATAAAATGCACAATGGCAGGACGATGATGGCTATGACCCGGCCGAATCATCAGGGAACAGAAGCGGCCAGAGTAAAAAGCGCCGGAAAAGGCACGGCCGAAATGACGGCGCTGGAACCACTGCATAAGGGAGATGTGCTGGAGCTGGGAAAGGAACAGGAAATTACGGTATCCCGGGAAATCAGAGAAAATACACTGTTTCATGTCAGGACTCCCAGGGCAGCTCTTCGCCCCGGGAATGTGATTTACAGAACAAAAAATGAGTTCCTGCTGCAGGAACTGCAGGAAACATATATAAAAAAAGATCGCAAAGAAAAAATTAAGGGTGACTTAAGGATTTTCAGCGGTTCACCTGCTATACTGAAATTATGGAATGAAAGTGCCTGTGTGACGGTCAGCGGGATGATCGCAGAACCGGCCGAAAATAATCCTACGACGGAGGATGCCATACGGAAGCAAATGCAGAAGACCGGCAATACGCCATTTGTATTTGAGTGCCTTCATATTAGTCTGGAAGATGGTCTGTTTGTGCCGGTGCGCAGTCTTAATGAGCTGCGGCGGAGCGGCCTGGCGGAGCTGGAACAGGCGATACTGCGGAGGTATCAAAGAGAGGAGTATTCCGGCACCGGAAAGATCCATAGCCTGGAGAAAGGGCGCGGCGCGACATCTGCCAGAGAGATGGTTTGCAGCATAGGGGATGCCCGGATATCCGGTGGTTCTCCGGAATACAAGCTGAGTCTCGCATTGATGAGCAGCGGGCAGCTGGAAGCAGTGCTTTCAGCTCCGGATATAAAGATTGACACGATCTATCTGGATACGATGCTTTTTTGCAGAAAAGAAACTCCCGATGAATATGTGCCGGAGGCGGAAGATATGATCCGCAGCGTCACAGCAGCAGGAATCAAATGCTGTATAAACTGTCCGCCGGTATTTCGTGACAGAGAACGAAAACTATTTGGAAGCGGCGGTATGAGAAAGCTGATGGCGCTGGCAGATGGATTTTTGCTGCATACGATCGACGAGCTGGCTTACTTTGGCGCGTATGTCCGGGAACAGAATCCGGCAGCGGAGCTGATCGCAGATGACAATCTTTATTCCTGCAATCAGCAGGCAGAGATTTTTCTGCATGAACAGGGGATTGTCAGGACAACGCTGTCTTCTGAACTTAATTTCCGGGAGCTTATGAAGCTGGGAGCCCGGGAAAAGGAACTGATCGTTTATGGATATCAGCCGCTGATGCAGTCGGCGCAGTGTGTTATGAAAAATACTTCCGGCTGCACACGGATCCCGGAGGCAATTTACCTGCTGGATCGGAAGGGGGTCGAATTTCCGGTTCTGAATCGCTGCCATATCTGCTGCAATACCATATACAACAGCGTTCCTCTTCAGCTTGGCGGATGCAGGAAGGAGATCCAGGCGCTTTCACCGGCATACGTAAGGCTATCCTTTACAATAGAGTCTGCAAAAGAGACAAGACGTATTTTGATGCAGTATGCGGATCTTCTGTTTGCAGAACATCCTGCATATGGTTCAGATTTGAAGGACACACGAGGACACTTCAAAAGGGGAGTAGAATAATACATGACGAATCTTATTATTCAGGTTTCTAAATATCTTATTATAATTTTGATGGCTCTGTACACGTTTCAAAGCTATACGGTGTTTCACAAGAAAGACGATGAGGCCAGAGAATATCTGTTTATGCGGCAGAATATGCTGATGTTTGTCATGCATTTTGTTGCGTTTACCGTGCTGTATCTTGAGATGTCGGAGACGACGCTGCTGTTATTTTACGGGGCGCAGGTCATTTATCTGGCGGCAGTGCTGGTGTTGTTCCGGAACCTGTATCCTTTGGCTTCCAGGCTTCTGATCAATAATATGTGCATGCTGATCTGTATTGGCTTTATCATGATTACGAGGCTGTCCTATGACCAGAGCATCAAGCAGTTTAAAATAGCGGTATTTTCCACAGTGGTAGCACTGCTGGTTCCGATCATCATACGAAAACTGCGTTTTATCACAAAAATGTACTGGCTGTACACCCTTGTGGGGATTGGTCTGCTGGCCCTGGTGGCTATTGCGGCACGCTCTACCTACGGCGCGAAGCTTTCTTTTACCGTAGGAGGGATATCGATCCAGCCTTCCGAATTCGTAAAGATTATTTTTGTGTTTGCGATTGCCGGGCTGCTGACCCATGCCAGAGATTTCAGGCGGATCGTACTTGCCACAGCGCTGGCTGCACTTCATGTACTGATCCTTGTCGTCTCGAAGGATCTGGGAAGTGCCCTGATCTTTTTTGTCACTTATCTGGTGATGCTTTTTGTATCCACCAGAAATCCGTTTTATGTGCTGGCGGGGATCCTGGCAGGATCTCTGGCTGCAGTGGGAGCCTATTTTCTGTTTGCCCATATCCGTGTCAGGGTACATGCATGGCAGGATCCCTTTAAAGATTATCAGGGAGGCGGATATCAGATCTGCCAGTCGCTTTTTGCCATCAGTGCCGGAAGCTGGTTCGGGACAGGCTTATGCCAGGGGTCGCCGGGGGCGATACCCTTCGTGGAGCAGGACATGATGTTTTCGGCGATTGCGGAAGAGCTGGGCAGTATTTTTGGCATTTGCCTGATTCTCGTGTGCATGAGCTGTTTTATCATGTTTGTCAATATTTCCATGCAGCTTACCAACCGTTTTTACAGGCTTGTAGCCGTGGGGCTGGGGACGACGTATGCGACTCAGATATTCCTTACAGTGGGCGGCGGAATCAAGCTGATCCCTCTGACGGGGGTGACGTTTCCGCTGGTCAGCTATGGCGGAAGCTCCATGCTGAGTACGCTTATTATGTTCTCTATTGTCCAGGGGCTGTATATGCTGCAGAGAGATGAGGAAATAAAGAGTGCGCAGAGGCAGATGCTCCAGGAACAGCAGCGCTATGAACAGCAGATGGCAGGCGGATATTACGGGTCATATGCGGGCAGCGCTCCGTATCAGGGCAGTATGCCGTACCGTGGCAATATGCCGTATCGGGACGCCGATATACAGTATCAGGAGCCAGGGCCGTATTCAGGCGGCGCACCGTATCGGGAAAACAGTTATGCGGATGATCAGACAGACATGTACAACACATATGGAGGGAATGAATATGGAAAAGGACAGCAGCCGTACCCGCCGTACGAAAGCGAAGAAGGGCAGCAGACGTACAGCGGATATGCCGGATCAGAATATGAGTACTACCAGGACGACGACGGATATGGAGGATACGACCCGGACTGGGACGAGACAAACAGATAATTCCAGGAAAGGCGGAAAAATTCCCGTCAAGGTGAAGGAAGTTTATTTCGAACAGGAGCCGGAACCCATGACGGGAAAAGGCCGGAATACAGAACTTGGTATTGTGACATATACTTTTGTTTTTCTTTTTGTGCTGATGATCGGCTATCTTTCCTATATCAACATCTTTAAAGCGGATGAATTGAATTCCAACGCATACAACACAAAACAGGATGCTAATACGGACAAATACATCCGCGGTTCTATTCTTTCCTCGGACGGAAGCGTGCTGGCGAGAACAGACGTTTCGGAGAGTGGCGAGGAAACAAGAGTGTATCCCTATGCCAATGTTTTTGCGCATGTGATCGGATACTCGTCAAACGGAAAATCGGGGCTGGAAGCCAGCAGCAATTATGATCTTCTTTCTTCCCATGCGTCTGTCCTGACACAGATCAAGGATGAAGCAGAGAATGAAAAGATGCGGGGAGATTCTGTAGTTGTCACCTTGAATGCAGCGCTGCAGAATGCCGCGTATGAAGCGCTGGGTGGATATAATGGCGCGGTGGTGGCGCTTGAACCGGATACGGGAAAGATACTGGCCATGGTCTCCAAGCCTGATTTTGACCCAAATTCCATTGAGGAGATATGGGAGAGCCTGATCACAGACAGCTCCAGCAGTGTTTTGCTGAACCGTGCGACCCAGGGGCTGTATCCTCCCGGCTCGACCTTTAAGATACTGACAACCCTGGCCTTTATGCGGCAGCAGCCGGGAAGCTTCAGGGATTTTCAGTTTAGCTGCGATTCCCGGCTTACCGTGGATGATGTCACAATCAACTGCTATAACAATACGGCTCATGGACAGGAGGATTTGAAGGGCGCTTTTGCCCATTCCTGCAACACTGCCTTTGCATCCATCGGGATGGAGCTGGACAATGAGGACTTCAAGTCACTGTGCGAAGAGTTTTTATTTAATAAATCATTGCCGGCAACGATGCAGCACAGTACTTCACAGTTTGTCCTGAATAAGGATTCTTCTTATGGAGAACAGATGACGACTGCAATCGGACAGGGAGACACGTTGGTGACTCCGCTTCACATGGCGCTCATCACAGCTACTGTGGCAAACGGCGGTATCATGATGCGCCCCTACTGTGTGGATCACATCGAGACATACGACGGCGATGTTGTGTCCAAAACGAGTCCCTCCAAATACAAACGTCTTATGACGACAGAGGAGGCGCGGCTTTTGACTGAGTACATGCAGGAAACGGTACTGAGCGGCACAGCCACCGCACTTAGCTGGTACAATTACACAGCCGCAGGAAAGACAGGATCCGCGGAGTACGTATCAAACGGATATGAAGGTACACATTCCTGGTTTGTCGGATTTTCGAATGTGGAAAATCCTGATCTTGTTGTGGCGGTCATTGCGGAAGACGGCGGAACGGGCAGTGAGACGGCTGTCCCCATTGCGTCTCAGGTCTTTCAGGCTTATTATAATATATATGGATATTAGGAATATATCCGCCTCGGATTTCTAGTTGCGTGATTTCGGAAAAAGAGTTATACTGATTGCAGTCATTTGTGGCACAACGCGAACAGGAGGGATTGCAATGATCGAGGCAACAAGCTGTGGCGGTGTGGTGATATTCAGAGGAAAGATACTTGTTCTGTACAAGAGCTATAAGAACAAGTACGAGGGCTGGGTTCTGCCGAAAGGTACGGTGGAGGAAGGCGAAGAATTTAAAGAAACTGCTGCCCGGGAGGTACTGGAGGAGACCGGAGTGCGGGCTTCTATCATTAAATATATTGGCAAAAGCCAGTATACATTTAATGTACCGGAGGATACTGTGGCAAAGGATGTTCACTGGTATCTGATGATGGCGGACAGTTATTACAGCAAGCCACAGCGAGAGGAGTATTTTATTGACTCAGGGTATTATAAATACCACGAGGCATATCATCTTCTTAAGTTTACAAATGAGAAGATGATCCTTGAGAAGGCCTACAGTGAGTATTTGAATCTGAAAAAGAATAATCTTTGGGGAAACCGAAAATACTTTTGACCACATGATGCCGGGATTCCGTCTGCTGCGGAATGTCGGCATTTTGAAATCATCCCAGGTTGTATGGAAAAGAAAGGAAGCGCCATGAACTGGTATCCGGATTTGTATGTAGGAAAAAAAGCAGAGAAGAAAAAAGAAGCCCTGATTCGAAAAATAGAAAGTGGGAAAACTCCTGTTAATACGTATTTGCTGGCGTTGCCGGCAGGAGATGATAATCAGCTGGAGATTATTCCGGCGTGGAATATGAAGTTTTGGTACAACAAAAAAAGCTGTCCGATGATCGTGGGTCTTGGATGCGGGAAGGATGAGATGATTTCCATGGTGCAGCAGATCGTCCAGGAAACCGTGGACAGGACAGGCAATGCTGATATACGGAAATATTTGGAGAATTCCGTTTCTCAGTATCACAAAGTATAAGAAAGGGCACAGGAGAATATGCTTCATATGATTCTGGGTATACTAAAGATTATCGGAATTGTTCTGGGAATCCTGATACTGATCGTTCTGTTGGCTGCGCTGGCGCTTATTTTTGTACCGGTGCGATATCAGGTACAGGCGGAAAAGCAGGAGGACAGAGTTTGGGCCGGGATAAAGGCAAGCTGGCTGCTTCATCTCGTCAGCGTATCCTTACAGCTAAAGAAAGGTGCAGAGAACGAGATCATCATCCGGATGTTCGGCATTCAATTGCCGCTGTTTCGCAGAAAAAAGCGGCCCAGGGCTGCAAAGGAAAAGACAGACATTCCGAAAGAGACAGCGGATGTACCGGAGGAACTGGCGGACATTCCGAAAGAGACAGCGGATGTACCTGAAGAATTGGCGGATATACCGGAAGAGCCGTCGGATATACCGGAAGAGAGAGCAGATGCTTCAGAGGAGCTGTCAGATATTCTGGAAGAGAGCACCGGTACTTCAGAGGAGCTGTCGGATGTACCGGAAGAAATAGCCGATGCTTCAGAGGAGACAGCGGATGCTCTGGAAGGGCCGGTGGACACGCCTGAAAAGGCGGCGGATATCACAGGGAACAGGTTTGAGGAAAAGGAACATAAATTCAGCAAGATACGATTTTCATTCAGGAAGATATGTGATAAAATAAAAGCAGTTTATGAAAAATTTAAGGCAGTGCTCCGATGGATTTTTTCTTTGCCGGATCGGCTGGACCGGATGGCTGAAAAAATGAGAATGCTGCTGGAAAAGCCTCAGCAGCTTCTTGAACTGGCCAGAAAGCTTGAAGTGAAAGAAGGGCTTGGGGATATCTTCGGATATCTCAGACTTTTGCTGAAGCATTATTCGCCCCGCAGGATTAGTGGGTACCTTCGCTTTGGTACCGGCGATCCTGCCGCGACAGCACAGATTGCGGGATTGCTGTATTTGATATTGCCGGCCCGGGCGGACAGTTTTACACTGCAGCCTGAGTTTGGGGAAGCTGTTTTTGAGACAGATATCTCTTTTGGCGGGCATATCCGGGCAATCCATTTGCTGCGTGTCCTCTGGAGAGGGTTCCGGAATAAGAGGCTGCGCCGGATCGTGAAATACGTAAATAGAAGAAAATAAATATGTAGAGTATTTGCAGGTAAATATGGTAGGGTATTTACAGGAAAGGAGAACAGAAATGGCAGAAAATTTTCAGAGTACGGTAGAATCACTGTTTAAAGGAATGGAGAATTTTATCACGACGAAGACGGTGGTCGGTGATGCTGTAACGATTGGGGAGACGATCATACTCCCGCTGGTAGATGTTTCTTTTGGTGTTGCGGCATCTGCAAAATCAGAGGACCGCAAGAACAACGGAGGAGGCGGGATGGGAGGAAAGATTACTCCCAGCGCAGTGCTTGTCATTCAAAACGGCACCACGAAGCTTGTCAACGTGAAGAATCAGGACAGCGTGACGAAGATCCTCGATATGGTCCCGGATTTTGTAAACAAATTTACAGCGGGACGCGGAAGCGATACTCAGAGCGATCCGAATGTGGATGAGGCGATCCACAACGCTTCATCGGGAGAGGAGAGCTTCTGAAATGTCTAAAGCCCCGGCCTTCTGCATAAGATATAAGAAAAGGAAAAAGTATCTGATGCGGAGACTGATCGGTTATACTCTGTTTTGGATTGCAGCCGGAATGGTAGCAGAGCTGTTTATTGAAAGTATTATTATAAGTATACTGCTGATACTTTTTTTCCTGCTGCTCGGATATAATCTTTTTGTCTGCTGAGGACAGAAATGAAAAAAGGCAGGTTATCATCTGATAACCTGCCTGTATTAATGAGATTAAGCTCTTTCAACTTTGCCGGATCTGAGACAAGAAGTACAAACATACATTTTCTTAGCCGCACCGTCAACCTTCACTTTTACATGTTTGATATTGGCTTTCCACATTTTGTTGCTTCTTCTATGAGAATGACTCACATTGTTTCCGAAATGAACAGCTTTATCACAAATAGCACATTTAGCCATGACCGCACCTCCTTGAAATAAATTAAGCCTACTCCCACGATATAGACTCACAGCATGATTATTCTACCAGATACTACAATATTTTGCAAGTACAAAATAATAAAATCATAAATAATTTTAAATAATGGCAAAAATTATCTTTGCAAGTAATGGCTTTTCTGATAGAATACGTATAAGGCAGCGCCGGAAAGCGGCGGGACTGCCTTTGTCTGTAAAGGCAAATAGATTCAGTATAAGAAGAAAAAGTCAGAATAGATGGAGGTTTCTGTTTATGAAAGGACGTATGAGCAATGAGCTTGGATCAATTGTCATTGACCCGGGCGTGATAGCTACCTATGCGGGCAGCGTTGCAGTAGAGTGCTTCGGCATTGTAGGCATGGCGATCGTCAATATGAAGGACGGTCTTGTAAGACTTCTGAAACGGGACAGCCTGGAGCGGGGCTTAAGTGTCCGCATCGAGGACAATAGGATAACCATTGATTTTCACGTAATAGTATCTTATGGCGTCAGCATCTCAGCCGTCGCAGACAATTTATTCGGCAATGTGAAGTACCGTGTGGAGGAGTTCACAGGTATGGAAGTTGAGAAGATAAATATGTTTGTGGAAGGCGTCAGAGTGATTGATTAAGGAGGAACTACCAGTGAATACGAATACGATAGATGCGTCTCTTTGTGCGAAGATGTTTTTGGCCGGAGCGAAGAATCTGGAATCAAAGAAAGAATGGATCAATGAATTGAATGTGTTTCCGGTTCCGGATGGCGATACCGGTACGAATATGACGCTTACGATCATGTCTGCGGCCCGGGAAGTGGTGGGGCTGGACAATCTTACGATGGAGACTTTTGCAAAAGCCGTATCTTCAGGTTCCCTGAGAGGCGCTCGGGGAAATTCCGGCGTTATTTTGTCACAGCTGCTCCGGGGATTTACAAAGGTCATCAAAAAGGAGACAGAGATTGACGCAGCCACTTTGACAGCGGCACTGCAGAAGGCTGTGGAGACTGCGTACAAAGCAGTTATGAAGCCGAAGGAGGGTACAATCCTTACCGTTGCCAGAGGCGGCGCAGAGCGGGCGGTGGAGCTTTTAGAAGAAAATCCGGATGTTGATCTTGAGACGCTGATTTTTGAGGTGATCCAGAGAGCCGAGGAGGTGCTGAATCAGACTCCGGAGATGCTTCCGGTCCTGAAGGAAGCAGGCGTGGTGGATTCCGGCGGACAGGGCCTTCTTCAGGTGCTGAAGGGTGCGGCAGATGCATTCTGCGGCAAGGAAGTAGATTATTCCATCGAGGGCGGAGAACGGAGTGCGGCTAAGGCGGAGACAGGCGCCCAGTCTTCCGATATATCTACGGCAGATATCAAATTCGGCTACTGCACGGAGTTTATCATCATGCTGGAGAAGGAATACACGGCGGATACGGAGCTGGAGTTTAAGGCGTTCCTGGAGTCCATCGGCGATTCCATCGTAGTGGTGTCCGATGATGATATCGTAAAAGTCCACGTGCATACGAATGATCCGGGTCTGGCGATCCAGAGAGCGCTGACCTACGGCTCACTGACCAAAATGAAGATTGACAATATGCGGGAAGAGCATAATGAAAAGGTGATCCGGGAAGCGGAAAGACAGGCGGCAGAAAAGCAGGCGGCGTCAGTAGCTGAGCCGAAGGCTCCGGCGGCAAAGCCGCAGACAGAGCAGAAGGAGATCGGTTTTATCTCGGTATCCATCGGTGACGGAATTGCCGATATCTTCCGGGATCTCGGCGTGGATTATCTGATTGAAGGCGGACAGACGATGAATCCCAGCACGGAGGATATGCTGAATGCCATCGCTCAGGTAAATGCGAAGAACATTTTCATTCTTCCGAACAATAAAAATATCATTCTGGCGGCAAATCAGGCCAGAGATCTGACTGAAGACAAAAATATCATTGTGGTTCCTACCAGGACAATTCCCCAGGGGATTACTGCAGTGATCAATTATGTGCCGGAAAAATCCCCGGAGGAAAACGCCGCAGTGATGGAAGAAGAGATTGCCAGGGTGAAGACCGGACAGCTTACGTATGCGGTAAGGGATACCCACATTGATGACAAGACGATCAAAGCCGGAGATATCATGGGAGTTGGCGACCATGCCATCCTTGCGGTGGGAAAAGATATTGACTGCGTTGCACTGGATACTATTTCCATGATGGTTGACGATGAGACGGAGCTGATCAGCATCTATTACGGTGAGGATATCAGGGAAGAAGAGGCGGCTGCGCTGAAGGATAAGATTGAAGAGCAGTACGGCGATTGTGATATCGAGCTGAATTTTGGCGGACAGCCCATCTATTATTATATTATCTCTGCGGAATAAGGCAAAGCGGGGCTTTCTCCGCAAGCCTGTCGGTGTATGGCCATGCGCAGAATAAGATCAGGAGGTGCCTGAATGGGTATGGATCTGGACGATTCTCTTGACTCTTTAAAGGGGATCGGAGAAAAGACGAAACAGACCTTTCAGAAGGCGGGTATTGAAAATCTGCGGGATCTGATCACACACTATCCCAGAAACTATGAGAGCTATGATGCTCCAAAGCAGATAAACAGCCTGCAGGAGGGAGAAGTCGCCGCTGTCGCAGCGCAGCTCACAGCGCCTCTTGCCACCCGCTATATACGTGGACTTTCCATTTCGACGGCTCTGTGCAGCGATGGAAGCGATGTGATGGCGGTGACATGGTTCAATATGCCGTTTTTAAAAAATCAGATACGTTCCGGGGTGACATATGTGTTCCGGGGACGAATAAAAGCAAAGGGTCAGCGGCTGCTCATGGAGCAGCCCGCTGTTTTTCAGACGGAGCAGTATGAAGGGCTAGCCGGTGTGCTTCGGCCGGTATATTCTCTTGTCAAAGGACTGACCGGCCAGATGATACAGAAGGCGGTCCGGCAGGTCCTTGCACAGAAGAGCCTGCTTCAGGATTACCTTCCGGAGGAATTTCGGACGAAGTATCAGTTGGCAGAGTACAATTATGCCATTGAACAGATTCATTTCCCCAAGGATTATCATGCCATGCTTTTGGCCAGAAAGCGGCTTGTGTTTGATGAATTTTTCTTTTTTATCCTGCAGCTGCGCAGCCTCAAATCCGTCAGGGAAAAGTCTGAAAATCATTTTCGGATCTTACCCGGCATACGCACGGTACAGCTTCTGGAGCATCTGCCGTACACGCTGACTTCCGCCCAGATGCGGGTGTGGAAGACGATAGAAAAAGAACTCCAGGGCGAATCGGTCATGGCTCGGCTGATACAGGGGGATGTCGGTTCGGGAAAGACGATTGTATCGATCCTGGCCCTTATCATGGTGGCGGACAGCGGCTATCAGGGCGCATTGATGGTCCCAACGGAGGTGCTGGCGCGTCAGCATTACCAGTCGGTCTGCGAGCTGATCGAGCAGAATGCTTTTCCCTTTTCCACCGTATTGCTGACCGGTTCCATGACCGCGAAACAAAAAAGAGAGGCATACGAAAAAATCTCCGGCGGAGAAGCTTCTATTATTATAGGTACCCATGCCCTGATCCAGGAAAAAGTAGTTTATCACAGCCTGGCGCTGGTGATCACGGACGAACAGCACCGTTTTGGCGTCAGACAGAGGGAAATGCTTTCGCTTAAAGGACAGATGCCCCATACGATCGTGATGAGCGCAACACCGATACCGCGGACTTTGGCGGTGATCCTCTACGGAGACCTTGATATTTCCGTGATCAACGAGATGCCATCCAACCGGCTGCCCATCAAGAACTGTGTGGTAAATACGGGATATCGAAAAAAGGCGTATGAGTTTATACGAAGGCAGGTGGAAGAGGGACATCAGGCGTATGTGATCTGCCCGATGGTGGAAGAGAGCGAGGCTGTGGAAGCTGAAAATGTGGTGGAATATACGGAGGTACTGCGGGGAGAACTCCCCGGTGACATTACGGTGGAATACCTGCACGGCAAAATGAAGCCTTCTATGAAAAATGAGATCATGAACCGCTTTCTTCTGAATGAGATTCAGGTACTGGTATCCACTACGGTGGTAGAAGTCGGCGTGAATGTCCCGAACGCGACAGTAATGATGATCGAGAATGCAGAACGATTTGGACTGGCGCAGCTTCATCAGCTCCGGGGGCGGGTAGGAAGAGGCAGTGCGCAGTCTTATTGTATTTTTATGCATGCGATGGATGGAAAGCAAATTCAGGAAAGGCTGGATATTCTGTGTAAGTCAAACGATGGATTTGAGATTGCAAATAAAGACATGCAGCTGAGAGGGCCTGGGGATCTGTTCGGCGTCCGCCAGAGCGGTATGCTGGATTTTACGCTGGCTGATATTTATACCGATGCTGAAATCCTGCAGCAGGCAAATGAAGCAGCAGGTGAGATACTGAAGAAGGATCCGCAGCTTCAGTTGCCGGAGCATCAGAAGCTGAAAGCTCATTTTGAGCTGTTGATCCGGCACCAGACAGATCATTTGAATTTGTAAAAAAACAGGGACAGATTTTTCCATCTGTCCCTGAAATTCTGATGCTGAAATAAAAACTAAAAATCATCCGACCGTATATTGAGGCGCCAGTCAAGATCACCGCGGGCTAAACCAAGTACAAGAGACTCTGCCGTAGCAATGTTTGTCGCAATAGGAATATTGTATTCATCACAGCAACGTGAGATAGCAAAAATATCCGGTGCATTCGGGCTCGTCATAATCGGATTGTAGAAAAAGATAACCATGTCCATGCAGTTGCGCTCAATCATGTCAATAAATTGTTTGTCGCCGCCCACACTTCCCGGAAGAAACTTGTATACCTTCAAATTCGTGACATCTTCAATTCGTCTTCCGGTCGTTCCCGTTGCATATAAATTGTGTTTCGACAGAATGTACTTGTAAGCCAGGCAAAAATTCTCGATCAGGGTTTTTTTATTGTTGTGTGCAATAAAACCGATATTCATCTTCTACCCAACCTTTCTCAGTATTTTTCTCAACAAACGAATACAGAATAATTATATCAGAAATCCCTAAAAAATCAATCATTATTTTGATTTTTTTAGAGATAATGCCTGAAATACATCAACCGGACAAGAAACAATATTTTTTTGTAAAAAGCGATAGTCATTCAGGTAAAAATGTCGTATACTGTCAAATGGAAATATAGTGAAAAACAGAAGAGGTAAAAAATGAAAACAGGATTTGATAACCAGAAATATCTTCAGATGCAGTCGGAAAAAATCAAAGAACGGATTTCCATGTTCGATAACAAGCTTTACCTTGAATTTGGCGGAAAGCTTTTTGACGATTATCATGCATCCAGGGTGCTTCCGGGATTTGCTCCGTCCAGCAAGCTCCAGATGCTGCTGCAGCTTCGGGAGCAGGCAGAGATCGTTATTGTCATTAATGCAGAGGATATCGAAAAAAACAAAGTACGCGCGGATCTCGGCATTACATATGACCTGGATGTGCTGCGCCTGATCGAAATATACCGTTCCCACGGACTGTACGTCGGAAGTGTGGTCCTGACACGTTATGGCGGGCAGGGGCTGGCAGCTTCCTTTAAAGCAAAACTTGAAAATCAGGGTATCCCCGTTTATTGTCATTATAAGATCGACGGCTATCCGAAGAATATATCTTTGATCGTCAGTGACGATGGATACGGGAAAAATGATTATATCCAGACGACACGTCCGCTGGTGGTCATCACGGCCCCAGGACCGGGAAGCGGGAAAATGGCGACCTGCCTTTCTCAGCTGTATCACGAACACAAAAGAGGAATCCGGGCGGGCTATGCAAAATTTGAGACATTTCCGATCTGGAACCTGCCGCTTTCCCATCCTGTGAATCTGGCATACGAAGCGGCTACGGCGGATCTGAACGATGTCAATATGATCGATTCTTTCCATTTAAGCGCATATGGCGTTTCCACGGTTAACTACAACCGTGATATTGAAATTTTCCCGGTTCTCAATGCGATGTTCGAGCGGATATTTGGAGAAAGTCCATACAAATCTCCCACAGATATGGGGGTAAATATGGCCGGGTACTGCATTATTGACGATGAGGCGTGCTGCGAAGCATCCAAACAGGAGATCATTCGCAGATACTACGAATCCATGATACGTAAGGCTGATATGGAAGCCACTGCAGATGAGCTTTTCAAAATCGAATTTCTCCTGCAGCAGCTCGGCATCAACTGTGACGACCGCCGTTGTGCCAAAGCTGCAAAGGAGGCTGCCGCCCAGCGCGGTCTCTGCGCCGCAGCTATTGAGCTGGACAATGGAAAAATCGTGACAGGCAAGACCTCAAAGCTGTTGGGCCCCTGTTCGGCCGTACTTCTCAACGCTTTGAAGGAACTGGCGGGGATCGATCACGAGCTTCCGCTTATTTCCGCAAAGGCGCTGGAGCCGATCCAAAAACTGAAAACACAGTATTTCGGCAGCAGGAATCCGCGGCTTCACACGGACGAAACGCTCATTGCGCTCTCCATCAGTGCCGCTGAAAGCGACATGGCTCAGAAAGCGCTGGATTCCATACCGCTTCTGAGAGGATGCCAGCTCCACTGTTCCTCAAGGCTTTCAAAGGTGGATTTAAATACCCTCAGAAAGCTCGGTCTTCAGGTCACGATGGAACCCACCACGGAGCATATACAGGCCTGATTTTATGCAAAACTTCCTGATAATTGCCAAAGTTTTGCGAATTTTTGACTTGCATTGTCTCAAATTATGGTTTATGATGCATTTGAAAGAATTAAGAACAGTTTGCGCATATACTAATAGAAATGCATAAAAGTCGTAAGCTTCATTTCAGGAGGGATTTAAATGAAGAAAGTTGTCAAAGATGCAGAGATTACGGCAAAAGAAACTGCTGAGAAGGTCGTTTCTGATGTAAAAGAGGCCCCCAAAGCCGCTAAGAAGGTGACCCGCAAAGCAGTAAAGGCTGTTGGAGAAACAGTGGCTGAGGCTGCTGGCAAAGTGGAGAAAAAAGCAGAGGAAGTAAGGTCGGAAGCTAAAAAGGCAGTAGCCAAAAAAGCAGTGGCGAAAAAGGCTGTTAAAGAGACGGTTTACCTTCAGTATCTCGGAAAAGAGATCAACAAGGACGATCTTATGAAGGCTGTGAAGGAAGTATGGACTAAGCAGATGAAGAAAAAGGCAGGCGATCTTAAGTCTGTTACTTTATATTTAAAGCCGGAAGAAGATATGGCTTACTATGTAATCAATGATGAAGTGACCGGCAGTATCGAATTATAATGACAGGATAAAAGGAGAGGCAGATACGGTATATCTGCCCCTCTTTTTTTCTGTCACAGAGTCATACTTTGCAGCTTTTTGTGATACAAAAGCCTCCGGCCAGATGCTGTGGCAGGTTCTGCTTATCCGTTACATCATAGATGTGCCGGATGTCTGAGCATTACCGGACATCTGACGCTCCTGCGCTTCGATCATCTTCTTTACCATATATCCGCCTACAGAACCATTCTGCTTGGATGTGAGGTTACCGTTGTATCCGTTTGTAAGCGGTACGCCCAGTTCGTTTGCCACTTCAAATTTGAAACGGTCCAATGCATTCTTTGCTTCCGGTACTGCTGCTGTGTTTGTTGATGACATATAAAACGCCTCCTTTGTTTTTCATTCTTTTTATCGTTCGATTATTTTTTGCAGTTCTTTACTGCACTTCTAGTATGTGCATCTTGAAAAGATATAAACTGGAAATTGTTTCAAAATAAAGTTTAGGACGACTGTGGAACTTTAGAACTGGCACAGGCAGAATGTCTGTTCCGTATTGACATGCCCGGACGAAATATTTATAATAATTCAGAATAATGCAGATTATAAGGATTGAGTATGAGAGTAATAGCTGGAAAGGCGCGGAGACTTCCGCTGAAGACTGTGCCCGGCAAAGAGACCAGGCCGACAACAGATCGTATTAAAGAAACCTTGTTTAATATATTGCAGAATGATCTTTATGATATCCGCTTTCTGGATGTTTTCAGCGGCAGCGGCGGTATCGGCATCGAAGCTTTGAGCCGCGGCGCAAAGGAAGCCTGGTTTATCGAGCAGAACAGGGCGGCGGCGGAATGCATCCGTCAGAATCTTGCATTTACCCATATGGCGGATGATGCGGTGGTGCTGCAGTGTGATGTGTTTGCGGCTTTTGCCAGGATGGAAGGGCAGAGTCCGTTTCAGATCATTTTCATGGATCCGCCCTATAACAGTGAACTGGAAAAAAATGTTCTTGAATACTTTGAGACGCACCGGCCATCCTTTGTGGATGAAGATACCCTGATCATTGCAGAAGCGTCGCTGGACACAGATTTTTCCTATACGCAGTCTCTGGGGTTTGATGTCGTACGCGTGAAGGAATACAAAACGAATAAGCATGTCTTTTTGACTATGCAGAAAAAGGAGCGTTTATGAAACGTGCAGTATATCCCGGAAGTTTTGATCCGGTGACAAAGGGACATCTTGATATTATCGAACGTGCAGCGAGTATCGTAGATGAGCTGGTAGTCGGAGTACTCAATAATAATGTAAAAATACCGTTGTTTTCTGTTGAAGAACGTGTTAATATGTTAATAAATGTGACCAGACATATTCCGAATGTTCGGGTGGAGGCATTTTCCGGATTATCGGTGGAGTTTGTGAAAAAGTGTGATGCGTCATTCATTGTGAGGGGACTCCGGGCCGTCACAGATTTTGAATATGAGCTGCAGATGGCTCAGACCAACCGCAGCATCGACCGTGAGGTGGATACGCTGTTTCTGGCGACAGAGTTGAATTACGCTTATATCAGCTCTACGATCGTGAAGGAGGTTGCCTCTTATGGAGGTGATATATCCGGTTTTGTACCGGCTTCCATCGTTGAACCAGTATATGATAAGATTAAACAAAAGCAGAGGGAAAATGAAGTATAAATAAAAATAAGGAGAGTGTATTATGAGCAGTAGGATTGAACAGATCATTGAGGAAATAGAAGAGTTTATCGACAGCTGTAAATTCCAGCCTCTTTCATCTACCAAGATCGTGGTGAACAAAGAAGAGCTCGAGGAGCTTCTGAGGGAGCTCAGAATGAAGACTCCGGATGAGATCAAGCGTTATCAGAAGATTATCAGCAACAAGGATGCGATCCTGGAGGATGCACAGACAAAGGCGGACAATATTATTGCGGAGGCTCAGGCCCAGGCTCAGAAGATCGTCAGCGAGAGCGAGGTTATGCAGGTGGCATTGCAGCAGTCCAACCAGCTGATCGAGCAGACCAACGCTCAGGCTCAGGAGATCATGGATAAGGCTACGGAGGATTCCAACAACATCCGTATGAGCGCGATCCGTTATACAGATGAGATGCTGGAGAACCTGGAAAAGATCATGAGCCATACGATAGATGCAGCCGGCAGCAAATACAATAATTTCATCAATTCTATTCAGTCCTGTTATGATATTGTAAGCAAGAACCGTGATGAGCTTTCCCCGCAGGCAGCACCCTCCAGCTACACGACGATGCCGTCATCCGAGGAGGAAGCTGAGGAGTAGAATAGAACCAAAGGATAATGCAGCGCAAAGCAGGGTGATCAGCACCCTGCTTTTTATATAATAAAACAGGGCATCCCCATCCAGCGATGCAATAGAAACTGTCTGGGCCAGAGCGGAAAAGCCGCCGAAGGCGCAAAGAGAATTCACAAGTATGAATTTCAGATAAAAGGGAAGACCAGAGGATGCCAGCAGCTGGATGCCTCCGGTCACTTCGATGGAAGCACCAAGAAAAAGCAGGAGCGGATCCGTAAGTGGAATGAAGTGAAAGACCGCGTCGCTGATGATCTTGAATATCGTAATATAAACTCCGAGTTTTACCGTATTTAAAACAGTATCATAAATACAGGCATCAATCTGCGTATATGCATCTGCGATGCTTTGCTGATGGAAAACGATGGGGCCGTGCGGCTCAGGGAAAGCCGCTTTTCTCTGCCGGTGATATACAGAGGTGATCAGGCCGTACAGCACCGCGGCGCCCAGAATATCACCCAGGAACATCAGTTTAAGCTGCGGACACCCCATTTGATCTGTGGCAAGAAAGGACAGGATGAAAGCCGGACTCAGATTGTTGACAAAGCCCAGCAGAAAACGTGCTTCCTCACCGCTGATTTTACCCTCCGAGTAAAGGTCCGAGGTTATTTTAGCCCCCATTGGGAAACCGCAGAGAAAGCCTGTTATGATGGCGAAGGAGCCGTGGCTGGATACACCGAACAGCGCCTGGAACGGTTTGGTCAGAAATTTGGGGAGATGTTTTAAAAAATCAAATTTCAGTAACAAGCCGCACAGGAGCATGAAAGGAAAGAGCACCGGAAGAACTGAAGAATACCAGAGCAGAAGGCCGTTCTGGGTACTTCTGAGAGCCGTTTCCGGGAAGAGCAGAAGATAAAAGAAAAAGAATATCAGTACGGAAAAAAGCATGGGACGCCTCCGGATCTTTGTCTCTCTATTTTATGTACAGAAAAACAGAATATGAGAGTTCTATTTTTTGTAAAGTCCCGATATACTGAAAGGAGGATATGCCGGAGCTTCTGTTTTGAAAAGATACTTACATTATGTACTGTTCTTGTTTTTTCTGGTTGGGTCTTCCGTCTGGCTGTCCCGGGTCCTGTATCAGCAGTCAGTCGCTTTGCAGCTGTCCTGGGTGAAGCCGGAATCGGATCCTTTCAGGGAGCAGCGCCTCAATGAGAAAAGTCTTGCAGCACTTCTATCCCTGACACAGCAGACGCAGATGCAGCCAGGGGAGATTATGACGGTGCTGGCCCATGTGCGAAAGGTCAGCAATGCGGGAAAGTCAGGAGAGCTTACCGCGGCAGCCAGCCTGAAATGGAAATATCTGATGCTGAAGTATAACCGCAGCGGATATGAGGCGCTCAATGAAGCATATGGGGCCATTTGGAATGATATTCAGTGCTTTCCGGTGGCATCAGAAGAAATCGTATATGAAAACAGCTGGATGTTTGAGCGCACCTACGGAGGAAAGCGCGGTCATGAGGGGGTGGATCTGATGCCGCCGGAGAATATTCCCGGGCACTATCCCATCGTAAGTATGACGGACGGTGTTGTGGAGAAAATCGGGTGGCTGCCAAAGGGCGGATACAGAATCGGTATCAGAAGCCCTTCCGGCGGCTATTTCTATTATGCTCATCTGAACGAATACAGCCGTGCTTTTCAGGCAGGAGATGTGGTGAGTGCCGGGACAGTGCTTGGCACAATGGGAGACACCGGGTATGGTCCGGAGGGCACCCGGGGGAAATTCGATGTGCATCTGCATCTCGGAATTTATATCCGGACGGAGGATACGCCGGAGCTGAGCGTGAATCCTTACTGGGTGCTGAGGTACTGTTCACAGAAAACGGCAAAAGGCTGCGTTGCATCTTCAGGGTGAATATGTTAAAATAAAAAATTGTAGTAAAAGGAAAACAGATACTGCTGTTTTGGGAATCTGTGGTGCGGGCCCGGCCCGTTGGAGGTAATTATGGAAATACAATTATGGCGTGAGATTTTGACTCCATATGATCTGGCAGTGAAGGAGCTCATCGTGAAGTTTGAGCACCTGATTTACGAACATCGCAGTCAGGGACTGTATTCCCCCATCGAACAGGTGACGGGGCGTGTAAAAACGATTGCCAGTATTCTGGATAAGGCACAGAAGAAAAAAATCCCTGTCAATGAGATTGAGGAGCGCTTCGTGGATATTGCCGGCGTGCGCATTATCTGCCAGTTCGTGGAGGATATCCCCAAGGTCGTGGACATCATCCGGCGGCGCACCGATATGGAAGTGGTGAAGGAACGCGACTATATCAATCATATGAAGGACAGTGGATACCGTAGTTACCATGTGATTGTAAATTATGAAGTACAGACTCTTCATGGAAATAAAAAGATAAAGGTGGAGATCCAGATCCGTACGCTGGCGATGAACTTCTGGTCTACGATTGAGCATTCTCTACAGTATAAGTATAAGAAAAATATTCCGGATCATATCCGTGAAAAGCTTACGAATGCGGCGAATGCGATCATTTCTCTGGACAATGAGATGTCGTCGGTGCGCAGTGAGATCATGGATGCACAGAATTCGTTTCAGATCCATACAAAGCTCGTATCGGATATCCTGAATAATCTGCAGAATCTCTATGGGGTGGCCAATGAGCGAGAAGTGCTCAAAATTCAGGATGAGTTTTACCGGATCTATGAATTGAATGATATTGACCAGCTGAAGCGCTTTTGCAGGGAGCTGGATATTATTGCAGAGGGCTACCGGGTGCAGTCCTTCACTACGGAGGAGATGTAGCACGGCAGTGTCCGTACCGGAGGGCTCGCTTGACAGATATGAAAGAGACTGGGTAAACAGCAGGATCTCGCAGATAAAGGTGGAAAAGATATGCACAGGCTTCCGCAGGAGTTTTTAGACCGGATGAAGACGCAGCTTGGAGAAGAATTCGATTCTTTTCTGGCGTGTTTTGATACAGAGGGATATACAGGTCTCCGGGTCAACACCGGAAAGGTGAAGGTGGAGGAATTCCTTTCAGGGGTTCCGTTTCATCTGACACCGGTTCCATGGACAACAAATGGATTTTATTACGACAGGGAGTCGCCTGTCGCAAAGCATCCGTATTATTTCGCCGGATTGTATTATATTCAGGAGCCGAGCGCCATGCTTCCGGCTTCCAGACTGCCGGTGCAGCCCGGCGATATAGTGCTTGATTTATGTGCGGCTCCGGGCGGAAAGGCCACGGAGCTTTCTTCGCAGCTGCAGGGCAAAGGGCTTCTTGTGGCAAATGACGCCAGTGCCAGCAGGGCAAAGGCTCTGGTGAAAAATCTTGCTCTGTGGGGAACTGCCAACTGCTGTATTACCGGGGAGACGCCGGAAAGGCTTCTGGAGCAGTTCGGATGCTGTTTTGACAAGATACTGGTGGATGCGCCGTGCTCCGGTGAAGGGATGTTCCGCAAGGACAGCGGCCTGATCGAGTCCTGGAAATCGCGCGGCCCGGAGAGTTATGCGCCTGTTCAGAAGGATATACTGGATTGCGCAGTGCAGATGCTGAAGCCGGGCGGAGTGCTGGCATACTCTACCTGTACCTTTTCATCGGAAGAGGACGAAGAAGTTATCTCAGAGATTCTCCGCCGCTATCCGGATATGGAGCCTGTACAGCCGGAAATGGCAGAGGGATTTGCAGCCGGTACGGCTCCCTGCGGGCAGAGTATCCGTATCTGGCCGCAGCGCGTGAAGGGGGAAGGGCATTTCCTGGCACTGCTCCGGAAGCGCGGGAGAAAAGAAACAGAGGGTGCGAAGAAACAGGCAGAACCGGCATATCACCGGGAAGAATGTACCCTGGCTGCATACAGTGCCCCGGAGATACAGAAAAACCACAGGAAGATTCCGGAGCAGGTCACAGACTTTCTTGTAAAGCTTCCGGGGGTTCTCTGGGAGAATACGGTGTATGAACAGATCGGGGAGCAGTGTCTGCTTCTCCCGCCGTATCATTTACCGAAGCATCTGCGGTACCTCCGGACAGGGATCATGCTGGGGACTTTGAAACGGGGACGGTTCGAGCCTTCCCAGGCGCTGGCGATGCTGCTGGACCGGCACTCTTTTCCCTGCGTGCTTGACCTTTCCGCGGCGGATGAAAGGACGATCCGCTATTTGAAAGGAGAGACGTTGGAGCTGACTGCCGGGGAGGATGCCGGACTGGAAAAGACAGGGAAATGTATGACTCCGGGAACAAAGGGATGGGTACTGATCTGCGTGGATGGATTTGCCCTGGGATGGGGCAAATACGTAAAGGGAACTATCAAGAACAAATATTATCCCGGATGGAGACTGCAATAGATGAGCACAATGCGTTTGGATAAGTTTCTGACGCTTGCCGGCGTCGGTACGAGAAGTGAAGTGAAAAAAATATTGAAGACCGGGACAGTGGCGGTAAATGGCGTGCCGGTGAAAAGACCGGAGCAGAAGATTGAGCCGGAGGCGGACCGGATCACCTGCCAGGGCAGACCGCTTCTGTACGAGCCCTTTGTAGCCCTGATGTTCCACAAACCGGCGGGCTGCATTACCGCTGTCTCGGACCGGACACAGAAAACGGTTATGGATTACATTCAGCATGAAAGAAAGGACGAGCTGTTTCCGGTGGGACGGCTGGACATTGATACAGAGGGACTGCTTCTGTTGATGAATGACGGAGAACTGGCGCACCGGATGCTTTCACCGAAGCATCACGTGGAAAAGACGTATTTTGTCCGGGTGGAAGGCGAACTGACCCGGGAGGATATTGATGCGTTTGATGCGGGGATAGATATCGGAGAGAAAAAGCCGACCCTGCCTGCAAAGCTTACGATACTGAACTGTACGCAGTGCGGTGAAGCAGATCAGGCAGATGCAGACAAAGGAAAGGGTGCACGGAGAACTGTGTACCGCTCCGGCGTGGTCTCGGAGGCAGAGGTCACAATATGCGAAGGTAAATTTCACCAGATAAAACGCATGTTTGCGGCCAGAGGCTGCAGGGTCTCATATCTGAAGCGAATTTCTATGGCAGGGATCTCTCTGGATGGGACACTGGCTCCGGGAACGTGGCGGGAGCTGACGGCAGAAGAAAAGCAAAGATTAAGAGAAGGACAATAAGATGCTGGAAAACAAGAAAGCAGTTATTTTCGACCTGGATGGAACCCTGATGGATTCCATGTGGTTGTGGGCGGATATTGATATTGAATATTTGGGACGGTACGGACATGAACTGCCCCGGGATCTGCAGACAGAGATTGAAGGAATGGGGTTTACTGAGACGGCCCTGTATTTTAAGGAGCGTTTCCATTTGCCGGACTCGATTGAAGAGATCAAAAGAGAATGGAACCGCATGGCGTATGATAAGTACGCCCGCGCTGTCCGGCCAAAGCCCGGCGCAGCGTCATTTTTGCGGCATATCCGCAGTCGGGGCATAAAGACGGGGATCGCCAGCAGCAACAGCCGAGAGCTGATCGCGGCATGTCTTGCATCAAACGGTATGAAGGATTGTTTTGACTGTGTTACTATCTCCTGTGATGTGGCCCGGGGCAAACCGGCGCCGGACGTGTATTTAAGCGCGGCATCCTCTTTGGGGGTGGAACCGGAAAGCTGTCTTGTCTTTGAGGACGTCCCCATGGGTATCCGGGCGGGGCGCAGTGCGGGCATGCAGGTATGCGCTGTGGAGGACAGACATTCTATGGACCAGCGGCAGGAAATCCGGCGGCTGGCGGATTATTATATCAGATCTTACGATGAGATATTGAACCATACATACGAGGTACTGCCGGATTTTCATTGAAGATGCTGGAGGTGTTTTTGTGAACAGGACATTCCTTCCGATATCAATGCAGGAACTAAGGGAACGGAATATAGAACAGCTGGATTTTGTCTATGTGACGGGGGATGCGTATGTGGATCATCCCTCCTTCGGACATGCGGTCATCAGCAGGGTGCTGGAGGCCCACGGATATACGGTGGGTATCATTCCGCAGCCCGACTGGCGGAGTCCGGAAAATGTAAAGATACTGGGAAAGCCGCGGCTGGGCTTTCTTGTCACCGCCGGAAATATGGATTCTATGGTGAACCATTATTCTGTTTCAAAAAAAAGGCGGAAAAAGGATGCCTACACTCCGGGGGGAGAAATGGGGAAACGGCCGGATTATGCCGCGGTGGTCTACTGCAACCTGATCCGGCAGGCGTATAAGGATATCCCTATCATAGTTGGCGGCATCGAAGCCAGCCTGCGGCGGCTGGCGCATTATGATTACTGGTCGGATTCCATGAAGCGTTCTGTGCTGATGGACAGCGGGGCAAATCTGATCTCCTATGGGATGGGGGAGCGCTCAATCGTGGAGATCGCAGATGTGCTGGCCTCCGGCATGGATGTTTCTGATATTACTTTTGTAGAAGGAACATGCTATCGGACAAAGCATCTGGAAAATGTTTATGATTATATTCTATTGCCGGATTATCAGGAGCTTTTGAAGGACAGACGGAATTATGCTGAAAGCTTTTATAAGCAGTACTGCAATACGGATCCGTTCTGCGGCAAACGGCTGGTGGAGCCGTATGGTACGGTCTATGTGGTTCAGAATCCTCCGGCGAAGCCCCTGAGTATGCAGGAAATGGACGATGTTTACGATCTGCCGTATTGCCGGACGTATCATCCCATGTATGAAGCAGCAGGCGGTATTCCGGCGATCGCGGAGATTAAATTCAGTCTCGTCAGCAACAGGGGCTGCTTCGGCGGCTGCAATTTCTGCGCCCTGACCTTTCATCAGGGACGCATCATCCAGGTGCGGAGCCATGAATCTATTCTGCGGGAAGCAGAGGCGATGACGGCGGATCCAGAGTTTAAGGGATATATTCATGATGTGGGCGGGCCTACGGCGAATTTCCGGCAGCCCTCCTGTGAAAAACAGTTGACCAAAGGCGTCTGCAAGAACCGGCAGTGCCTGTTTCCGACGCCGTGCAAGAATCTGCGGGTGGATCACAGCGATTATGTGGAGCTGCTTCGAAAGCTCCGCAAGGTACCAAAGGTAAAAAAGGTATTTATTCGCTCGGGGATCCGTTTTGATTATCTGATGGCCGACAGGTCGGACACATTTTTCCGGGAACTGGTTAAATATCACATCAGCGGACAGTTGAAGGTGGCTCCGGAGCATGTGGCGGACCGGGTCCTGCATATGATGGGAAAGCCGGAACACAGTGTTTATCTCAGATTTACGGAAAAATATAAGCAGATGAATCAGTCCTGCGGCATGAATCAGTTCCTTGTTCCGTATCTGATGTCTTCCCACCCGGGCTGTTCTATGAAGGAGGCTGTAGAGCTGGCCTGTTATCTGCGGGAGCTGGGCTATATGCCGGAGCAGGTGCAGGATTTCTACCCGACGCCCTCCACGGTTTCTACGTGTATGTATTATACAGGGCTGGATCCGCGCACCATGGAGCCGGTGTATGTGGAGAAAAATCCTCACCGCAAGGCACTGCAGCGGGCGTTGATACAATACAGAAAGCCGGAAAATTATGAGATGGTCGCAGAGGCGCTGAAGATAGCGGGCCGGGAGGATCTGATCGGTTTCGGGCCGGAATGCCTGATACGGCCGCGCCGTGGGAAGGCTCCGGCAGCAGGAAACGAAAGCCGTGGAAAAGCCCCGGCGGTGAGAAATGAAGGCCGGAATGGAAACGACGGAAGAAAGAAAAAGACAATTCGAAATGTCCATAAGAAAAAATAGATAGAGGATGAGAGCATGAAGAAAGTTAAAAAGGGTAACTGGGGTTATATCAAATATCAGAAAAAGCGTACGTTTCTGATCACCTTTGTGATGTTTTTAATACCGCTGACGATTTATGTGACGGGATATATCCAGACGAAAACAAGGCTGAATCTGTTTACCTTTGTTGCGATTCTGGGATGCCTGCCGGCCTGCAAATCGTTGGTCAGCCTGATTATGATTATGATGCAGAAGCCTCTTTCGGCCGAAAATTATGAGGCGGCAAGAAAAGCGAACGGTGATCTCGTCGCAGGATATGAGCTGGTCTTTACCGCTTATGAGCATACCACTCCGGTGAACACGCTGGTGGTCTGCGGAGATCAGGTGGTGTGCTATACGCCGGATGAAAAGACGGATGAGGCGTATCTGGAAAAGCATATTTCCAAAATTCTGACGGTCAACGGCTATCCCTCCGCCCAGGTCAGGGTTATGAAGGATTTTCGGAAATATCAGCAGCGGGCAGCGGACATCTGCAGCAGGCAGGAGCATTACCGGGAGGGCATTGAATTCACTCCGGATGAACGGTATCCGGATCTGTCCCGGGAAGAGCTGATCTATCATACACTGCTGGCGATTTCCCTTTGATGCGTGTGAAGTAGAATAAAGGAAGCTGTCAATGAATTTACCGGGAGAATCCAGATGAGAGAAATTACGGTCACTGCGAATGAAGCAGGGCAGCGGCTTGATAAGCTGCTGGCAAAGTATATGAGGGAAGCGCCGAAAAGCTTCTTTTATAAAATGATGCGCAAAAAAAATATTACCCTGAACGGCAAAAAGGCTGAGGGAAATGAGCTGCTGGCCCGGGGGGATGTGGTAAAGCTTTTTCTGTCTGATGATACGATACTTAAATTTCAGGGCGGCGGCCGGGAAAATCAGCCGCCTGAAAAGACAATGGAAAAGGAGAAAGCTGCTGTGTCGGGAAGAAGGGTGGCGAAAAAGCAGCAGCTTGACATTATATATGAAGATGAGCATATTGTGCTGATCAATAAGCCGGCCGGAATGCTGTCTCAGAAGGCGAAAACCCAGGATGTGTCCCTGGTGGAGCATCTTACGGAATACCTTCTGGATAACGGCAGTATTACCCGGGAGAAGCTGCAGCTTTTTCACCCCGGTATCTGCAACCGTCTGGACCGCAATACCTCCGGTATCGTTGTGGCCGGAAAGAGCCTGCTGGGGCTGCAGACCATGAGCCGGCTTTTGCAGGAACGTTCGATGCGGAAATATTACCGCTGCATCGTGAAAGGGACGATGACCGGGCACAGTCATTTGAAGGGGTATCTCGCAAAAGACCGTGTGACAAATAAAGTGCGGATATCCGAGCAGCCTGAAACAGAAGAAGACAGGCCGATTGAAACGGAATACACGGTTCTTATGTTGGAAAATGGCCTGAGTATGCTGGAGGTCCATCTGATTACGGGGCGCAGCCACCAGATCCGGGCGCATCTGGCTTCCATCGGCCATCCGATCCTGGGAGATACAAAATACGGAGATATGCGTTTGAATCAGTTCTACCGGGATTCCTGCGGGATCCGCGGCCAGCTTCTGCATGCGTACCGCCTGGAATTTCCGAAGCTGGAAGGGCCGCTGGCTTACCTGTCAGGGAAGGTCTTCTGCGCAGAGCCGCCCGCCGTCTATCAAAAGGTATTTCCGGCAGGGCAGGAACAGAATCTACGGATAAAGAGGTAAAAACATGGCTACCTGGAATACCCGCGGACTGAGGGGCTCCACGCTGGAGGAGCTGATCAACCGCACGAATGAAATATATCTGGAAAAGGGGCTGGCTTTGATCCAGAAGGTTCCGACCCCCATCACTCCGATAAAAATTGACAAAGAAAGCCGGCATATCACACTGGCATATTTTGAGCAGAAGAGTACTGTGGATTATATCGGCGTTGTACAGGGGATTCCCGTGTGTTTTGATGCCAAGGAATGTACGGTGGACACCTTTGCGCTGCAGAATATCCATCCGCATCAGGTGGAATTTATGACGCAGTTTGAGCGCCAGGGCGGGATCTCATTTCTGATCCTTTTCTTCAGTATGAGAAACGAACTGTTTTATCTGCCCTATACAGATATGATGAAGTTCTGGAACCGCGCCCGGGAGGGCGGGAGGAAAAGCTTCCGGTATGAAGAGCTGGATCAGAACTATTATATTCATCCTCAGAATGGGATTCTTGTGCCGTATCTTGAGACGCTTCAGCGGGATCTTGATACAAGGGATTGACAAGACAGAAGGAATCCCGTATAATTTGTTCGGCTGATTTTATGTGGTAGCGAATTATCACTTCACAGTAATAAAGTAAAATCCTGGGAAATCCTGGATATTGCTTTAAACAGCAGGAACTGCCGGGGCAGTTAGGCTCCGGGAAAGGAAGATGTATTTATGCAGAAGATTTTACATACCCCGGAGGGAGTACGGGATATTTACAGCAGAGAGTGTGAACAGAAGCTTGCATTGCAGGAGAAGCTTCATACCGTGATCAAATCCTACGGTTATCATGACATCGAGACTCCCACCTTCGAATATTTTGATGTGTTCAGCAAAGAGATCGGGACGATCCCCTCAAGAGAATTGTACAAATTTTTTGACCGGGAGGGTGAGACTCTGGTGCTCCGCCCGGACTTTACTCCGGCCATCGCCCGGGCTGCGGCGAAGTATTTTCTGAATGAAAATATGGCGATCCGGCTGACGTATCTCGGCAATACCTTTATCAACAACTCCAGTTATCAGGGACGGCTGAAGGAGACCACCCAGATCGGCGGAGAGCTGATCGGAGACGACAGCGCGGATGCGGATGCGGAGATCATTGCTCTGGTGGTTCAGATGCTGCTGGCTTCCGGTCTTCAGGAGTTTCAGATCAGCATTGGCCATGTGGGATTTTTTCATGCTTTAGCGGAGGAAGCGGATCTGGAGGATACTGTAGTAGATGAGCTGAAAGAGCTGATTACAAACAAAAATACCTTTGGCGTTCAGAAGCTTTTGTCGGAAGAGAATATCAGTGATGAGCTGAAAAATGCCTTTGCATCTCTGACAGGGCTTTTTGGAACGGAGGATTCCCTTGACCGGGCACGGCAGCTTACTTCCAATTCTGCCGCACTGGCAGCCCTCGACCGGCTGCACAGCATATGGAACACATTGAAGCTTTACGGCGTATCAAAATACGTATCCTTTGACCTGGGAATGCTGAGCCGCTATATGTACTATACGGGAATCATCTTCCGGGGTTATACCTTTGGCACAGGCGCCGCCGTGATCAAGGGCGGACGGTACGACGGACTGTTGGGGCATTTTGGAAAGGATGCGCCGGCGGTGGGCTTTGTGGCGGTCATTGACCAGCTTCTGAATGCTTTGTCGAGACAAAAGGTGACGCAGGAGATTGCCGGAAGCCACTGCATGATTATTTATGACAGTGAAAAACAGGCGGAGGCCATTGCAAAGGCGTCGGAGCTTCGGGGAAAAGGCATCGACGTGGAGCTGGTTCGTGTCACGGGACAGCGCACGAGAGAAGACTGCAGGAATTATGCGCGGGCAAAGTCCTGCACGCTTGTTGTTGAATTGTAAGGAGTCTGGAATACCATGAATAATGAAACGAGATATTTGACATTTGCCCTTACAAAAGGGAGGCTTGCAAAAAAGACGATGGAGCTGTTCGAGCAGATCGGGATTTCCTGCGAGGAGATGAAGGATCCGGATTCCCGCAAGCTGATTTTTGTAAATGAAGAGTTAAAATTAAAATTTTTCCTGGCGAAGGGGCCGGATGTGCCAACGTATGTGGAATACGGTGCGGCGGACATCGGCATCGTCGGCCGTGATACAATACAGGAGGAGGGCCGCAAGCTGTATGAGGTGCTGGATCTTGGCTTCGGCAAGTGCCGGATGTGTGTCTGCGGGCCGGAATCCGCCCGGGAAAAGCTGAACGGCCAGGAGCTGATAAGGGTGGCAACGAAATATCCTCATATCGCGAAGGACTATTTTTACAACCAGAAAAACCAGACTGTGGAGATTATCAAATTAAACGGTTCCATTGAGCTGGCTCCTATCGTGGGACTTTCTGAGGTGATCGTGGACATCGTGGAGACAGGATCGACCCTGCGGGAAAACGGCCTTGTGGTGCTGGAGGAGATCTGTCCGCTGTCGGCCAGAGTCGTAGTAAACCCGGTAAGCATGCGGATGGAAAACGAGCGGATTACGAGCCTCCTGTCCAGGCTGAATCAGATCCTTCTTTAGAATTCAGGATAACATTAGAAAATCAGGATGCCGTCAGAAGATTTGGATAGCATTAGAAAATCAGGATGCTATCAGAAAATCGGATTGTATATGATATAGGAAGAAATGAGGAGTGGGAAAATGCAGACTGTCAGATTGACCAGCGAGACGAAGAAAAATATTCTGGAGCAGCTTTTGAAGAGAAGCCCTTCCAGCTATCAGGGATTTGAAGAGCGCGTAAATGCGATCATACAGAATGTAAAGGAAAAAGGGGACGAGGCTGTCTTTGCTTATACAAAGCAGTTTGATCATGTAGAGGTGACGCCGGAAACGGTGCGGGTCACTGCAGAGGAGATAGATGAAGCATATGAAAATGTAGATAAAAAGCTGCTGGAGGTCATTCGGAAATCTCTGGTGAATATCCGCAGTTACCACGAAAAACAGAAAAAATACAGTTGGTTTGACAGCACAGAGAACGGAACCATGCTGGGCCAGAAGATCACGCCGCTGGCTGCCGTGGGTGTGTACGTCCCGGGTGGAAAGGCAGTCTATCCGTCTTCCGTATTGATGAATATCGTACCGGCGAAGGTGGCAGGGGTAGACCGTATCATCATGACGACGCCTCCGGGAAAGGATGGGAAGGTACCGGCTTCTACGCTGGTGGCGGCCCATGAGGCCGGAGTAGACGAGGTTTATAAAGCAGGAGGCGCCCAGGCGATCGCGGCGCTGGCCTTTGGTACGGAAAGCATTCCGAAGGTGGATAAGATCACCGGTCCGGGAAATATCTATGTGGCTCTGGCAAAGAAGGCCGTTTACGGCCATGTAAGTATAGATTCTGTAGCCGGCCCCAGCGAGATCCTTGTGCTGGCGGATGAGACTGCAAATCCGCGGTATGTCGCTGCGGATCTGCTCTCCCAGGCGGAACATGACGAGATGGCATCCGCGATTCTGGTGACCACCAGTGAAACACTGGCGAAGGCAGTTTCTGCGGAGATTGAAGGCTTTCTGAAGACGTTGTCCAGAGCGGAGATCATTCAGAAATCTCTGGATCAATACGGTTTTATCCTGCTGGCGGACGACATGGATGAGGCAGTGGATGCGGTCAACGCTATTGCCTCTGAGCATCTCGAGATCGTCACAAAGGACGCCTTCCAGGTGATGACAAAAATCCGGAATGCCGGGGCAATCTTTATCGGCGAATACAGCAGCGAACCGCTGGGGGATTATTTTGCAGGGCCGAACCACGTGCTTCCGACCAACGGCACGGCAAAATTCTTTTCTGCCTTATCCGTGGATGATTTTATCAAGAAATCCAGCATTGTGTATTATTCCCGAGAGGCATTGGAACCGGTTCACAGGGATATTATTGCGTTTGCCGAGGCAGAACAATTGACGGCCCACGCAAATTCTATTAAGGTACGTTTTGAAGACAACTAGTATATCTTTAATAAACAAAAAAGGAATGGATATCGTATGGACAGAGTTGCAGAGGTTATCAGAAATACAAAGGAGACAAGGATCCGCGTCCGGCTGAATCTGGACGGAACAGGGCAGTATAAAATAAATACCGGCGTTGGATTTTTTGACCATATGCTGGAGGGCTTTGCCCGGCATGGATTGTTTGATCTGGAGGTCAGCGTGCAGGGAGATCTGCAGGTGGACTGCCACCACACGATAGAGGATACAGGCATCGTGCTGGGCCAGGCGATCCGGGAAGCTCTGGGAGACAAGAAGGGGATCCGACGGTACGGAAGCAGGATACTTCCCATGGATGAGGTGCTGGTGATCTGCGCCCTGGATCTTGGCGGACGTCCGTATTACCGGTCTGATGCAGAATTTCCTACGGAAAAAATCGGCGCTATGGATACGGAGATGGTACGGGAATTTTTCTATGCAGTCTCTTATTCCGCCGCAATGAACCTGCATTTCAAAATGCTGGAAAGCGGAAACAGCCACCATATGGCTGAGGGCATGTTCAAAGCCTTTGCAAAGGCTCTGGATGAGGCAGTAAGCTTTGATGAAAGAATTACCGGTGTCCTTTCCACGAAAGGGACGATCTGAGGAGGCACAAAATGAAACAGAAAGAATTGCTGGTACCGCTTTATCTGAAGAATGGACAGGCGGTGGCCGGAATAGAAAATATGGCACAGTTTACAGACGGGGATGCCGTGCGTCTGGCAAAGGCGTACGATAATGCCGGGGCAGATGCCCTGCTGATCTTTGATCTATCAGAGGGCGACGAAGAGCATGAAGCAGCGATCGGGCTGATCAAAAACATTGCCAGAGCCGTGGATATTCCGCTGTACGGGGGCGGCAATATCCGGCGGATGGAGGATGTCAAGAAGCTGATCTATGCCGGATGCCGGAAAGTCTTTCTGAACTTTTCCAAAGCGGAAAATGAAGAGCTCGCCCATGAGGTTTCCAGCCGTTTCGGTATGGAAAAGATCCTGGCCTGTGTCGGTACGGAGGAGGAGCTTTCGGCTGCAAAGGCTCAGGCGGAGATCCTGGGCGGCCTGGTTCTTTTGAAGTCTTCTCTGGCAGAGCTGCGGCAGGAGGAAGACGGCACAGAGGGTAACTGTGCAGGAAAAGACGGTACGGAAGAAGAGGGGATAGAAAGTAATTTTACGGGCACGGTTTACTGTATGGCCGATACCTTTGATGAGGTACGGGCAGAAATGCTGCTGAATGCATGCAGGATTTCCGGAATCTGCGCATCCGGTTTCATGGATCCGGCATATGATATTATGGAGGTAAAACATGCGCTTCTGGCTGCAGGGATTCCGGTCAATACGTACGAAGCCTCTATTTCCTGGGAGGATATAAAACAGAACAGCGACGGTATGCTGCCGGTGGTGGTGCAGGACTATAAGACTCAGGAAGTACTGATGATGGCGTATATGAATCAGGAGGCCTTCGAGACGACGGTGCGTACCGGCAGGATGACATACTGGAGCCGCAGCCGGAATGAACTGTGGGTAAAAGGACTGACCTCCGGGCATTTCCAGTATGTGAAGGAGCTGCGCATCGACTGTGACAATGATACGCTGCTGGCAAAGGTGTCCCAGGTGGGAGCTGCCTGCCATACCGGTAACCGCAGCTGTTTTTACCGGACAGTCATGAAAAAGGAATACGATGAGACAAATCCACTCAAGGTCTTTGAAGAGGTCTTCGATGTTATTTTGGACAGAAAGAAACATCCGAAGGAAGGCTCCTACACAAACTATCTTTTCGATAAGGGCATCGACAAGATCCTCAAGAAGGTGGGCGAAGAAGCGACGGAGATCGTGATCGCTGCGAAAAATCCGGATCCGGAGGAGATCAAATATGAAATTTCTGATTTTCTGTATCATGTCATGGTACTGATGGCCGAGCGCGGCGTTACCTGGGAAGATATTACAAAGGAGCTGGCGCGCAGATAGAGAATGGTGTATACTGGAGGTATTAGAAAGATTTTTCTACGGGCAAGGCAAAAAAGCCGGACGACGGCAAGATCAGGGAGGTTTCTATGAAAATAAAAAAATCAGCTGTTTTTCTGCTGTGCGGTATGCTGGCAGCAGGCTCCTGCACTTTTGGCACTCAGGCGGCTTTTGAACAGACCGTTGAGACTGCATACAACACGGCTGTACAGGGTCAGGACGCGCTGGACGGGCTGGATGTGACTGTAAAAGAAAAGACGGTATCCTCCAGCACCAATGTCTCTGCGAATAAGATGGTCAGCCTGAAGGTTTCCGGAATAAAAGGCAGTTCCCTGAAAGCCGATATTCAGGTGGATACGGACGAGGGAACCACAAAGAGCTACTACCAGAACGGATATTATTACACAACGACTTCGGAGGGAGAACAGAAGCGGGAAATGGACCGTACGGCGATCTGGGATATGGTCAATTCTGAGATTTATATGAACATGACCAGCAATTATCTGAAGATGCTGTATTCGGAGACCGACGGAAGCGGGGCCGTTACCTATCATTTTGCAGCTACGGCAGATACCCTTGGAGATTATTCCAAAAAGCTGCTGGAGGGCTCCGGAGACGGACAGGGGATCGTGGTGGATGCCCTGCAGGGAACGATGGAGACGAATGAACAGGGCAGCATTCTCAAACGAAGCATTCAGATGATCTATACCGTGACCCAGGGAGAAAATGAGGAGACCTTTATGGTACAGACAGACGCTGAATTCAGACAGAACGGGCAGGCTGTCACGGTTGCACTTCCGGATCTGTCCGGATACAGAGAGCCGGAGCCGGAGAAGCCGGTGGAGACGATCACTCCGCTGCAGCGGACTGTCTATACGACGGACGATGTGAATGTGCGCGCAGCAGGAAACTTAAGTGCGGTCATCCTTGGCGGTCTGGCGGCAGGAAGCGGTGTCACTGAGATGGGATATACCAGCGACGGATGGATCCAGATCCAGTACAACGGAGCTACCGGATACATCTGGGGCGATTATATCAGTACTACCAGGCCGGTGCTGACCCAGAATACCAGCGGAACCATGTATGCGACGGCATCCGTCAATGTTCGGAGTGCATATTCCTCTGACAGCTCTATCCTTGGAGGCCTGTCCAAAGGACAGGGAATTGAAATCACCGGAAAGACTAACAACAACTGGATCCGGGTGAAATATAACGGCCATATCGGATATGTATATGCAGACTATCTGTCCTGGTCAGAGCCGGTGGTGGATACGTACGTACAGAACGGGTATCTTTCCGGCACAGTGACAGAAGCATCTTTCGGAACACTGACGATCCAGCGGGATGATGGACAGGGAACGGCCGTCTTTAATACGGTCTATGCGGCGATGAGCCTGAAGGATACCATTTATACGGGAGACTGGGTCGAAGTCTTCTATACCGGTGCAGGAGCGCCGTACACGGCTTCACAGGTGAATGATTATACGCGTCATACTGATGCGGATGAGGCACGTTCCGTATCTGTGGAGGGCGTTGTCGTTGCCTGCACACCGGGAACCATGGAACTGAGCGGTTCAGATGGTATTTACCGCACCTTCAATATCACAGATACTGATATTGAAATGTCGGACAACCTGTCTGAGGGCCAGGTGGTGACAGTGACCTGGATGTCCGCTGCGAACGGTGCAGAAACAAGAAATATAGAGGCATTGCGGATAAAAGGATAGAGAGCAGATAAAAGGATAGAGAGCGGAGGAGATGATGATGGATACAATGGAAAATTTAACAGCAGAAGAGGCTGTGACGAGAAGCGGTAATCCCCGGAAACCGGAGGGAGAGGACGGTGCGAAAATGCTTCAGCGCATGAACCAGAGTCACTCCGGCGTGACGGGATGGGCGCTGCCGTTTTTGAAGCTTCAGGGGTCGGATCAGGTACTGGATATTGGCTGCGGAGGCGGGGCGACCCTACGCAGCATGTCGAGGCAGATTCGTTCTGGACATCTGACAGGCGTAGACTATTCACCGGTTTCCGTTCAGGTATCCAGGGACTGGAACGCAGAGGATATCCAAAACGGGAGGATGGAGGTTTTGGAAGCCTCTGTAGAAAGGCTTCCTTTTGCGGACGAGAGCTTTGATAAGATCATTACCGTAGAGAGCTTTTATTTCTGGCCGAATCCCGCGGAGAATCTTCGGGAGGTTCTGCGGGTATTGAAGAAGGGCGGTTTGTTTTTGCTTGTCGCCGACATTTATCAGAAGGAAGGGCTGAGCGAGAGGGCGGCAGAAAACATCCGGCGGTACCAGATGTTCAATCCCACGAAGGAGGAATTTGAAAAGCTGTTTAAAGAGGCCGGATTTGCTGCTGTCGGGATCCATACGAAGGAAGGCGAAGACTGGATCTGTATCGGAGGCATCAGATAGGCAGCTCGTCAATTTTAACCCCAAGAGCCTTTGTCAGTGCAAGAGCCGTTTTTAAAGAAACACCCACTCCAATAAAGATCGCTGCGTTCTTCTCTCCATATTGGCGCCGGATACTGCTGCCTGTAATCAGCATCGCGCCTTCCACATACATCTCATCGTAGGCGTGGATCATCCGCTTTTACCCCCTGTCTCATAATGGTCCAGTATATACAGCTAAAAAATATACCCCCAATTGGGGGTATAAGTCATGCGAATATCATTTATCAGACGTAACTTTATCATTTATCAGACGTAACTTTACGGGAACTTTTATGCCAGAAGCTTCCGTACGCTGTCTGCGTCAAAAACAACCTGGGAGACGTGATTTACTTCGATCTGATAAAGCGCATTGGCGGCCATATGCTCGGCAGCCTGCTCCAGGTCACGGATTCCCGTAGTATTAGCGTACTTTTCGATGACCGCATCCAGGGCTTCCTCCGGCACAACGCATTCGTCTTTGCCGAGGCCCATGCGTTTCAGGATCCTGGGGAGGGCATACTGTGAAAAGATGACCTTCTTTTCCTCGGGCGTATAGTCCGGGATATCAATGACGGCAAAGCGCGACATCAAGGGCGCACTGATCTGGCTCTTGTCATTGGCCGTGGCGATGGGATATACGCCCACCGTGGGAATCGTGCATTCAATGTAATTGTCCGTAAAGCCGAGGTTGTCGAGAAGCGTTAGGAGGACGTCTGCAGGATTGCCGTTGCCCTTTCCGGCTGAAGCTTTATCCAGCTCATTGATGATGAAAACGAGGTTGGATTCTCCTGCCATGGAGAAGGCCTCCATGATGATGCCGGGCTTCGCATTGGAGTAGATGCGGGAGCTTCCGGTCAGCTGCTCGGGATCGTTGATGGAGCTCATGTCCAGTGTGGTCCAGGGCAGCTTTAAGATGCGCGCCACCGCGTAGGCGATCTGGGACTTTCCGGTTCCGGCGGGGCCCACCAGCAGAAGTCCGTATGCCGGCAGGGTGTGGGTACGGTTGATCTGGATAATCGTTTCGATGATACGCTGCTTTACTCGTTCCATGCCGTAAAGCTCTTCGTCCAGAATGCGGCGCGCCTCCGTGGGATCAATGGATTCAAAATAGTTGTTTTTCCACTGAATCGTCATCATAATGGAAAGCGCGCGCTGTGCATGGCGCCTCTCCTCGGGCGTTACCTCATGCGAGCGGGCGACTGCAAGATTTCTCCGGGCCCAAAGCCGGATATTGTCCGGCAGAGTGCGTCCGGCGCAGGTAATAAAGTCTGAAATACTCTGTATGCTGGTGAGCTTCATGCTGTCGCCGGTTTCCTCCTGCTCATCCTCGTTGTAGTCCTCCGCCGGGGCGTTGCTGGAAAGCAGCCGCTCGATCATAAACTGGAGAAAGCCGTCCTCTGCGGAAAGCTTTGTCCCGCCGCCGAAGGCGATCTCCCGGATCTTGTAAACCGCGTAGCCGTCCTCCCGGTTCTTGCCGGACAGACGTACGTTGATATGGCTTTCGCCGAGCCACTGCAGCAGGCTGACGAAACGGGCGTCTATTTTTAAAATGTCTGCACTGACGGTTCCGTCCTCTTCGTTAAATTCAAAGGATGTCCTTTTTTGAAAGTTTGTGAAAACTCCGGAGGAGTGATGCTTCCACGCTCGTTTTTTGTTGTCCAGAATCAGAATCGGCTGTTCGGGCGTAGCTTCCGTTTCGTTGGAACGAAAGGTTGTATAGGTAGATACAGCCCCGGTTTTGTCATTTGGTGTATCACGAAAATCAAATACTGGCATAATCTCCACTCCTTTGTAAATGTATGTATGAATGACGAATGATCCGTCGCACTATCATATCACATTTCAGGACAGTATGGGGAGTGGAAATCAAAAAAGTTCTGTCAGAATTATTTTGCGATGCGAAAGCGCGGAATCATGAAAAATGCAAAATCGGAGAAATACAGAATTGGAGAAATACGGTATTGGAGAAAGGCAAAATTGGAGAATCTTGAAGAGGGATATTGCTGAAAAATTTGTTTTATGGTAAAGTGCTTATGTTAGAAAGAAGATTTTCAGGCCATTTTTCAGGGCAGAAACTGAAATGGATGATAAATAAAATAAAAGGTAGAAAAAATGAGAAAACTAGCATTAAGTGATGAAATATTATTGAAGGTTGAGAAACCGGCCCGCTATATCGGCGGAGAAGTGAACTCGGTCATGAAGGAGAAAGAGAAGATTGCGATTCGGTTTGCCATGTGCTTTCCGGATGTTTATGAAATCGGGATGTCCCATCTTGGTATTCAGATCCTGTACGATATGTTCAACCGCCGGGAGGATGTATGGTGCGAGCGGGTCTACTCGCCCTGGGTGGACCTGGACAAGGTGATGCGGGAGGAACATATTCCGCTGTTCGCTCTGGAATCCCAGGATCCAGTAAAGGAGTTTGATTTTCTGGGGATTACCCTGCAGTATGAAATGTGCTATACGAATATCCTGCAGGTGCTGGATCTGAGCGGTATTCCCCTCATGGCGGCAGAGCGCGGCGAAGACTGTCCCATCGTGATCGGCGGGGGGCCCTGCGCTTACAATCCTGAGCCGCTGGCAGATTTTTTTGATATGTTTTACATCGGCGAGGGAGAGACGGTCTATGATCCGCTGCTGGATCTGTATAAGGAATGCAAGGCTGCCGGGGCGTCCCGGGCAGAGTTTTTAAAGAGGGCCGCACAGATTCCGGGAATTTACGTGCCGTCGCTGTATGAGGTTTCTTATAAGGAAGACGGGACGATCGCTTCCTTTGTGCCGACGGAAGAAGGCGTTCCTGCGGTGGTGCAGAAGCAGGTGGAGATGGACGTGACCCATGCTCCGTATCCAGAATCCCCGGTGGTGCCGTTTATTAAGGTGACCCAGGACCGTGTCGTTCTGGAAATCCAAAGAGGCTGCATCCGCGGCTGCCGTTTCTGCCAGGCCGGGATGCTGTACCGTCCCACTAGAGAGCGAAGCCTTGATGTCCTGAAGACGCATGCCTACAGGATGCTGAAGAATACGGGACATGAGGAGATTTCCCTCAGCTCCCTTAGCTCCAGCGATTACAGCGATCTCGAGGGGATCGTTACTTTCCTGATCGACGAGTTCCGGGAGCAGAACATTAATATTTCGCTGCCCTCCCTGCGGATCGACGCGTTTTCCCTGGACGTTATGAGCAAGGTACAGGATGTCCGCAAGAGCAGCCTTACCTTTGCGCCGGAGGCCGGCTCTCAGCGGCTGCGGGATGTGATCAATAAGGGCCTGACGAAGGCGGTCATTCTGGATGGAGCAGATCAGGCTTTTCACGGCGGCTGGAACAAGGTGAAGCTGTATTTTATGCTGGGTCTGCCGACGGAGACAGAAGAAGACCGGAAGGCTATCGCACACCTGGCCAACGATATTGCAGTGAAATACTATGAGATACCAAAGGACAAGCGGAACGGCAAGTGCCAGATCACGGTGAGCACCTCGTTCTTCGTTCCGAAGCCCTTCACACCCTTCCAGTGGGCTTCCATGCATTATCCCGGAGATTACCTCGGCTTCGCAAAAACGGTCAATCATGAGATCAAGGAAATGCTGAATCAAAAAAGCATCCGGTACAACTGGCACCAGGCGGATGTGACGCTGCTGGAGGGCGTGTTTGCCCGGGGCGACCGCCGGATCTCCAGGGTGATCCTGGAGGCATACCGTATGGGAGCGCTGTACGATGCCTGGACAGAATACTGGAATTATGACAGGTGGCTGCAGGCCTTTGACCGCTGCGGGGTTGATATGGATTTTTATACGGTGCGGGAGCGTGATCTGGACGAAATTTTCCCTTGGGATTTCATTGATATTGGAGTCACCAAGGCCTTTCTGAAAAGAGAATGGGAGACGGCTCATAAGGAAACGGTGACGCCGAACTGCCGGATGAAGTGCTCCGGCTGCGGCGCTGCCAGATATAAAGGAGGTGTCTGCGTTGAAGCGAGAAATTAAAGATCAGAGCGCATACTGCCAGACACAGAGGAGGTGCCCGCGTTGAAGGTAAGAGTTAAGTTTTCAAAATACGGCATCATGAAATTTATCGGACATCTTGACGTCATGCGTTATTTCCAGAAAGCGATCCGGCGCGCCGGAATAGATATTGTCTACACGGAAGGGCTGAGCCCCCATATGGTTATGTCCTTCGCTTCTCCGCTGGGGGTAGGACTGACCAGCGACGCCGAATATATGGATATTGAAATAAAAACGCCGGTCACCTCTGCCGAGGCCATTGCAGCCCTGAACCGTGTCGGCGTAGAGGGAATCCAGGTGACGGGATTTTATCAGATTCCAGAGGGTAAGGCGAATAAGGCGATGACCCTGGTGGCCGCCGCCGACTATACGTTAAGGTTCCGAAAGGGCTATGAGCCGAAGCTGGACTGGCAGTCCGGTATCTCACATTTCTTCGCACAGAAATCCATCACGGTGATGAAGAAGACGAAGAAGTCGGAAAAGGAGGTCGACATCCGGCCCATGATCTATGAAATGTCCGTGAATGCAGGGACTGTATTTATGAAGCTGTCCTCCGGCAGCGTGGCAAACCTGAAGCCGGAGCTGGTGATGGACGCATATCTTGCGACGCTGGGAATTGAGCCGGAGCCCTTTGCCTATGAGATCCACCGCTGTGAGGTTTACGCTGATATGGGAACGGAGGGCAGGCGAAACCTCGTTCCGCTGGATCGCCTCGGCGAGGAAATACTATGAAGCAGTATCTTATTACGCGGATGCAGGGCCGCATCTTTTCATTTCTGATGAATGACCGGAAGGCGGTGGAAATACACTGCGACCCGGAAAACTCAGATAGTTTGCTTGGGAATATTTATATCGGAAGAATAAAAAATATTGCAAAAAATATCGGAGCCGCCTTTGTAGAGACGGCTCCCGGCGTGACGTGCCATCTGGCGCTGGATGACATGAAGCATCCCGTGTATACAAAAAAAGGGACGTCAAAGCTTCCCCAGGCCGGAGACGAACTCCTGGTACAGATATCCCGGGAGGGGATCAAGACAAAGTACCCCTCCGTGACCACGAATATTACCCTGCATGGGAAATACGTTCTGCTGACCACCGGCAATACCAATGTATCCGTATCCTCCAAGCTTTCAAGGGAAAAGCGGGCAGAGCTGATGGAATTTGAAGAGGAGTGGGAGATGGCCATATCCGAAGCCAGAGAGAGAACCGCGGCAGGACAGGAAGCTCCGCAGGGCAGCGGCGATCAGAATGGATGCGATTCCGGTATGCAGGGTAACGGTGGTCAGAATGGATGCAATTTTGGTATGCAGAGTAGCAGGCCGTATGGCTGGTTGTTCCGCACGAATGCCGGGACAGCGGACCGGAAAACTCTCTCGGCGGAGCTTTCACTTTTGAAGGAACAGTATGACGCATTGATGCGCCAGGCGCAGTTCCGCACGTGCTATTCCTGCCTTTTGAAAATGCCTGCTCCCTATCTGAACCGGCTTGCGGATCTTTATGATTCCGATGCGGAGCGCATTATGACGGACGATGAAGCATTATATCAGGAAATGCAGGAGTATCTGGCGGTACAGCATCCCGAGGATCTGCCGAAGCTGGCTTTGTATAAGGATCGCATGCAGTCCATGGTGAAGCTGTATTCTCTGGAGCACCAGCTGGAGCAGGCTCTGCAGGAAAAGGTCTGGCTGAAGTGCGGAGGGTATCTGATCATCCAGCCCACAGAGGCACTGACCGTCGTTGATGTGAACAGCGGGAAGTTCGAGGGCGGAAAAAAGAGGGAGGCCGCGTTTCTCAGGCTGAATCTGGAGGCTGCCGAGGAGATTGCGAGACAGCTGAGACTGAGAAATGTGAGCGGTATTATCATTGTCGATTTTGTCAATATGGAAAAGCAGGAGTCAAGGGATGCTTTACTTTCTTATCTGAAGGAAGAGCTTCATAAAGACCCGATCCCAACCGCGTTAGTAGATATGACGAAGCTGTCCCTAGTGGAGATTACCAGAAAGAAAAAAGAAAAATCCCTGGCGCAATGCTGCAGGGAATAAAAAGAACTGATATGGAATCAGAAAAGAAAAGAGCTTAAGAGCTGCCAGAAGGCAATGTTTTATGAAAGAACATTGTCAGCACGGCAGTTCTTTTTATTGGTCTTTTTGAAATTTTAACATACATTTTTTTGTTTATACTTTCGAATATCGCTTATAATCTGCTGCACATGTGCGATTTCTTCTACGCTTAACCCTTCGATTTCTATGTAATGGCTTTTGTCTATTTCGAGCAGATAATCTGTGCTGACAGAAAAAAGTCCTGCAATTCGTATTAACAGATCTACTGAAGGCAGGATGTTATTGTTTTCCCAATTTGAGACCGCCTGTTTTGTCACTCCTAACCTGCGTCCTAATTCAACCTGGTTCATTCCGCAGGATTTCCTTAACTTTTGTAAAACTTCACCGAACATTTTAAGCTCCTTTCTTAAATTAGATTAATCCAGAAAAAGGCTATTTACAAAATACTAAAGTCAATGTATAATTGACCGTGACATAAAAATTGCATATTTGTTGCATCCTATGCACCTTCAAAATGCTGAAAGTACTTTTTCTTATTAGAAAACACTGCATGGTACATATTGTATAACAGCGAAAAAATACAGGGGGGGGTATTTGTGATAATGATTTTTGAAGGTTATTACAGTGCGCAACCCTCCGTTTTTGTTGGCTGGAAAGGAATGCCAGATTTATGACAGGATTATGCGACATTCATTGTCATATTCTGCCGGGAGTTGACGATGGAGCCGGGACGATGGAAGAAGCGCTATCGGTAATGCGGGAAGCAGCCCGGCAGCAGATAAAAGAGATTATTGTCACCCCGCACTTTCATCCGGGCAGGTATAAGGTCTATGCCGACCAGGTTTATGATTCGGTGGTGGAGCTGCGCAGGCAGTGCCGGATACAGGGGATTGACGTCATGCTTTATCCCGGACAGGAATGCTACTACTATACGGAGCTGGCGGATGCATTAGACCGAAGAGAGATTCTTACCCTTGCCGGTTCGCGCTATGTTCTGACAGAGTTTGATCCGGATTGTCCGTACAGTTATCTGCGAAGCGGGCTCAGAGACCTGCAGAGCCATGGATATTTCCCCATACTGGCGCACTTTGAGCGGTATTCCTGCCTCAGAGAACAGGAGCATCTGCTTCAGATCAGAGAGCAGGGGATTCTTCTTCAGATGAATTTCGACATGCTTTTACAAAAAGATTCTCTTTTCCGCAAAAATCCCTGGCGGCAGATGGTGAAGGACGGGCTGGTGGATTATCTTGGCAGTGACTGCCATGGGATGGAGTTCCGTCCGCTGCATGTATATGATGCGTACCGGTGGATTTTGGAGCATGTGGATGAAGAGATACGGGATCGTATCCTTTATGACAATATAAATAAAATAATAAAAAGAGCAAAAGACAGGTGAGAAAATGGAAAACTTACAGACACAGAGTCAGCCGATCCGGCTGCAAAATGAGGACGATGTGATCGATTTAAAAGAAGTCTTTTTTATGCTGCTGCATAACTGGAAAAAGATTTTTCTGGCAATGCTTGCCGGGGCGGTGATATTCGGCGCCTACCATACGTTTCTGATGCGCCCTTCTTACAGGGCAGATGCTGTGATCTATATTACCAACACGGATTCGATGATTACATTTTCGGATCTGCAGTTAAGCGCTGCACTGACGGATGATTATGCCAAGATCATCAAGAGCCGTACTGTCCTGAAGCGGGTGATCGAAGAGCTTCAGCTGGATTTGGATTATAAACAGCTTGGAAATCTGATCTCGGTGAGCAACCCGGATTCCACACACATTATAGAGATATCGGTTACGTGCGATGACCTGGAGCTGAGCCGGAATATTGCAAATGCATTACTGAACATCAGTGTTAAGCAGATCTATCAGATCATCGGAAGCAGCGAACCCACGGTTATTGACTATTCCGAGGCAGACGCCGTGGAAAACGTAACGCCCCGGCTGCTTAAATATCTTGTGATGGGTGCGATGATCGGCGCAGTTCTGGTATGCGCGGTATTACTTGTGGCAATGCTGATGAATACTACGTTGAAAACAGAAGATGATGTGATGAAATATCTCGATATTCCTGTACTGACGTCTGTGCCGTATTACAGGGAGCATTAATGATAAAAGAAAGAGAGAATATACATATGGAACAAAATCAGTATTGGCAGCAGCGAAAAAACGGGGGACAAAAGGTGACTCCGAAGATTTCAGAACTGCCTTTTCAGGCAAAGGAAGCAATCAATGTTCTTCGGGGAAACATACAGCTCAGCGGATATGATCTGAAAACTGTTGCGGTGACCAGTGCAGTTTCCCATGAGGGAAAATCATCAATCGCCTTTCGACTGGCGAAAAGCATGGCTTCTCTCCACAAAAAAACCCTGTATCTGGACTGCGATATACGAAATTCAACGACTCTTTCAAGATATGAGATAGAACAGAAGGTAGAGGGGTTGACTGAATTCCTCTGCGGCAATATACCGCTTTTGGATGCTATTTATAAGACAGATGATCCCTATATGGATATTGTTTTTACCGGTGCTGTGGCTCCAAACCCCAGTGAGCTGATCTCCGGGCCGCTGTTTGAAAAAATGATTACGTATGTACGCGGGAACTATGATTATGTCATAGTTGACACGCCTCCGGTCAATCCTGTCATTGACGGAACTCTGATCGCGAGACATTGTGATGGTACAGTCATGGTAATAGAAAGCGGCCTTACCGAGCGCGACCAGGCTGTTAAGGCGAAGAAGCAGCTGGAATATGCAGGAGTCAAGGTACTTGGGGCCGTATTGAATAAAGTCGGAGCTGAAAAAGGCGGTTACGGATATGGCGGCTATGGCTATGGTTACGGCTATGGCTATGGTCAAGAAAACTCAAATAGTACGCATAGGAAAAAAAGATAAAAAGGGTTCCTATTACATAAAGGGTACTGCAGTATGAGTAGAAGTAAAAGAAAACATCGTTATCGACACAGCAGGCTTTACCGGATACGTCGATGGATACGCCATAATAAAAAACAAACGGTTCTTTTTACGGTTCTGGGAGTAATTTTTGTGCTGGGATTGGTAGTGTGGATGAGAAATGCATTGATTCAGCAGAGCAATCGCCACATTACAGCCGGCAATTCCATTGATATGGGGAGCGGATATCGGCGCATTACATACAATGGCAAGGAATACCAGTATAATTCCCTGATCACAACGGTACTTTATGCCGGTGTCGATTCAGAAGGAGTCCTGGAAACGATGGGCAGCTACACAGACGCTCCCAGAGCAGATAGCATCAATCTGGTGATTCTGGATAAGAAGAATCAGCGAATGACGATTATGCCGATCAACCGGGACACCATGACAGAAATCCGCAGATATACTGTCAGCGGAAAAGACAGGGGAACATATACCAGTCATTTAGGACTGGCTTATACGTATGGTGACGGTGGAAAGGTAAGCTGTGAAAATCTGAGAGAAGCCGTCTCTAAGCTGCTGGGTGATATTCCTATCAATGAGTACGTGGTAACGAACCGTTCCTCCATGCCGTATATCAATCAGCTGGTGGGAGGCGTTATGGTCACCGTGCCAAATGACGATCTGGCAGAGAACTATCCGGAGTTTCAAAAGGGCGCTTCTGTAAAGCTGGACGACACGAATATTGAAGCCTATTTAAGAAGTCGTGATACGGAAGAGGACTTCAGCAATGAAGGACGAATGGAGCGTCAGCGCTCTTATATGTCTGCATATGTGGAGCAGTTTAAAATAGTCCTGGAAGAGGATTTATCCGATACCTGGAACAAGGTTGAAAAGATGAACAAATACCTCCAGACGAGTATTACAAAGAATAAATATATCAATCTGGCAAATTTGTTAAAACGTATCAATTTTGATGAAAATAGTTTTTCTCTTATTGAAGGACAGGATGCCCAGGGAGAGCTTCATGATGAGTTTTATGTGGATGAAACCGCGCTTCAGGAAAAAATCATAGAGCTGTTTTATGAAGAAATCTGAGGTTTGGTTTAAGCTTTAACAGTTTAAACATAAATGAAATACCATCTGGTATTTCGATCTTGGCAGAAAGGAGGAGAGAGCCAATGAAAAAGCTTACTGCACTGCTTGTAGCCGGTGTTATGACAATTGGGATGACAATGACTGCTTTTGCAAATCCGAGTATCTCAACGATTGCTACAGAGCAGGTAGAAGTGTCTGCTGAGACTGCTGCTGTTATCCCAGAGGGAAAGAAAATTGTTGTAACAGAAGTAGATCCTGAAAAGTATGAAAGTAAGGAAGCTGCTGAGGTAGTTACAAAGGTAAACGATGAAGCTACCAAGATTACCATGAAAGAAATTCTTGAAACTCTGAAGGTAGATACGACAGCAGAAATCAAAACAGAGAGCGGAAATGTAGTTGACCCGACCGTATACGAGCCGATTACAAAATTCGCAGATCTGGTAATCACAGACGGGACATCCGTAGAATACGATGTGGACGGAGAAGTGGTATCTGCAAAGGTAACACTTACGATAGAAGCATTAAAGGATGCGGATGTAGAGAATCTGCTGATTATGCAGATCAATCCGAAGACCGGAGAAGTTTACTTTATCGAAATTGATGAGGAGGACTTCGATCCGGAGACCGGTGAGATCACAGTAACGTTTCCGTGCCTTGGTCCGTTCACGATTTTGGAGAAATAATCCATTATCTGATTCGGCTGGTACAGGAACAGGGCAGCGGGGCATATGTCGTAGCTGCGGCGTGTGTTTTGTCTGCCCAAACAAACGATATCAACGATGAGAGGACATGTCATATGTCAAAGAGATCTGATTATAAGCCAGAAAGAAATCCGCTTTTTGTGGTTCTTTATATAGTAGCTGTTGTGCTTTTGCTGGGATGCCTTGTTTTCTTTGTGTTTATGTCCAAGGAACGTCAGAAGATGTACAAGGAACAGACAAAGCAAGCGGCCGAAAATGAGACAGAATATATCATGACGGAACGCGTCAGGGAGACCGAAACTGAGACGGAAACCTCCAAGCGGGAGAAAACAAAGCCCGCAATGCCCAATAAAACGGCATCCTCCAGGAATGCTGCTGTTGATTCGGAAAAAAAATCGGATGAGGCAATGATGGAGACAGAAGACCAGTCAGAACGTGCTCCTGAAGAGACTGATGAGCCGGAGACCTTGGAAAGCGATTCGGAGAAGGAGTCAGAAACGACCCGGGAGAAGGAATATACAATTTCATCCTCCGAGAAGATGCAGACAATCCTGGTGCTGAATGGTACAAAAAAGCCCGGAGTCGCAGGGGCCTGGAAGGAACAGCTGCAAAAGCTTGGATACCGCCATGTGGTGTCTGCAAGCTATACAGGAGAGATAGAAGATCATACGGTCATTTATGCAGAGCAATCTGCCAAGGTAGAGGGGCTGCAGCATCAATTTTCAAATTCCGAGACAAAAGTGGGGAAAGTGGAGAACGGGATTGAACCGGGAGAAGGAGAAAAGCTGCCGGAGGAGATAGATGTCTATGTTGTTGTGGGGAGAAATAATACGACAGTAGAAAACAGTATGGAAAATGAATAAATACCTGTTTTTGGAGCTTGTCAGAATGATAAATCTGTAGGCGGAATTTATTTTAAAGCCTGCACAGAGTAAAAGTGAGGATGAAATGAAGGACCGTACATCTGCGAACAGCGGAATACCAACGAAAAAGAGACAGATCGAACACTGGAAAGTGATCGCATTTTATCTCATCATATATGACATCATTGCAGTAAATGGTTCCTATTTTTTAGGACTGTGGTTGCGGTTTGACCTGCGATTTTCGCATATTCCCTCTGAATACTTCAATGCCTTTTTAACCTTTGTACCAATCTATACGATAGTAGTTTTACTTGTTTTTTACAGGCTCCGTTTATATAACAGCCTGTGGAGATTTGCAAGCTTCAGCGAATTGAACCGGATATTTGCAGCGTCTGTCATAACGGCTCTTTTCCATACTGTAGGAATTACGATCCTTTTTAGCCGGATGCCGGCCTCTTATTACATAATTGGAGCAGTTATACAGTTTATCCTGGTTACTGGTGTGCGGTTTTCTTACCGTTATATCACATTGATGCGTGTGAGCCGGGAACAAAACGCTAAAAATTCTCATAATGTTATGGTCATTGGCGCCGGTGCTGCAGGACAGGTTATTTTGAAAGAGCTGAAGGGATCTAAAGAGCTGACAGCAAAGCCCTGTTGTGTAATAGATGACAACTCAAACAAATGGGGCCGTTTTATTGAGGGGATTCCCATTGTGGGCGGACGGGACAGCATTATGGAGGCTGTCCAGAAATACAATATTGATCAGATCCTGTTTGCGATTCCGACAGCCTCTGCCCAGGATAAAAGGGACATCCTGAATATCTGTAAGGAGACCCGATGCGAATTAAAAAGCCTTCCGGGAGTATATCAGTTGGCAAAGGGGGATGTTTCTCTGGGCCAGATGAAGGCAGTTGCTGTGGAGGATCTGCTTGGAAGGGACCCCATCAAGGTCAATATGGAAGAAATTTTTCAATATATCAGCGGAAAAACTATTCTGGTCACAGGCGGGGGAGGGTCTATTGGCAGTGAACTTTGCCGGCAGATCGCAGGACATGATCCTAAGCAGTTAATCATTTTTGATATTTATGAAAACAATGCGTATGACATTGAGCAGGAGCTAAAAAGAAAATATAAGAATCTGAATCTGGCGGTGCTGATCGGTTCTGTACGTGACAGCAGAAGGATTGACAAAGTGTTTGAACAGTACAGACCGGATATTGTCTACCATGCGGCTGCACATAAGCATGTACCGCTGATGGAGACCAGTCCAAATGAAGCAATAAAAAATAATGTGATCGGTACATATAAGACTGCATACGCCGCGATGAAGTATGGAACCCAGAGATTTGTCTTGATCAGTACGGATAAGGCTGTCAATCCGACAAACATTATGGGAGCAAGTAAAAGACTTTGTGAAATGGTCATCCAGAGTATGGATGCAGTCAGTAAAGCTGGGCGTCTGGATCTGCTGCCGTTTCTTCATGCCCATATGGATAAGACGGCGGATGGTCATGTATATGATCCAATTGATCATCTGGCGGTGGATAGAATACACGGAGGAGAAGCAAAACTGCGGATCGAAAGCGTAGAGAATAAGAATCGGACGGGCACACAATTTGTAGCAGTACGTTTTGGAAATGTTCTCGGAAGTAATGGATCTGTCATTCCGCTATTTAAAAAGCAGATCGAGGCAGGAGGGCCGGTTACTGTGACGCATCCTGATATCGTGCGCTATTTTATGACGATTCCGGAAGCGGTCAGTCTTGTACTGCAGGCAGGTACGTATGCCTGGGGCGGTGAGATATTCGTACTGGATATGGGCGATCCTGTCAAAATCGATACTTTGGCGCGCAACCTGATCAAATTGTCCGGTTATGAGCCGGATGTCGATATCCAGGTGACATACTCTGGTCTCAGGCCCGGCGAAAAGCTGTTCGAAGAAAAGCTGATGGCAGAAGAGGGAATGAAGAAGACCGACAATGAGCTGATCCATATTGGGAAACCGATCCCGTTTGATACGGCAGAGTTTTTAAAACAGCTGGAGAACCTGGCTGAGGCGAGCTATGAAAATTCAGACAAGATTGTGCAGATGGTAGAGGAAATTGTTTCAACGTTTCATCCGGTTGGTGAAAATCCATCTGAAAGAATAGAACACGTTAGCTAGTGAGAATAATGAGCCTTGATGCCAAGATAATTGGGACAAAAAGAGAGGCCACTGTGACCTCTCTTGAGAATCAGGAAAATAAGTCTGAATGAGTACCGGTTCGAAAGAGAAATAACAGAAGCTCTTCATTTTCAATCCGATAGACAAGCAACCAATCCGGCTGGATGTGACACTCACGAAATCCCGCGTAATCACCGGAGAGCGCATGATCCCGGTTTTTATCGGGAAGGGCTTCTCCGGCAGCAAGCTTTAAATCTTTTTTGAAACGATTGGAAAGAACAATCTCAAGCATCGTTTAAAACCTCATTCCTGGCAGATTTGAAAGAAGAATACCGTTTGCATTTTGCCGGGTTATTCTTCATTTCTTCGTATTCGTTTAAAGCAGCAATTGTTTCGGCGTTCGGATTTTCACGGGAAATTGAAAAGGGAATTCCCTGAACACGGCGTGCCTGTTTGAGGAAAATGGTGACAGCTGTAGTCAGATCCATACCGAGATCTGAAAAAAGCTCCTGACAGTCTTTTTTCAAATCTGCGTCAAGATTAATATTTGTACTTACTTTGGGCATAAAAGCACCTCCTTTATGCTAGAATTATAACATTTATGTGCTTGGCGTCAATGTGTTAAATACGTAATACACACATATCGACGGTGTCCAGACTGTAAGTTGAATGAGAAGAAAGATATATAAATTATGAGGAGACTACAGCCGTATGGATCTTTTGCAGCAAAATGGAAGTCTATGTAGATGAATATAGACACACAATAACCACAGGGAGAAAAAGAGACATGTTTATACCAGAGAATCATAATTTAAAATCAAGTCCCAGTAAAATCTGGCTCGCCAGCCCAACGATGCACGGCCCTGAGTTGGAATACATGAAAGAGGCCTACGAGACAAACTGGATGAGCACAGTAGGT
>JAUNGD010000143.1 GCA_030524705.1 Lachnospiraceae bacterium | reverse complement strand
CCACGGCATAATCCTCATAGACAGCCGGGGACGCCTCAATCGCACCGTTGCTCAGCGCAAGCGTGTCATTCACCTCTCCCGTTCTTCCATCCAGAAGATACATCTGTCCGTCGCAGCTGCAGTAAATCACTTTTCCCTTGCCGGCAGAATCATAAACGCACACCGGAGACGACCAGGCATAGTACGCTTCGTGCTCCCACTCCTTTTCACCCGTCTTTTTGTTGATGCAGGAAAGCACCCCGCCGTAGGTCGTTCCAGTCATCGCCACTGTGACATAAATATAATCAGACAGCTCATGGTCCCCCAGGGCGATGGTTGATTGAACGCCTCCCGATACGCCATCCTGGGTGTAGCATTCATACTCCGTTTGCCAGATGATCTCCCCGGTCTCCGCATCAATTTTCCATATAGGAATCGTCGCCGTCAGGGAGCTGCGCCAGCCCAGATGGAAAGAGGTGCTTATATAAAGATATAAGTGTCCGTCTTCCACAGACAGAACCGGCGTAGAATTCGAATCGTCCAGAATATCCTGTACCCAAACGAGCTGCATCGTATTCATGTTCAGGCACATCAGATGGCCGCCGTTATCCGCCGCAAACAGATACCCTTTATACACAGCCGCACTGTCTTCCATGCCAAGCCAGTAAGCGGCCGTGCTGCTTCTGATCCCCTGGTACCGCCATTTCGCCATCCGGTCAGGCGCGATAGACAGTGTGCCTGCCACTTCATCGTAATCCGTATTCAGCCGGATAAAATAGATAATTCCATTCTCTCCCGGATAGATCAGGGTATCTGTCTCCGCATCCACCAGAGCAGAGGAATCAAAATAGCTCAGAGAGCCTCGCAGCGAAAAGCTGTCGTTGTTGCCAAAGGTATACATCACACTGCAATCCAGAAGGTTGATAATAAATACACGGGCCGTTCCTTCATTGCTGTCATATCCTGCTCCCACATACATGATCGGATATCCCCGGGGATCCAGCGCGCCGGAGCCCTTAAAGGTAAAGCCAAGATACAGAGCATCCCGGGTCTCCTCTCCAGTCTTCAGATCCAGGAAATAGATGTAGCCGTCCATGCAGGCGTAGATCACCTCCACCAGGTCATCCTCCTGCTTCGCCCAGTCATACATATTCATGTGCGCCTTCACCTGTGCCGGCCATTTCATCATCAGAGGCTGTCCGGTCCACCCACTGCCGGTCCAGGTCGCATTCCCATAGGTAAGTCCCCCTGTCGTCTTTGACCATATACCGTTCAGGGTATAATCCGTCATCTCTGCATGCCCGTAAGCAGGGCTGTTCCTGAAATTATTTCCCCGGAATGTGACGATCCCTTCCACATCCGTATACGCTTCGCCTGTATCGAAGGCAAGCTCATCCTCGCCGAAATAGTCCGATATGTAGTCGTAATAAACGCCGTTTACCTCCACTTCCACGGATGCGATCAGGTTCGCCGGGTCTGTCGCATCGGTGCAGTGCGGCTCAAACTCCGGCCCCAAAGCCGCCTCAGCCACCGGATTTTCCGTCTCTTTTTCCTGATCCCCGTTTTTCGCGTTTCCGCCTGCCTTTGTATGATCGGCACCAAGTACATCCTCCGTCTGCAAAACAGCCTCAGAAACTGCCGGGAGCTTCCTTTCCTTCCAGGGCGCCGCCGTCAGCAATCCGGCGGCAATACATACTGCTGCCGCAGCAAACAAAGACACTGCC
>JAUNGD010000087.1 GCA_030524705.1 Lachnospiraceae bacterium | reverse complement strand
AAGAGGTTTCGGCCTCTTCCTTTTATTTTTGCCAATGATAATTATACTCTAAGAAATATCACAGAAAGGATTTTTCTGCATTGAAGCACAAGGGCATTTTCCACATGGCACAAAAAGAGGAGCCGCAGCTCCCCTTTCACACGTTTTTCTTCAATTCATAAAGTCTTCGCTCGAACATTTCTGCTTCTCTTTTCATGTTTCCAAATTTGCTCATATCCATTTCGCGTATCTGCCGAAGCCCAATGTGCTTTACAGCCTCAACCGCCGCCTCTCTCTGTGTCATTTTCCGCGGCAAAACTGTCTGGCAGTTGGCTCCTTCCAGATTATCATATGATAAAAAGCACTGATTAAAATCCATCAGCGGATACAGGGAAATATAAGCATTCGTATTGTTGTCTACCAAAAATCCCCAGTTTTCCGGGTGTTGGTCCGTATTGCCTGTCAGGTAGTCAAGAATATTCATGCCATAATACGTAACTGGATCCAGTTTTTTACAAACCTCAATGGTATCCAAGCCATGATTGCAAGCATAAATATCAAAAGCCATCTTAGACACAATAAAATATTCTTTTGACGTTATAATATCGCTTTCTGTGACTGTCTGATCCTGATAAACGTACTCCCGGTACTTCACCTGCGGAATATCGAAGCATTGGCAAATCTCGCTGGAAAGTAATTCCCGCCTTACCGTATCTTCTCCTCCATCCTTCAGCAACCTGAAGCCGTTCTCATTCCGAATCCAGGCCTTTGGGAAAAGACCTTTTGTAGACAGATCCGGCGCAAGTTCCTGATTCGTCACCGTCATTTGACGTCCCCTTAGCGAAAGCTCCACTACTGCTGTATTCAAAAAATTATCATACAGATTCAGTTGTGCAAAGGAAATTTTCTCTCCCCGCTCTCTTATCCAATATACATCTGTCAGAGAAACACAGTGATATGACAATGAAATACTGGCCCGGTCTCTATCCGTCACAGCCTGGAACACGCCGATGCTGTTCAGGATTGCCTTTGCATATTTCCTATCCAATGATAATACACGCGATGCACACCAATGATAAAAATTGTTTAAATTATTCATCATGGTATCAATATCATTTTCTTCTGCCTTTTCCAGGTATAAATCGTACGGCATAAAGGTTTCGTTTAGTATCTCTGCCCTTCCGATTGACGAAATACCAGCCACGGCCCTTTCCATGTGCATAATTTCATATATAGCCGGCCTGTTTCTGACCGGCATCGAACTATTCGTATCTAATCTAAAATCATTGTCCAAAAGCAGTCTGTTTTCTTCCATCACGTCTTTCTCCCCTGGCTATTTTTCAGAAAACAACGTATATTTTACACTTCTGACCTCGTCCTTCCCCTCTACATACGACCAGAACATAAGATAAAATTCTTTTCCGCCAATCACAGCAATTTGGGCCGGTGTACCAAGTCCTGTCCCACTATCCTGAAAATTCGTGCAGGTTAAAATTATCGTATTTCCGGCAACTTCTTTTTCAATTTTCTGTTGAGCCGAGGGCTCTTCTAAAATTTTAAAATAATGGAAATTTTAAAATCATTATCTGCGGTGATATGGATGCTGAAATCCTCATTCTTCCCGAATAAAAAAGCATATCCGCTGTCGATAATATTATATTTGCCCGAACATAGATTGACCTGCATTAGCTACACCTCATATCACAAATTCTATTGCTTATTCTGAAAAGATATGTCAGAATACAAATATCAAATTTACAGAGGAAATCTTTCATGGTATACGAAATCACAGACTCAAACAATGTTTCAGTACTCTTTGACAATTGGGACGAAACCCTTATCTGGTCTTGCCTGCAGGGAATTATGGGAAAAATTTATGCAGATAATCCTGACAGACCGACGGCAGCAATGGCCGTCATAGGAGATTTTACTTTTTTTGCCGGAAAGCCAAATATAGAATTGGTGTCATATAAGCCAGATGAATGTACACAAAATTTTATGATTATGGTACCGCAGGATGTACATTGGCAGAAAACCATCCTTCACTTTTATGGCAGCAGGGCGAAAATCATTTCCCGCTATGCAATAAAAAAAGAACCTGATATTTTCGACATAGAAAAACTTGAAAAAGCAGTCGCCGCCCTGCCGGAGCAATATGAGCTTTCTATGATTGATGAACGGCTATACCATATGTGTAAGGCAGAAGCGTGGAGCTCTGACCTTGTGTCACAATTTCTAACCTATACTGATTACCGCAGGCTCGGCTTGGGCGCAGTAATCTGCAAAGATCATAAAATTGTGTCCGGCGCCTCCTCCTATTCCAGATACCGCAGCGGCATAGAAATAGAAATTGATACAAAAAAAGAATACCGTCGAAAAGGGCTTGCCTATATCTGCGGGGCAAAGCTGATACTGGAATGTCTGAAGCGGGGATTATACCCCAGCTGGGACGCGCACAATAAAGGATCCGTCGCATTGGCGGAAAAACTGGGCTATCATTACAGCCACTCCTACACAGCCATCGAGATATGGAATGCATAAGCACCAATCAAAAAATCCTGCATAAATCTGTTACGGGAACACGGCATGTTCCATTTTCACACAGATAATAGAACGCCCCCTGCTCAGGTAAAGGATACTCCTCCGTAAATGGTGCACATTTTGCAAGCCTCTCCGCATTTTCCTCTGTTTTGACCAGCACGTTGAGTCCGTATGCCGGACGGTCCTTCAAATAATCCTTCAGCTCCTCTGGCACGCCATCCCGGGCGGCGCATATCAATTCCTTATGTGAATCAAGCGTATCAGCCATTGCCAGCAATGCAAAGCCATGTCCCGCCGGATAGTTCCGGAGCTCTCCTGCCAGATACCGCATCTGCCTGTCAGAAGCCTCCTGCCACCTCCGGGCTCCGGTAAGCATTGCAAGCCTGTGCAAAACCATTGCCGCTACAGAATTGCCGGAGGGAACCGCCCCGTCATCCGTCTCCTTTGGCCGCGCAATTAAGGTCTCCGCATCTGAAGCCGCTTTGTAAAATCCGCTCTTTTTTGCATCCTCAAAATAAGTCAGCATCTGTTCTGCACGAAACAGTGCTTCTTCCAGATATTTTATTTGAAAATCAGTTTGGTACAGCTCCAGAAGAGCCAATGCATATACCGCATAATCCTCCAGCTGTCCGGGATTTGCCGCTTCCCCCTTCCGAAAACGTAAATACAGACGGTTCTGTGCATCTGTCATATTTTCTCTTATAAAGTTTTCCGCCTTAGCCGCTGCCTTCAGGTATTTTTCTTCTTTCAGAATACGTCCGGCTTTCACAAGCGCAAGCATCGTCCATGCATTCCACGATAATAAAATCTTGTCATCCTTGTGAAGCTCCGTCCGGCCCAGACGGTATTGGTATAATTTCTGCTCATCTGCTTCATATCTTTGCATGCTGCTTTCACCAATCAGATTCGGAATACTTTTTCCTTCAAAATTTCCCTTCTCAGTGATCCCATACCGTACGCAAAATATTTTCCCCTCTGAATTGCCAAGCACCAATGCTATTTCTTCCGGTGTAAATACATAGTATTTCCCTTCCACGCCATCACTGTCTGCGTCCTGACCGCAATAAAAGCCTCCTGTCTCATCCGTCAGCTCCCTCAGAATATAATCTGCCGTCCGCCGGGCAATTTCTGCATATTGCTTCTGCCCTGTTATCTGATAGGCCTCCGTATAAGCCAGGATCAGCAGCGCATTGTCATACAGCATTTTTTCAAAATGAGGTACAAGCCATCTTTCATCCGTAGAATATCTGGAAAAGCCCCCGCCAATGTGGTCGTGTATTCCCCCTTTTGCCATGGCGTCCAGGGTCTTTTCTACCATTTGGAGCGCCTCAGATGCCTTTGCCTCCTCCAGAGCTGCGTACCGCATCAGGAACAGAAGATTATGCGGCACAGGGAATTTGGGAGCGGCCCCAAAGCCTCCCCACCTCCTGTCAAATGCTTTTTGAAACAGAGCATACGCATGATTGAGAATACTCCGGTCCGGCTCCTGCTCTTTTGGCGAGCCCTCCTGACGAAGGGCAGCCGTGATTTCTTCTCCTGCATTTATAAGGGCTTCCCGATTGTTTTTCCATAATCCTGAGATTCCCTTCAGTATATCCAGAAGCCCCGGATGCCCATAATGGCTTCTTTTTGGGAAATAGGTTCCTGCAAAGAAAGGCTTTTGTGCTGGCGTCATAAGAATTGTCAGCGGCCATCCGCCGCCTCCCGTCATCATCTGGCACACAGACATATACACTGCATCAATATCCGGCCGTTCCTCCCTGTCCACCTTGATACAGACATAATTTTCATTTAGTAATCCCGCCACCTCCCCGTCTTCAAATGACTCGTGCGCCATCACATGGCACCAATGGCAGGTAGAATAGCCAATACTTAGAAATACCGGCTTATCTTCACGGATCGCTTTCTGAAATGCTTCATTTCCCCAGGGGTACCAGTCTACCGGATTGTCTCCGTGCTGCAGTAAATACGGTGATTTTTCATCCTTTAATCTATTTGACATATTAAGAATTCCTCTCTGCTCCATCTGCAACTATGTGTACGAATAGTATATACATTTATGAATCTAATATTTGAAACAGCACGCTATAATACAACACCAAAAGTTGCTCATAAGGTTAGCTGGACTTTATTTCAAAATCTAAACCGCAGGATTTTATCATACCGTCGGCAACAGGCAACACAATAGAGTACTCTGTGAATGGCTCAATGCTCCAGCATATTTTCTATAAATATCCCATACCCTTTTGTGGGATCATTGACGAACACGTGTGTCACCGCGCCGACAATCCTTCCATTTTGTATGATCGGAGAGCCTGACAGGAGTGATGTCAAGTAGGGACAACAACCTATAGCGTAAAAAGTTTAAAAAGCAGTTTTTATGTCGGTTTGTGCCTTCTTTTCTGAATGGATGCTCTTTTCATTGCAAAAGGAATAATACTCATTTATTTACAATATACATAAACTCTCATGTTGAGAATTTATGTGTCTTTCCTTATAATTCTAAGAAATTCCTCATACGCAAACACCCTGTTTCTTAGAGCATTGGTTGTCTCCTGCAAAATACCAAGTTCCACAAGTTTTTTTACAGCCGTAGCTACTGTATTATAACTAATCCTTAATTCTTTCGCTGTTCTCTTGATATCTATAATTGGATGCTGCTCAATATAATCAAACACTGCACGTAAATTATCTTTACTTCGTGTAGTTTTAGGAAGCTTGCCTATATTTCTGTCATGTAAATTGGAAAGCTCGTCAACCATTCTCCAGGAATCCGATGCAGCTTTACTTACAGCTTCCAGAAAAAACTTTATCCATTGCTCAAAATTACCGCTTCTCCTAACTTCGCTAATCCGATCATAATACTCTACTTGATTTTTTTTCAGAAAATATGATATATAAATAACCGGCTTGTTAAGCAGCCCCTGTTCCATCAAATAAAGTAATATCAGTAGTCTTCCGATTCTTCCGTTTCCATCTAAAAAAGGATGTATTGTTTCAAACTGATAATGAATCAGTGCAGCTCGAATCAATGGATCATAATCTTCATTTTGATTCATATACTTTTCCAAGTCAGACATTGCCCTCTGCATATCTTCTACATTAGGTGGAATATATCTGGCATCTTTTAAAGAACAGTTAGCAGGTCCAATCCAATTTTGAGAATATCGAAACTCTCCCGGTGTTTTGTCCTGTCCCCGTACGCCTTCCATTAATACTACGTGTACCTCCCGGATTAATCTGCAGCATAATGGTAATTTTTTTAGACGTTCCAACGCATACTGTGTCGCCTTTACATAATTAATAACATCCGACACATCAAGATTGGCATTCATATCTACTTCTGGATCTAAGACGTCATCCAGAGTACATTGTGTCCCTTCTATTTGAGAAGAAATCAACGCCTCTTTTCTGACATACATCGATATAAACAGATCTGTATTAGAAATCAACTGTGATGCCATATCAAGTTTTACAAGCTGTCGGTTTGCATCTACAATAAGTCTTATTATTTCTTCATCCATTGTAATCCCTGGTACTGGCGGTAAGGAATTTGGCTTAAAAGATTGGTAAGTAGCCTCTCCTGCTAAATTATTAACATATGTTCCTGCTCTATTCATATAATTCTCCTTGTCCAGCAGTACAAAGTGCTTTTTTAATATAATTTTCTAAAGGACTTTACCTAACATTTTTGAAATAATTATCATCATAATACTCCCCTTATTTCAAAATATCAAATACTTTTTGAAATAAAAAGACTAGATATATTATTCCTATTTCAAAATCTAAGCTATAGGATTTTTCAATAATTTATGACTCTTTTTCTTTCACTTATCTGTCGCCCCAATGCATAAAAAGCCATTAATTAAACAATTTCTTGCTCATGTATGGCTTTCACCATATGTTAATCGAAAAAGATACTCACAATTGCGAACAAGTCCCCATTGTGAGTATCTTTTCCGATTACCGCATGGCTCAATGCTCCAGCATATTTTCTATAAATATCCCATACCCTTTCGTGGGATCGTTGACGAATACATGTGTCACCGCTCCCACGATCCTTCCATTTTGTATGATGGGAGAGCCTGACATTCCCTGTACGATCCCTCCGGTCTTCTCCAACAGCTCCGGATCCGTTACCTCCAGAATCATTCCCTTATTTATCTCTTTCCCATTCAAGCGGATTTCTTTTATTTCTATCTGATATTCCCTGCATGCTCCGTCCACCGAGCACAAAATTGCAGCCTCTCCTGTCTTCACCTCCTGCTTATGAGCCGTCTCATACAGGTCTTTGTCCTGTACAAGTCCCGGGAGATTGCTGACCGTTCCGTATATTCCGTTTTTGCTGTTCGTCTCAATCTCACCGATCTTATAGCCTTCGCTGTAATGGATGACTCCTGACAGCTCTCCCGGGCTGCCCTGCTGCCCTTTAATCACAGAGATTACGTCCGCATCGTACAGAGTGCCTCCCCGAACGTCCAGAATCTCTCCTGTGTCAATATCACTGATGCCATGACCCAGAGCGCCGAAGCTGCCATCCTCATCAATATAGGTCAGCGTACCGATTCCCTGGGTATCGTTTCGCACCCAGATACCGGCCCGGTATTCTCCCTTTTCGTCCTGCACCGGATGCAGCCGAAGGCTGATCCTTTCTCCTCCCCGCTCCACATCAAGTATCACATCCGAGCCGCCGCTTTTCCCGATGCACTCTATCAGTTCTTCCTTCGTCGTAACCTCTTCTCCATTAACGGACTGGATGTAATCGCCGGATTTCACTATGTTTTCTGCGGGACAGCATTCCTTTCCGTCCATCCGCGTAATCGTTCCGGTATCCACCACCAGCACACCGTCTGTTTTCAGGTAAATACCGATGGGTGTGCCGCCCGCATAAACGCTTTTTCTTGGGGTAACGGTTACATCCACAGTCTTCAGCGGAACCTTCCCAAATAAACTGTAGGATAACGTATACTCTCCCGGTGTATCTGCCGAAGCTCCCGCCGACATATCTGCCGAAGCCTCCGCCGGTGCGTTTGCCCGACTGACCGCGGTTCCCGGTACGGATGCTTCATCCGTATGCTCCGTCTGAGCAATCGTTTTCTTTCCGGCAGAACGCTTCTCCGTTTTTATTGCCTTGTCAAAAAAACTGTGAAACAGCACTGGTAATTCTCCGTTCTCCGACACCTGCATCTGATCCGGTATTTCATTGCGAAGCACTTGTACCCCGCAGTATCCCAGTGCGATCACGCTTAAAACCAGCAAAAAGCACACAAATCTTCTGTATCTACGCCTGACATTCATCTTTTGCACCTCACTCTTTATTTTTATTCCCTTGAAGCAGCAGGTCATGTACACATAACTGTACCCTTGGCAGCCTCCTCGGGGATCAAATATCCTTGGCCTACTGCGGGATATTTGAGCGGCGCTCTGCCCAATACAACTCGATGAAACACACTCCGCGTAAATCACAAAGGCAGAGCGCCGATTTCTCAGCCTCTGCCTTCAGTATGTGGAATAATCGCTAATCCACTCTAGTATTTTTTTGCGTTTTTTGCCAGTTCCTTCATCTCCCGGGCATTTTCCAGCACAGCGTCCGTGATCCTTGCGCCGCCCAGAATCCGCGCCAGCTCTGCGATGCTTTCCTCCTGGGACAGCAGCCCGATGTTGGTTACCGTCTTGCTGTTTGCCGGCTTCTTCTCAATGATATAATGCTGGTCTGCCATTGCGGCAATTTGTGCCAGATGCGTAATACACAAAATCTGGTGATTTCCGGCAATCACCGCCATCTTCTCGGACACCTTCTGAGCTGTGCGCCCGCTGATTCCCGTATCAATCTCATCAAAAATCAACGTTTCCACCGCATCCTTATCTGCCATAACCGCTTTAATCGCCAGCATGATACGGGACAATTCGCCGCCGGATGCCACGCTGCCCAAGGGCCGGAGCGGAAGTCCGGGATTCGTGGAGATCAGGAAGCAGATCTCATCCTTGCCATTCTCTGCCGGTTCTTCCAGTTCTTTGAAATCAATTTCAAACCGCACCTCAAGAAAATTCAGGTCGACCAGAGCGTCTCTGATCTTCTTTGAAAGCTGTTTTGCATAGGATTTACGGATTTTTGAAATTTCATCCGCTGTTTTTTGAAGTTCTTTTTTATTTTTTTCGTAGGCCTTCTGCAATTTATCAAGATAAGCCTCATAATTTGTCAGGATCTCAATGCGCTGCGCCTTTTCATGGCCCGCTTCCAGAATCTGTTCAATGGATTTTCCATATTTTGTCTTTAAACGATTGATGAGATTCAGCCGCTCCTCCGTCTCCCGAAGCTCCTGTTCATCAAAGGTAAACTGATCCATATAGTCAGAAAGCCCCCGGTTGAAATCACTCATCAGCGAATCTATATCCGCCAGAGTATTTCCCAGCTCTTCCAGGGACGCATCGTAGGACTGCACCGCATTCATTGCCCGGACTGCCCGTCCGATCTCATCGCTGGCGCCGGAATATCCGCTGGCGCCGGTTAAAGCCGCCGTCTCCCCCAGAGCCTCCAGAATTTTCTGACCGTTTACCATCAGACGGTAAGAGGCTTCCAGCTCCTCGTCCTCTCCCGGCTGCAGCGCCGCCGTTTCGATCTCATTCAGCTCAAACTGCAGGAAATCAAGCTCCTTTGCCCGCTCTCCCTCTCCGTCCTTCGCCTTCTGCCACTCCCGTTTTGCCCTCTGGTATTCATGGTGCAGCTCCCGGCAGCGTTTCAGCTTTTCCGACAGCTCCGCTCCGGCAAATTCATCAAGGATCGCCAGATGATTTTTGGCATACAGAAGAGACTGATGCTCATGTTGTCCGTGAATATCAATCAGCTCCGAGGCCAGCTCCCGCACAAAGGAGACGGGAACCGTCTCGCCGTTTACCTTGCTGATGCTGCGGCCTCCCTTGTACTTTCTTGTAACAATGATCTCGCCCTCGGGGCAGGGAATATCCTGTTCCTCCATCCTCTGAAGCACCCGGGAATTCCTGGTCGAAAACAGAAGCTCTACCAGCGCGTAATCCGCATCCTCCGGCACATAATCCCGGAAGTTCCCGGTGCCCAGCGCAATATTCACCGATCCGATCACAATGGATTTTCCGGCTCCCGTCTCACCGGTCATGATGTTCAGTCCCTTTCCGAACTCCACCTCCACTTCCCGGATCAGCGCCATATTTTTCACATGCAAACTAACTAACATTCTTTTTCCCGCTCTCTCCCAATTTAAAACCTGCAACTGTTTATTTCTGCAGTCCTGCAAATTTAAAACCCATTTTTTTCCTTCCGCAGTCCTGCAAATTTAAGACCCGTTTTTTCTTCCGGCAGTCCTGCCCATTTAAAACCCGTATTATTTTTTCCCGACGATCCGTCCGATTTTATCCATAACGCGAACCGTATCCTCTGTGCTTCGGATCGCACACATGATCGTATCATCTCCGGCAATGCACCCCGCCACCTCAGACCAGTGCATTGCGTCGATGGCTGCAGCCACCGCCATCGCCATTCCCGATACCGTTTTTACGATCAGGATATTCTGCGCCATATCCATAGAGACAAATCCATCCTTCAAAACCCGCAGATATTTTTCATTCATCCCGGTACTCTGGCTCTGCATCAGTGCATATTTCTGCTTTCCGTCATTCGTTGCGATCTTGGTAAGCTTCAATTCTCTTATGTCCCGGGAAATTGTAGCCTGAGTCACACGGTAGCCCTCACGGTTCAGATATTCCGCCAGCTCTTCCTGTGTCTCTATATCATATTTCCCTATCAGATCGACAATCTTGGCATGTCTTCCAATCTTCATATCAAAGCCCTTTCTCAGTTATTCATTTTTTCCCGAAGGATTTCCAGAAAACTGGTATTTTTTGTCTTTATCATCGGAACGCTGCGCTCCGATTTTGTGATCACGATTTTGTCGCCGGAGTTCAGCTTCACAGAAGTATCTCCGTCAAAGGTAGCCTCCGCTCCGTCGACGTCCGTGCCGTGGCTGGATGCGATCTCGATCATAATCTCTACATCATCCGGCAGAACGATTGGCCTGGAATTCAGCGTATGCGGCGCGATTGTTGTGAGCAGCATCAGCGAAGCCTGGGGAGCCACGATAGGGCCGCCCACGGAGAGGTTGTATCCCGTGGAGCCCGTGGGCGTCGCTATGATGATTCCATCCGCCGAATAGGAGGTCAGAAAAACTCCGTCCACATAGACATTGAAATCCACCACCCGGAGCCTTCCGTTTCTGGAAATTACAATATCGTTCAGAGCTATATCGCCGAGCATCTTTCTGTTCTGGTGCCAGGCAACGCCGTGAATCATCATCCGGCTTTCCATGGAAAACTCGTCCCTGACCAGCTTGTCCAGCGCCGGCTGGAGATTCTTGAGCTCAATCTCCGCAAGATACCCCAGGGTTCCCATATTTACGCCCAAAAGAGGAAGCTGGCTTTCCACCAGGTCTCTGGCCGCCTGCAGCAGCGTTCCGTCGCCGCCCAGCACCAGTACGCACTCTACATCCTCCGGGATCTTCTGTGCATCCGTGTATTTATACCCATAGGGCACACCGCAGCTCAGGCCGGTCTGGGATGAAGTACTCTCATCCTTCGGATGATACCGGCCGTTGAAGCAGTCCGCCCTCCGCGGCTGGATATAGCAGGTCTTCCCTTTTGCCTCCAGATATTCCTTTATGTATCCGGCAGTCTTAAATTCCGGATCCTTCTGATAATTTGTTATTACATAAAATATATCCATTCAATAACCTCAGTCAAGTGTTTCGTGCGCCAAAGCCACTGTATGCTCCACAACGTCGTCTGTCATACCCGGGGCCGCTTCCATTTCCGGACATTTTTTCAGGTGCAGCAGATATTCAATATTTCCCTCCGGCCCTTTTATCGGTGAAAATTCCAGAGCCCGGCTCTCCAGTCCGATCGCTGAGGCATAAGAAATCACCTTTTTAATCACTTCCTCGTGTACCTTCGGATCCCGCACAACGCCCTTTTTCCCTACTTTCTCCCGGCCTGCTTCAAACTGCGGTTTGATCAGGCAGACGATCTCGCCGTCCTCCGTCATCAGCTCCCGCACCGGCAGCAGCACCTTAGTCAGGGAAATAAAGGACACGTCGATAGACACAAAGGCCGGAGCCTCGTCAATATCCTCCGGCACCACGTACCGGATATTCGTTTTTTCCATGCAGACCACCCGCTCGTCATTGCGGAGCTTCCAGTCCAACTGTCCATGTCCCACATCCACGGAATAGACCTTCACCGCGCCGTTTTGCAGCATACAGTCCGTAAAACCGCCGGTGGAGGCTCCCACATCCATGCAAACCTTTCCCCCCAGCGTAATATCGAAATGACTCATCGCTTTTTCCAGCTTCAGTCCGCCTCTGCTTACATACTTGAGCTGATTGCCCTTTACGATAATCTCCGCTTTCTCGTCGATCATTGTCCCGGCCTTGTCTTCCCTCTGGCCGTTAACCAGAACGCTTCCTGCCATAATGATCGCCTTCGCTTTTTCCCGGGAGGCTGCCAGACCGTTACGGACCAGCAGTACATCCAATCGTTCCTTCATTTCTCTACTCCATTCACACAATGATACGTCAGCCGCCTATTGCTGATACTGTGCAATAATCCTTTTGAAAACCGATTCCGCATCAATGCATGCCTCTTCCTTCAGTACATCCACATTTCCATGTTCGATGTAGTCGTCCGGCAGCGCAACCTGCATCACACGAATATCCGTTCCTGTTTCATTATAATATTCCAGCACCTTTTCGCCGAATCCGCCGTTTTTGATATTCTCCTCCATCGTCACCACCAGGCGGTGATCCTTCGCCAGATAATCCAGCATCTCCTCATCCACCGGCTTGACGAAGCGAGCATTTACGACCGTACAGTGATAGCCGAGAGCTTTCATCATCTCCCGGACCGCCAGGGCTGTCACCACCATGCTGCCTACCGCCACCAGCGCCAAGCCATTCTCGTCATAGATCATCTCACTTTTACCCCGAACCACCGGAGCTCTGAACTCCTGCAATCCGTCATAGGCCTCTCCTCTGGGATACCGGAGTGCGATGGGCCCATCGTATGCGATCGCAAATTTCAGCATATCTGCAAGCTCCCACTTATTTTTCGGAGCCATTACGCACATATTCGGGATAGAAGACAGATACGACAGATCAAAAAGTCCCTGATGAGTCTCTCCATCACTTCCCACGAGACCCGCCCGGTCCACGGCAAACACCACCGGGAGATTCTGGATACAGACGTCATGGATGACCTGGTCAAAAGCCCTCTGCAAAAAAGATGAATATACGGCCACCACCGGTTTCAGTCCGCCCGCTGCCAGCCCCGCCGCAAAGGTAACGGCATGAGCCTCCGCAATTCCCACATCGAAAAACCGGTCTCTGTACATGTTTCGGAAACGCTTCAGCCCCGTGCCATCCGGCATTGCCGCCGTCACCGCCACAAGCTTCGGCTCCCTCGCCCCCATCTTGCACATAACAGTGGCGAATACATCGGTATACGCTGCTTTTTTCTTCCGGTTCTTCGGAAGCCCCGTCTCCGGGTCAAAGGGCTCCGCCCCGTGGAATCTCGCTGGCATGCGCTCTGCCGGGCCGAAGCCCTTGCCCTTCTTGGTCAACACATGCACCAGCACCGGGCCGTTTACCTTTTTCGCATCCCGCAGCACCCGCATGATCTGGGAAATATTATGTCCGTCCACCGGACCGAGATAGGTGATCCCCATTTCCTCAAAAAACATTCCCGGAACGAGAAGCTGCTTGAGGCCCTGCTTTGTATTTCGGATCCCCTTGATCAGCTTGTCTCCGTAAACCGGAATCTTGTTCAGCGTATTTTCCAGTCCGTTTTTAAAGCCCGTATACGGCTCGGCCGTGCGGATGTTGCTGAGGTAGGAAGAAATGCCTCCCACATTTTCTGAAATAGACATATTGTTGTCATTCAGCACAATAATAAAATTCGT
>JAUNGD010000001.1 GCA_030524705.1 Lachnospiraceae bacterium | reverse complement strand
ACGAATAGGATGATTCTTTTTATTTGATTGCAGCCATCGGCTGCGGTATGATATACTCAGCGCAAGCCGTCGGGAAGTGATAATTTCCGGCGGTTTTCTATGAAACAGGATTGATAACAATTCCACCGGTGTGCTATAATATTATCCCAAAGATGACTAAACCAAAACAGGAGGCCACAAATGGGAATTTATATTGATATTGGAAAGCTGGCGCAAAAAGAACCCCAAAAAATCAGAGAAGTACCCAGTTGGGAAGTATGGCAGCACAAAGAAACCGGAACGCCGTATTTTTTTTACCAAAACGGAAAAGAATGGTTTGACTCTGATAAAGTTTGGGGCTCTCCGTCTGGAACATTTTTCTTGCATACCGGAATGGACAGGAATGGAAATGAAGGCATAGCAATCACCACCAGAAACGAAGGACTCAAAATTCGGAAAACTGAGGATTTTGTGGAGACAGCTCTCATTACAGACGAGGGCGTAGGCTACGCGCTGACTGACGAAGGCACTCTTTTCATTTTAACCGCAGAAAAAGCCAGCCAGAAGAAACTTTGCGAGGACTACGCGCCAAATGCCTATATTCTTAACTCAGAGTTATGCGTTGTTATTTACGACGCAGACAGCGACGACGATCAAGAGGCTGTATTCTTAAAGGTCATTGACCTGAAAACATTGAAAAGTTGGAAAAAGAAAATCAAGTACAGTATGCCCGATACTAAAAAATTAACCTTCAACCTCGATTTTTCCAACAATTTCATAACAGCAATAATGCCAGATCAAACCGTCCACAAATTTGCGAGTAACGGAAAACTTCAAAAATAGCAACAAAAACCGCCAAGGTATACCAAAAACCGAGGCGGTTTTTTCATGCCCTGCCCCTAAAAAACAAAACCGGGGAGGGGGTAAAAATTCAAGAAAGGAGGGCGAGGATGTGAGCGACCTATTCTACACCGGGAGCAGCAAGCGCACCGGCGGCGTCATAAATGTGTCATACTCCGGCGCACCAGATATTGTGAAAAAGCTCAAAAAATTAGAAAATGGCGGCGAGGTAGCAATCAAGCGCACCGTGTCCGACTTTACCAGCAGGGCACCCGGCTGGGTATCAAAAGGAATCCGGGCACATTACGGCGTAGACACCGCCGCCATAAAAGACGCGGCCACGAAGCCAAAACGCGGCCGAACATCAATCCGGGTGGCTGGTATCACCGTAGACGGTGCGACTATGGAATATAAAGGACGCACCCTCACACCGACGCATTTCAAAATGAGCCCAAAAACAAAAAACCCAAAGGGACTCACGACGAAAAAAGGCAGTAAAATTCCGGGGCAAGCTGTCCATTTCAAAAAGGGCCCTCCGGGGCAAGTCGCAATGTCAAGAGCTCCGAACCCTTATACAGTGAAAGCGACCATTATCAAAGGACAGCGAGTATCACTGGGAGGGGGTACATTTATAGCGCAATCAACCAAAGACGGTCAACAGGTGCCCCTCCCATTTCAAAAGACAGGCGAAGGCCGTACACCGATCGAGGCCGTGCGCACCCTGTCCGTGCCGCAAATGATTGACGGCCGGGCCCGCGACACAATCGAGCAGACGATCAGCGAGAAGCTGGGCGAACGCTTCCAGCACCACGTCGCGCAGGCCATGAAGTAACAGCCAAGCACGCACCAGAGCAGCGAGCCGACGAGCAGAAGCCAAGCCAATGAGACGAGCAAAGCCAAACGATCGCAATAAACTAAAATAAAAGTGAAAGCGCCAAACAAAGGCGATCAACAAAGAAAGCAAAGGAGAACGCGCCAACGCCGAGCGACCGAGCGAACGTCCGGCAAGGTACTGTCAGCCACCGAAAAGCCCTGCGGCGCTGGCGAGCCCAAAACTCGCGTAGACTCAGAAAAATTTTTTCGGGCCGTTTCGTTTCGCCTGAACCACTGGAAAGGGGGTGACGCTATGGCAGCGGACGGTAAAAAAAGCACTCAAAATCTGCAAAACTCAGCCACGATCGGGAAACTGTTCGGGCTCGGTGAGCGCAGGGTGCAGCAGCTCGCCAAGGAAGGCGTGATCCCTGCGGTGAACACGAAGCCGTACCAGTTCGATCTCCTTCCGACCATTCAGGCATATATCCGCTATCTGTCCGACAAAGCCAACGGAAAGGAAGCCAAACCCGCTGACACCGTGAAGGCTGAGGCTGACAAGCTGCGGGCCGAGGCCGACCTTAAACAGAGCAAAGCCAAGATCGCAGAAATGCAGCTCAAAGAGCTGGAGGGGAAAATGCACCGGAGCGAGGACGTGGAGGCCGTGACAAACGATCTCGTCTATACTGTCCGCAGCATGATCATGGCGCTGCCCGGCCGTCTGGCTATGGATATTATCAAAGTACCCACCGCCAGCGAAGCCTCGGCCATGATCCGCGCCGAGTGTTACAAAATCCTGAATGAGCTCGCGGGCTATGAATATGATCCCGAAGTTTACCAGCGGCGGGTAAGGGATCGCGAAGGCTGGAGCGACGCGCTCGCAGATGAAGCCGACGACTAAAAAGGCCGCACGACGTCTCAACGCAGCAATAGGCCCGGCTGTCCTGAATTTCAAGCCGCCGGAAGAACTGACGGTGGCAGAATGGGCCGACAAACACCGCCGCTTGTCGCCGGAAACTTCCGCAGAGGCAGGCCCGTGGCGCACAGAGCGCACGCCCTACCTGCGGGAACCTATGGAAGCGTTCACAGATCCGAAAGTCAAGCGGATCGTAATGGTGGCGGCCTCTCAGGTGGGAAAATCTGAGCTTGAACTGAACATAATCGCCTACATTATCGACCAAGATCCCGGATCGATCCTGTTCGTGCAGCCGTCACTCGACGACGCGCGGAAGTTTTCACGGCTCCGTATCGCTCCCATGATCCGAGACAGCAAGGTGCTAAAGGCCAAAGTCTCAGACATAAAGACGCGGGACTCTGGAAACACAATCCTCCAGAAGTCCTTCCCCGGCGGTATGCTGACAATCACCGGATCCAACAGCGCCTCTGCTCTGGCTTCCACTCCGGCCCGGTATATTATCGGCGACGAGCGCGACCGCTGGGCGATCAGCGCCGGAACCGAGGGCGATCCGTGGGCTCTGGCTCAGGCCAGACAGACAACCTTTTACAACGCGAAGGCTGTCGAGGTATCAACGCCCACAATCAAAGGCGCGTCCAATATTGAAAACAGCTATTACAAAGGCACACAGGAACGCTGGTGCCACCTCTGCCCGGAGTGCGGCGAGTATGGCGAGGTAATCTTCGACCGGATCCACTTCGAGCATACCGTCAAAAAAATACGCGGTAAAAAGGTTTATACCGTGGCTGAACCTATCACATGGGCCTGCCCGAACTGCGGCTGCATTGTGCCGGAAGAAACCGTGCGCAGGCAGCCAGCAAAATGGATCGCAGAAAACCCGGACGCATACACCACCGGCGTGCGTTCCTTCTGGCTGAACGCCTTCGCCTCTCCGTGGGTGCCGTGGAAGGATATAGTGCTGGAGTTTTTGCAAGCAAAAGACGATCCGCAAAAGCTGAAAGTAGTCTACAACACCAAACTGGGCGAACTCTGGGAGGATCGCGGCGGCGTGCTTGACGAGGACACAATGCTGGCCCGCCGTGAGGACTACGGAACCAATGCCGACGGATCCCCGGTGGAGCTGCCGCAATGCGTCCTCGTTCTCACCTGCGGCGTAGATACGCAAGACAACCGGCTGGAGTATGAAGTTGTCGGGCACGGCTACTACGGCGAAACGTGGGGCATAAAAAAGGGCTACATCATGGGAAAGCCAGACACCGCCGAAGTATGGCAAAAGCTCGACGACGTGATCGGGCACCTTTACCACTTCAAGGACAGCCCGCGCGGCCTTCGTATCTCGATCACCTGCGTGGACTCCGGCGGCCATTATACCCAAGAAGTATATGCAGCCTGCCGGGCACGGAAAAATAAACGAGTCTTTGCAATCAAAGGCAAAGGCGGCGACGGGATCCCCTTCGTCGTCCCTCCGTCCAAAGTGGCAATCAAGGACAACAAAAAGATCACATGCTGGCTCTATACTCTGGGCGTAGACGCAGGAAAAGAAACGATCATGTCAAGTATTCAGGTGCAGGAGCCGGGCGCGAAATATTGCCATTTTCCGCGCGGCGAGTCCTACGGGTATGACTCGTACTACTTCAACGGCCTGCTCTCTGAGAAGCTGGAGCTCACACAGACCAAAAGAGGTAACCACTGGGCGTGGGTAAAAATCCCCGGCCATGAAAGAAATGAGGCCCTCGACTGCCGCAACTATGCGCTGGCGGGCTTCAAAATCATAGATCCCGACATGGAAGCCGTAGAGCGAAGGCTCAGGAACCTGCCGGACAAAGAAAAACCGAAGCGTGCTGCAGCAGCGCAGCCACGCCAAAGGAAGTCGCCAGAGGACTATCTGGACGACTGGTAAGGAGGCAAGCACATGAGGCGACGATCTCAGGAAGTTGTGCGCAAAGAGCTGGAGGAAACCCGCAGGCGCTTAAAGTTATATCTCGCCCGCGAGGAAGAAATGCTCAGCAAGGACGGCGTGCAAATGTATACCATAGGCTCCAGAAATCTGCAACGCTACCAGACAACGCTCGCAGATATTCAGGACATGATCGACAAGCTCCGCAAGCGCGAAAGCGAGCTGGAGGCTGAACTGGCGGGCTTTACTCCCCGCCGTGCGGTGGGCGTAGTCCCCCGCGACTGGTAACGGGTAAATGCCGGGCGACCGGCTTTACTACGGCAGCAACCGGAAAGGGTGCGCTCCTTCCCTTCCGGCCTGCCGTTTTTTATTCCATGCAAGGAGGTGAGAAAAATCAGGTACGACAAAAAAATGGGCTTATATCTGCCGGACAGCATACGACCGCAGAACAAAGGCTACGGAGAAGCCGGGGCGAGCTGGCGCAAGAAATCCGTGAAGGGCTTCAATGCACCCAGCGGATCCCCACATGAGGACATAGACTTCAATAACTTCACCATGAGGCAGCGGGCCCGCATGTTATACATGGCGTCGCCGATCGCAACCTCAGCAATAAAGACCAACCGCACAAATGTGGTAGGCGTCGGCCTTAAATTGAAAAGCCGGATCGACCGCGAAGTGCTGGGCCTGTCACCCGATCAGGCAGAGGCGTGGCAGAAAACGACCGAGCGGGAGTTCTCCCTCTGGGCTGACAATAAGAGAGCCTGCGACGCTACCGGCATGAATAACTTCTACGGCCTCCAGCAGCTCGCCCTGATCTCGTGGCTGCTGTCCGGTGATTGTATCGGCCTATTAAAGCAATACAAAACGGAGCGCCTGCTTCCCTACTCGCTGCGGGTGCACCTGATCGAGTCGGACAGGATCGCAACGCCGGGCGGCTATGGAGCCAACGCCTCCATGTTTTACACAACCGGAAAGAATACAGATACCGGAAACACTATCTACGACGGCGTAGAGGTAGACAGCAACGGCATGGTAGTGGCCTATCATATCCGCAGCACCTACCCCTTCGAGGTGGGAGCTCCTACGACGACATGGGCCCGCGTACTGGCCTATCAGGAACATACCGGCCTTCCGAATGTGATCCACATCATAGACTGCGAGCGCCCGGATCAATATCGTGGCGTCAGCTATCTGGCACAGGTGATCGAGCCGCTTCTCCAACTCAGACGCTACACGGAGTCTGAGCTCATGGCTGCGGTGATTGAGTCATTTTTTACGGCCTTCATTAAGACGGAGGCACCGACTGACGAGAACCCATTCAACGAAGTGGAACCGGAAGAACCGGCAATGCCCAGAGGCCCGAACGAGTACCACATGGGGCCGGGGCAGATCAACGTCATGGAGCCCGGCGAGGACGTAACCTTCGCAGATCCAAAGCACCCGAATGGCAGCTTCGATACCTTCGCAAAAGCAATCTGCGAACAGGTGGGCGCTGCGTTAGAAATCCCGTCCGATCTGCTCTTGAAATCCTTCAACGCCTCATACAGCGCGAGCCGCGCGGCTCTGCTGGAAGCATGGAAGGCGTTCAAAATGCGCCGGGAATGGCTGGCAGACGACTTCTGCCGCCCAGTCTATGAAGTATGGATGAGCGAAGCTGTGGCTCGTGGCCGTATTTATGCGCCGGGCTTTTTTGATAATCCGGCGATCCGTGCCGCATACCTCGGCAGTGAATGGCTGGGGCCGTCTCAGGGGCAGCTCGATCCTACAAAGGAAATCACGGCCGAGATCCTCGCGTGCAGCGAAGGCTTCTCAACACATGAGCAGAGCACGATCCGGCTCAACGGCGGCCAGTGGGACGCAAACGTGGAACAACTGGTACGCGAAAACGAAAAGCTCGGAGGCAAATCCCCGGATCCGCACCAAACTGGCGGCACAACTCCGCAGGAGCCGGAAGAACCCACCGAGGGCGAAGAAACCGGCGAAAACAACCCGCACAACCCGGAAACGGCAAAAAAGCGCGGGCGCGAAGCTCTGCGCAGCCTCGTGATCTCCGAACAAATCAAGCAGGCCATAAAAGGAGGGCAAGGAAATGAAACCTAAATTTATTATGGGCCCGGCTGCGGCCCAACAGACAGCCACAGTTCCGAAATTCTGGAACGTGTCAAGCGTCGGCGAGGACGAGGGCGAGATCACCCTCTACGGCGACGTTATGAGCCAGCAGCCTATTGACTGGTGGACAGGAGAACCGGAGCCGGGACTCTACATCACGCCGGAGGGCTTCATGGAGGATCTGGCTGCTGTCAAAGACAAGGGCCACATCACCGTAAAACTGAATAGCTGCGGCGGCGATCTTTACACTGGGATCGCAATCCACAACGCCCTGAAAGCACTCGCCGGAGAGGTGAACGTCGTCGTAGAGGGGATCGCAGCAAGCGCGGCCAGCGTGATCATGTGCGCCGGTGATACCGTGACGGTATATCCCGGATCGCTCGTTATGATCCACGGCGTCAGTGTTATGCTCTGGGATAGCCTGAATATTCAGGACATGAAGCAGCTTATAAAGGGAATGGACGCCAGCGAGCGGGCCGTGGCTGAGATTTACAACGCCAAGACCGGGATCGCGGTGGATACCCTGCGCAGCATGATGACCAAGGAGACGTGGCTCACTGGCCGCGAAGCTATGGAAAAGGGCTTTGCTGACGCTCTGAAAGAGGATGAGGAAGATCCAGACATGAGCATGAGCGCAGACCGGAAGATCCTCTATGTCAACGGCGTAGGCCACAATATCGAAGGGCTGCGCAACGTACCGGGCACGATCCCTATCCACAAAAGTGCGAAACCGGCCGCAAGACCGGGCGCAAATAAAAGGCCGACCAATCAGGCGGCAAAAATAAAAGGAGGTAAACACCAAATGACACTCGAAGAATTGAGAGCACAGGAACCCGACCTTGTGAGCCAGATCGAGCAGGACGCAAGAAACGTCGCACAGACTCAGGCTAACGCTGACGCGGTAACGGCTGAGCGCCAGCGACTCGCGGAAATTGACTCGATCGCGGCCACAATCCCGGATCAGCAGCTCGTCCATGACGCCAAGTACGGCGAAAAGCCCTGCACCGCTCAGGAGCTCTGTTTTCGCGTTATGCAGCAGAGCGCAGCGTCCGGCCAGAGCTTCCTCGCAAACTACACGGCAGACGGCGCAGCGTCCGGCACGGCAAAGGTAGGCGCAGCACCGAACGGCGGCGCAGCCACAACCCAGCAGGAGCAGGACGCGGCAGACATTCAGACCGTAGTTGCTGCCTATAACAAATCAAAAGGAGGTACGAACTAATGAGCAGACTCGACGAAAACCTCGGAGCCGTAGGCTTCGACAATCTGATCAACGGCTTATACCCGCCCGCTGAGCCGTTCAGCGTGACGATCCGCAAGGAAAGCACCAAGGCCGTCACATATAAGCGTGGAACCGTTCTGGCGCTCTCTGGAGGTACTGCCGGAGACGGCAAGCGCGTGATCCTCGGAGCCACAGCAGCCACCAACGAGACACTGACCGCTAACTGCGTACTGGCCGAGGACGTAGAAGTCGGAACGGAAAACGACGCAGCAGCGATCGCATATAGAACCGGCCATTTTAACGGCAATAATCTGATCGTAGCTGAAAGCTACAAGATCACAGCAGGCGACAAAGAGGCGCTCCGCTCTGCGGGGATCCTGCTCTCTGACGCCGTAGCAATCTAAGAAGGAGGACACGAAAATGGCTTTTAATTATTATGACACCCACCACCTGCTTGCCTCCGTGCAGCAGCTCCCGCCCCTTCACACCTTCTTGCTTGACCGGTATTTCCCGACCAATGCAGCAAGCGATATTTTCTCCACCGACGACGTACTGGTGGAATACAAGAAGGGATCCAAAAATGCGGCTCCGTTCGTCGCTCCCCGCAAGGGCGGGATCACGATCATGCGCGACGGCTACACCATGAAGCGCTTTACGCCTTCCTATATCGCACCGAAGCGTCCGCTCACCATTGACGACCTGAGAAAGCGTGGTTTCGGTGAGGCACTTTATACCACGCTGACGCCGGAGCAGCGCCAGGGCGTAATCATGCTGGGCGACCTCGACGAGCTCCGCGCCATGAACCTGCGCCGCAAGGAGGCTATGGCTGCCGAGGTGATTTTCACCAATGGCTGCATTATGGACGAGTATGTGGACGACTTCCACAACTTCGAGGAGCGCGAGGTGAGATACTACGACGGCACCAGCAATCCGGCAATCTATACCCCGGCAAAAGACTGGGACACCACCGAAGCGTCCGGCAAGCAGATGATCAACGACGTGGCCGCCATGATCTCCATGCTGACCTCGCGCGGCCTGCCTGCCACCGATCTGCTGGTGGCTCCTGACGTGGCAGACGTAATCCTTGCAAACGAGTGGATCCTGCGCCTGTTAGATAACCGCAACTACCAGATCGGAGGCGTGGATCCTGAAACGCTGCCGTCCGGCGCGTCTAAAATCTGCCGTCTGAATATCAAGGGACGCATGATCGACGTGCTGAGCTATGAGGACACCTACACGGAAGTAGACGGAACCGTGAAGCCGTTTATTCCTGCTGGCACGATCGCAGTGACTGCACCGGCGGCTGGTCGCACGGTATACGGGGCGATCACACAGGTGGAGCAGTCTGACGGCGAGTTCCACACCTACACCGGCATGGACGTGCCGAAGTATCTCAGCGACGCCACTCATAATGTGCGCGAGGTAACGCTGAGCTCCGCGCCTTTATGTATGCCGAACAATGAAAACCCGTTTATTACCGCAACGGTACTGTAAAGGTGCCAGAAAGGAGCGAAACATGGCAAAAATCCGCGTAACACGCGGCGGCTGCGGGATCGCCTATACAGACGCGAACGGAGTCGCCCGGCACGCCTGCAAGACACCGGAAAGCGGGCCCTTCGAGTGCGACAGTGCTCAGGCAGAACGCCTCGTGCGTCTGGGCGTCGCTGAGTATGTAACCGCAGCCAAACCAACACCGGAAAAACCGGCAGCAGACGCCGCAACACCCGAACAGGCAGCGGAAAGCACTCAGGAACCGGGGGAAATTAAAGGACATCTCGACGCGGCCGATCTGGAGACATGGGACTACAACGAGCTGAAAAAGCTCGCGGCCGATCTGGGCGTAGAGTCCAAAAGCAAGAAAAAGGCTGATCTGATCGCTGCGATCGTTGCCGTAGAGGTTGAGGCTGACGCCGAGGATCCGGACGAACTCCCGGAGCTGGGCGCTGCCGATCCTGAGTAAAGGAGGGCAACGACATGATCAAAATGATTAAAGGAACCTATGGCCGGGTAGTGGACGGAACCGTGGAGGCTATGACCTCCCGCTCTGCTCCATTTTCCCTGTCTGAGGCCCGCGAAGCTGAACTGATCGCTGCGGGCGTCGCCGAAAAGGTAGAAGCACCCGCCAAAGCGGATACCTACGGCAATATGAAAATGACGGAGCTCCGCAAGGCTGCAGCAGCGCTGGGCGTAGACGCAAGCGCAGCCAAGAACAAAAAAGAAGTGATCGCCCTGATCGAGGCAGCTCAGGCCAGAGCTAAAACGGGCGAAGCTACCGAGGAATAGGCGGTGGGCTTCAAAGAACAAGTTCAGAAGGATCTCGACGCCGTTTTTCTCAACACGGACGAGTTCGCGGAGATCCACCGCGTTGAGGGCGCAGAGATCACAGTCGTAATGGACAACGACCAACTGAACAAGCTCAAAAAAGGCCAGATCCTCGGACTGGTGGAAGCTGACATGCTGCTCATGGGGAAAGCCGCCGATTTTCCGTCCAATATGGAACCGGGGCGGCTTTTGAACGTAGACGGCCGGGAGTTGATTGTAGTCAATTCAGGCAAAGACATGGGGCTCATGGAAGTAGCTCTTAAACAGAACAGAAACGGCTAAGGAGGCGATCACATGACACTGGTACAAACCATTGACAAAATAGTGGGCTGGCTGAACGCCAGTGTGTGCAGCCAAATCTCCCTCAAAGTGCCGGACGACTACAAAAACGACGAAGGCTACGCGGTGGAATACACGAACCCAGCGGCCTTCCCTTTGTACGTTCCCGGTAAAGACAGGCTGCCGCCTTCCGTTCCGGCTCCGATCCCTTCGGTGTGCGTACAGCTCATGGAAGGCAGCGACGACCTGCTGAAAAAGAAACGCCAGCTCCAGATCCGGCTCTGCCTTGCCTGCTGGAACCCCGGAGAACACGGCGGCGAGCTTTTTCTCGTCCGAAAGAATACGGAAGCACCGTTCGAGCGCTCCTACTACCACCCCACCGGAGAAGCAGCCAAAACTTACGCCCGCAATATGGAAGGCTGGAGGGACTCTTTCAACTTCGCCGACCTCGTGCTCAGAGAGCTGGAGGGGACGGAGTACATAGATGGACTCCGGCTCGTAAAGGAGTCCGGGATTAAATACGGGCTTTTCACCGAGGACGGCAACATCTGGGACTATTACCCCTACTGGCACAACTGGATCAGCTTCACGCTGGAAGCTGGTGTGACGGTAAAAACGCCGTCAGCATACGCAAATTTATTATGACAAGGAGGACAACCAAATGGCATACAAACATGGCACATACGGCGAGCTCATGAACAGCAAGGTAAGCGCGGCAACTCAGGCCGACGTGGTAGCCGCATATATCGGCACCGCACCCATTAACCTGATCCGTGGCTATGCTGAGAAAAATCTCGTCAATATGCCGATCAAAGTCGCCAACATGAGCGACACACAGAGCAAGCTCGGCTACTCTGGAGACTGGGAGGGCTTCACTCTCTGCGAAGCCTTCGCCGAGCACTTCGACAACACCGTCGGAAACGTGGGCCCGATCTACGTCGTCAATGTACTGGATCCCGATACTCACAAGGCGACGGCAAAAACCACAAAGGAGCTGACGTTCACCAACCTGCGGGCAGAGTTTGAAAGCTCCGATATTATTCTGGACAGCTTCGCGATCGCTGACAAGGCCGAGGGCGTGGACTACTCTCTGGAGTATAACTTCGCAAAGGGCACCGTCGTGGTGAAACTGCTCAAAGAAGCAGGAAGCGCAGCGCTCCAGTGCAGCTATGATACCGTAGACACTGAGCAGGTGGAAGCTGCCGACATTATCGGCCAGACCACCGCCGACGGCCAGTACACAGGGCTGCACGCCATGAGCCTGCTCTACCAGTACCACAACGCCGTACTCAACATGCTGGCGGCTCCCGGCTGGAGCCATATTCCCGAAGTTTACAAAGCTATGGTGAGCACCGTCCAGAAGCTCAACGGGCACTGGGACGGCTTCGTCAATGCCGACATTCCTCTGGTAGACTCTGAGGGCGCAGCGATCAACACGATCGAAAAGGCAATCAAGTGGAAGCAGGACAACGGCTACACCAGTGAGTTTTCGAAGGTATACTGGCCGAAAATCAAGGACGGTAGCGGCCGCGTGTTTCACCTCTCGACGGCCGGACAGGTCACCATGCTGCGCGTAGACCTGAGCCACGACGGCGTGCCGTTTGAGTCCCCGTCCAATAAGGAGATCATGGCAACAAGCCAGTTCTTCGGGGAAAACTCCAAGAGCCGGGGCTTCGATCAGCAGACCGCCAACGGCCTGAATGAAAAGGGGATCACCACCGCCTGCTTCTGGGGCGGCCAGTGGGTACTCTGGGGCCCGCACACCGCAGCCTACACCTACAACGGCAACATGGACGCACGCGCGATCTTCGACGTAAACCTGCGTATGCTCATGCACATCACGAACAGCTTCCAGATCGACCACGGAACCGAGATCGACAGCCCCATGACTCCGCAGGATAAAGACACGATCCTGAACTTCGAGAAGCAGAAACTCGACACACTCACGGGGATCGGAGCCCTGATCGGTACGCCGACGGTGGAGTTTTTGGAAACTGCGAACCCTGTCAGCGATATGATGAACGGGGACTTCGTGTGGGACTTCTCCGTCACCAACACGCCGCCGTTCAAATCTGGCACCGCCCGCGTGTGCTACACCGACGAAGGCTTCGCTGCCTTCTTCGAGACTGAATAAGGAGGACTGAAACATGGGAAAATGGTTAGACCTTAAAGGCCCCGTAGTGGCCGACACCGTATACGCCGACGGCAAACTAGTGGGAAAGGACGTCACCTTCACCCTGTCCGGCGTTGAATTTATCACCGCCGACGTGCAGGCAATGGGAAACATGACAGTGCCGCTCGTGGGGCTTCTGGAAAATATGGAGCTCTCAATCACGAAGATCGGCATTGACACAGGGCTCAGCAGACTGAACCGGCTCCAGAAGCAGAACCTTGAGTTCCGCTGGGTGCAGAACGTCGTCAAGTCCGACGGCTCTCAGGGCGTGGAAGGCTGCAAGGCTTTTGTGCGTACCCTGCCCGGCTCCCTGCCTGAAATCGGCGTCGAAGTGGGATCTGCCACTGAGGCAGAAAACACCTTTAACGTAACCCGGCAGCAGGTATACGCCAACGGCTACGAAATGATGTGTGTAGACAGGCTCAGCCAGATCCTCCGCGTGGACGGCAAGGACTACATGAGCCAGATCAACAACCTGCTTTAATTGCATACCAGAGGGCCACCGGTCAACGAAGATCGGTGGCCCTTTATTTTTTGAAAGGAGCCAAAACATGAAAGACACGCTGAAACTGAAAAACCCGATCATGATCAACGGCGAAAAAATCACCGAAGTGACACACGACTCCAACGAGATCGACGGGATCCTGTTCGCCACGGCTGAGTCCAAAAGGAAAGCAGCCGCAGGTATGAAAAATACTTCAATCACCCCGGCCGCAGAGTTTGACTTCGGGCTGCACCTTTATCTGGGCTTCGCTGCCATTGTAGCCGTGAACCCCTCCTATGATTTTTCCGACGTGGAACGGATCAAAGGGCACGACGTCGTGGAGGTAATGGCGATCGGCCGAAATTTTATGCTCGCGTCGGACAAGGAACAACCGGAAAGCGACTCCGGCGAGCCTACCGAGACTACGCCAGAGTCTACCACACCAGCACGTCAGACCTCGAAAAAAAGCGAGTAACTGACTTTTTGATCGAGTACGCCGAAGCGGCCGAGGATCTGGCTGCGGAGCGGAAACGCGCCGAGAAGAACCGGCCGCCACGTTTTAAAGGGCCACGAAGGAGGTGAGAGCATGGCTTCGGGAAAAACTTTACAGTCTACCATTGAGATCTCCGGCGTTCTCAGCCCTTCGCTGCAAGCTGCCATAAAAAACGCCGTCAGCAAGCTGGAAGAAATGAGTCAGGAAACGCTGCAAGCTGCCGGAGCTGCCGAAAAGCTGTCCGCTGAAATCGGTACGCAGGAGTCAGTTCTCAAAAGCCTGCAAAAAGGCTATGCGGATTATGTAGTCAGCGGTCAGGAAAGCAGCGACGAAGCCCGCACTCTCGCTGGCAAAATCCAAGAGTTATCCGGCGAACTCGACGACAACCGGGAAACCCTGCAAGCTGCGGAGCGGGCCGCCAAGGGCCTGACGGACGCACAGGGCGACACGGCCGACGCATACACAGCACTGGAGCGCAAAATCGGCTCCCAACAGTCGGAGCTCGCAGCGTTGGAACGACAATACGCCAGCCTCGTGCTCGAACAGGGCGAAGGCTCCGAGGAAGCCGAGCAGCTCGCAAAGAAAATAACCGATCTCTCCAGCGACCTGAAACAAAACGAAGGAGCCCTCGAAGCAGCCCAGAAGGCCGTCAAAAAACTGGGAGAGAGCCAGACCGACACCGCCGACACCTACGACAAGCTGCAAAAAGAAATCTCCGAACAGGAGGCAGACCTCGCGGCTCTCCGCAGGCAATACGCCAACGTCGTGCTCGAACAGGGCGAAAGCTCCAGCGAAGCACGGCAACTGGCAAGCCAGATCAGCAGCCTGTCCGGCGACCTAAACGAGAACCGGCAAAGGCTCAAAGACGCGGAGCAGGCGGCCGACTCCTTCGGGGACGCTCTGGAAGACGCCGGAGAAAGCGCGGAAAGCTCCAGCGAGGGCTACACCGTTCTGAAAAATGTTATAGCCAACCTCGCAACCGAAGCGATTAACAAGGCCGTAGAAGCCTTCAAGGAGCTGGCGACGGAAGGCGACACCGCTCTGGGTATGCTAAGCGCCAGAACCGGAGCGACCGCTCAGGAGCTCGACGGCTTCGAGGACGTCATGTATGAGGTTTACAACGCCAACTATGGCGAAAGCCTCGGCGACGTTTCCGAAAAGCTCAGCACAGTGATCCAAATGACGGACGACCTCGACAAGGCTTCTCTCGCACAGATAACCAAAAATGCGATCGCGCTGGAGGACGTGTTCGGTTTTGACATCACCGAAAGCATGAGAGCTGTCAACAGCCTTATGGATCAGTTCGGTATATCCTCAGATGAAGCCTTCAACCTGCTGGTGCAGGGGGCACAGAAAGGGCTAAACCAGAACGACGACCTGCTGGACACGATCAACGAGTACAGCGTCCAGTTCAAAAACGCCGGATATTCTGCCGACGATATGTTCAACATGCTGGCAAACGGCGCAGAGTCCGGCACATGGTCAGTGGATAAGCTGGGCGACGCGGTGAAGGAGTTCAACATCAGAATGAGCGACGGAACCGCAAACGACTACCTAAAGGATCTGGGGCTGGACGTGGACGCCGTGATCGAACAATTCAACAAGGGCGGCCCGGAGGCTCAGGAAGCGATCAACACCGTCATGGAAGCCCTTATGAGCTGCGACGACGCCACCAAACAATATACCGACGGCGTGGGCCTGTTCGGTACTATGTGGGAGGATCTGGGCGCTGAAACCGTAGCCTCCCTCATGGACACAGAAGGCGCAATCAACAGCACCGCCGACGCTATGGCAAAAATGGACAGCGCAGCCTATGACACGCTGGAGAGCTCGCTCTCTCAGCTCGGCCGCACCATCAAGTCCGAAGTCGTGCAGCCAATCGCCCAGAAGCTCACACCGGCGGTAAAAAATGCCGTGAACTTCGTCAACGCTCAGGTAGCACCGGCCGTCCAGTGGATCCTCAGCCACCTGCCGGAAGTCGGCATAATACTGGGAACACTCAGCGCGGTGGTGGCCGCTATGAAATGGGGATCTATTGTGACAAAGATCGGCCAGATCAAGGGAGCCATAACGGGAGTAATAACCGCTCTAGGCGGCGTCTCTGCGCCGGTACTGGCCGTGATCGCCGTAGTGGCCGCTCTCGCTGCCGCTTTTACGAATTTATGGCGCAACAATGAAGAGTTCCGGGAGAAAATCACAGCAATCTGGGAAGGGATCAAGGGAAAATTTGAGGCGTTCGGTCAGACAATCACCGACAAGCTCAACGAGCTGGGCTTCGATTTTGAAAACTTCACGGAGGTGCTGAGCGCAGTCTGGGACGGCTTCTGCGAGCTGCTGGCCCCTGTTTTCGAGGGCGTATTTCAGCAGATCAGCAATATTCTGAGCGTAGTCCTCGACGTGCTCGTCGGCCTGTTCGACGTGTTCGCCGGGATCTTCACCGGAGACTGGGATCGCGTCTGGGAAGGCGTGCAGGAAATCTTCGGGGGCGTCTGGGATTTTGTAGTGTCAACCTTCCAAAACTGGATCGATACATTCAAATCACTGGCCGACACTGTTCTGGGCTGGTTCGGTAGTAGTTGGGACGAAGCATGGAGCAGCGTCAAGAGCTTTTTCGAGGACGTCTGGAACGGGATTGTCTCGTTTTTCTCCGGCGTCATGACTGGAATTAAAAACACATTTTCCGGGATCTGGAACGGGATCGCCTCGTTCTTTTCTGGAATAATGACAGGTATCAAAAATACCGCTGCGAACGTGTGGGACTCCATAACCTCGTTTTTCTCCGATACCCTGAACGGGATCAAGGATAAATTCACGAATATATGGGAGTCCGTGACCTCTTTTCTCTCAGAGGCATGGGAGACGATCAAAAACGTGGTGCAAGTCGGCATTATGGCCGTGAAAGAAATCATCAGCGCCGCTTTTTCCTTAATCACTCTCCCCTTCCGGTTTATCTGGGAAAACTGCAAGGACACCGTGCTCTCTATCTGGGAGGGCATAAAGTCCACAATCTCCGGCGCACTGGACGCTATAAAGTCATTTATCAGTGAAAAGCTGGAAGCTGCAAAAAACATTGTGAGCAATGTCACTGGCGCGATCAGCAGCGTGGCAAGCTCCGCATGGAACGCGATCAAGGGTACCGCCTCGACCGTCTGGGAGGGCATAAAGTCCACAATCGGCTCAAAAATAGACGCGGCAAAGGAAAAAGTGAGCGCCGTCACCGGCACGATCAAGTCCGTGGCCTCGTCTGCATGGTCAAGCGTAAGCTCTACCGCTTCGACCTTATGGGAAACCACTAAGAGTACAATCGGCTCAAAGCTGAGCGCAGCGCAGCAAACTGTCAGCACCGTGACAGGCACGATCAAGTCCGTGGCTTCGTCCGCATGGTCAAGTATCAGCTCCACCGCTTCCTCACTATGGGGCACGGTGCAGAGTACGATCAGCACCAAGATCAACGCCGCAAAGTCGGCTGTCAGTACAGCCACCAGCGCGATCAGCAGCGTGGCAAGCTCCGCATGGTCAACGATCAGCACGGCCGCTTCCTCCAAGTGGGAAAGCATACGAAGCACAATCAGCAGCAAGCTGAGCAGCGCAAAGGCCACCGTCTCCAGTATGATGAGCGGGATCACCTCGTCCATGAGCTCCAACCTGAGTTCTGCGTTTAGCACCGTGTCGAGTAAGTTCTCCAGTATCTACTCGACAATCAGCGGCAAAATGGAGGCGGCCAAAAACGCCGTAGGGAACGCGATCAGCGCCCTGAAATCAAAGTTTAATTTCTCGTGGAGCCTGCCGAGCTTAAAGCTACCGCATATCAGCATAAGCGGCAGCTTCTCGATCAACCCGCCGAGCGTCCCGCACTTCGGGATCTCATGGTACAAGGAAGGCGGTATTTTAACGCAGCCGACGATCTTCGGAGCGGCTGGCAACACACTTCTGGCCGGTGGCGAGGCTGGAGCTGAGGCCGTGGTGCCTCTTGCAACTCTCTGGGAGAAGCTGGAGACAATGATCCGGGCCGTATTCAACAGCGCAAGCACAACCGGAGGAACCTCTGACGCAGGGCTCACAAGCAAGGCCGGGGAACTGCTGACTCTGGACAACTTCTCACTGGGAAGTCTGGCAGACAATAACAGCATGGTGATTTACTACGACTTTTCCGGCTTCACATGGAGCCCACAGATCCAGACGGGCAACACCGGAGGCGACGAGGACGACCTCATGGCTCGGCTGCGGGCTCACGAGGCAGAGTTCTTCGACTGGCTGGAGGAATTTATTCAAATGCGGGAGGTGGCCCAGTATGCGTAGAGTAACAGCCTACAAAGACTACACGACGCGCGAGGGCGACACCTTCGACGCGCTGGCTCTGGAAATGTACGGCGAGGAAACTCTCGCCCACTACATCATAGAGTTTAACCCCGACTATGCGGACGTGCTGATCTTCGACGCGAACGTGGCCCTGCGGCTGCCGATCGTCGAGGACGTGGAGACGCCGGACACGCTGCCGCCGTGGCGTCGGGACACTGAGGACGAGGACAGCACTTGAACCTCTACTACAACGGGACGGATATATACAACGACGTGTCGGTGAACTACTGCGTGCATGAAATGTATGCAGAGAAGCAGGCCGACACGCTCGTGATCCGTTTCAACGATACCAAGGGCGTGTGGAGCAAATGGAACCCGGCAGACGGTGACGTGATCCGCTTCAAGGAAGGAGCCAGCGACACCGGGAAAATGTTCTTGCACTCCATGAAACCCGAAAACGGACTTTTCACGATCCGGGCAATGTCAATGCCGAAAAGTGGAGCCACTAAGAAGTCTAAAAGCTGGGAGGGCGTGCGCTTTTTACAGATAGCGAACGAAGTCGCCGGAAATCACGGCCTCACATTCGAGAACTACGGCTGCGAAGATCAGGTGTACCCGTATCTGAAACAGGAAAACGAGACAGACTTCGCCCTGTTCTCACGCCTCTGCACGCTGGAAGGCTGCCAAATGCTTATATACGACGGCAAGCTGCTGGCCTACAATGAAGCGTACATTGAGGGGCAAAGCCCAGCAGGTACTCTGGAGGTAGACGAAAACGGGAACTTTACCTATCAGGACAACCGGAGCGCTTGTTATGGATCCTGCGAAATCTCAACGGGCAGCTTCTCCGGCAAGTTCAACGCGCCGGACGCAATAAATACCGCCGTGCTGCGGCCAAAGTCAATCGCTGAGGCAGAGCTCCGGGTGCCGGGGCTGCCACTCTCACGCGACCGGCAACTACTCCAAAGTACGAGTAACTCAGAAGCCGCGCGTTTTGCCAAGGGGCTGCTGAGGAACGCCAACAAATACGGGCACACGGGCCAATTCTCCAAAGCGCTGCTCACTGGCTACGCCGCCGCAAGTCTGCTGCAGCTAAAAACCACAAAAGCAAGCGCATGGGACGGCCCCGTGTTTGTGTATAAGGTGCGCCATGACTTCGTGGGGAATAAATCAACCTTATATTTCAGGGATCTGCTGGAGGGCTATTAAATGGGACAGATAAACAAGGGCAAAATCGCCAGCATAGAAGGCAACACGGCCCGCGTGGTGCCATCTGACGCAGGCGCAAAGCCAACCGCAAAGATCACGATCCCGTGGCACCTTCGCGGGACTACGGGAAATCTGGCGAAAGGCGTCGCCGTGGTATATGTGGAGTTTGACGACTCCACCGGCCTGCTACTGGGCCGGGCCGACGGTGAGTGGGGCGCATACCTTCCGAGCCTGACAGCCGGATCCATATCAACGCCAAAGGGAGACGTCACCGCCAGAGGTGTGAGCCTATCCGGGCACACGCATAGCGGCGTGGAAACCGGCGGCGGTAGCACAGGAAAGCCGCAGTAAAGGAGGGAAGGCATGGCAACAATGGCAAAATGGGGCTCAAAAACATGGGCCGTCAGTTCAAAGAAAGTCCTCGCGCTGGAGGGGCTGAGCTTTTCCTATTCTCAGGTGGCAGACAATAACACCTCCACCGAGGAAAAGAAAACCACCAACGAGCGAGGCACTGAGCTTTTTCCCCTCAGTTTCACCACCGTGCTGCACTCTGGCGTAGGCGTGGACGTGCGGGCTGAGATCGAGAGCTGGAAAAAGCTCGTTACAAAAGTAAATTATTTCTATCTGGGCGGCAAGAAGCTGGGGCCGAAGCTCCAACTCCGCAAGGTATCAGTGAGCGACGTCAGGCTGGACGACCTCGGCCGCATGAGGCTAGCGACGCTCTCGTTTGAGTTCAAAGAGTACGATCCGGACACCACCAGCGTGAAGGTGAGCACCTCAGCGCTAAAGGTAAAGGCAAGCACCAGCTCAAAGTCCCAGAAGAAAAAAACAAATACCACCGCGAAAAAGGCTAAAAAGAAAACAATCAAAGTCGGCAGCTATGTGAAGCCTACCGGAAAAAAATACGCCACAGGCCAGACGATCCCCTCATGGGTAAAGCAGCGCAGCCATAAGGTGAGCCAGATCAAAGGCAACCGTGTTCTGCTCGGCCACCCTTCCGGGATCAATAGCTGGGTATATCTGAGCGAAGTCACGCTCGTATAAGGAGGGGAAGCATGAAAGCACATGGAAACGGTACACCGGAAACGTGCGCCTCCAATCTCCTGCGAATTGTACGCGGAGAAGTACCATACGACCGCGTAAGGGGACGGGACGGCGCTCTGGTAGACCAACCGAACGCAACAGACGAGGCGGTGGCCGACGCTGAGTGGGTGCTGGAAACATACGAGCCCCGCGTGGACGTCGAAGGCATAGAAGCAAACCCGGAGGCGCTGCTCTCCGGTGACTTCGCCACACTCGTGAATATCACAGGAAAGGAGGACGACGAGGAAGCATGAGCGAGCTCAATTTCATAGAAACCAACGCCGGGACAATCTCAGACACCGTGCTGGAGGATCTGGAGAATGGCGTCAACGAACCGCTATACCCCGGAGACGAGCGCCGGATCTACGGCGAGGCGCTGGCGCAGGTGATCGTCGCCGTCTATAATGCCGTGAACGACGCCTGCCGCCAGAAAATGCTCCGCTATGCACGCGGGGCCGTTCTGGACGCTCTGGGCGAGAACCGGGACGTCAAACGGCTGGATCCCACCTATTCTACCGTTACGCTGCGTTTTAGCGTAGACGAGCCGGTGGGCTCTAATATCGTAATACCGGCCGGGCTGCGGGTGACTGGGGACTTCACCCACTATTTTCTGACAGACTCCACAGTAGTGCTATACGCCGGGGCGTCCTCCGTAGACGTTACGGCCACCGCTGAAAACGGAGGAACCGACTACAACGACATAGCGCCCGGAGAAATCTCAAACATTGTGGACGTGTCGGAAATCCCACTGATCGACAACGTAACCAACCTCGACGCCACCGCCGGAGGCGGCGACCGGGAACAGGACGAACCATACAGAGAGCGGATCCGAGAAGCGGAGAACCGGCTCAGCACCGCAGGCCCGGCCAAAGCCTACAAATACTGGGCGCTGTCTGCAAATTCTACCGTCACTGACGCCGTGGTGGAGTCTGAAACGGAACGGATCAGCCGGACGTTAAAAACATACGCCGCGCACGCCTTCCAAGGCGGTGCAAACCTGATCCCGGACACTCTGACGGTATATCTGCCGGACGGATCCGAAGCGGCAGCAGGCGCGGACTACACGGCCAACTATGACGACGAGCTTCTGACACTGGCTCTCTCTGGAGCTCTGGCAGAGGTACAAGAGGTAAAAATCGCAATCACCCGGAACATGTACGGTCGCGTCAAAATCGTGCCGATCTGCGCCGGTGGAACTATCCCGGACGAGGACGTTTTGGAGGACGTGCTGCGCATGTGTTCCTCTGACGACGTGAAACCGCTCACCGACATGGTGCAGGTAGAAGCTCCGAACACGGAACTCTACGACATTGATCTGGTTTACTACACCACTAAGGCCAGCGAGTCCGAAGTCGTCCGAAACGTGGAAGGCTCCGACGGTGCGATCAATCGGTTTATATACTGGCAAGGCTCGTCACTGGATCAGGATATAAACCCAGACGAACTCAGGAAACTGATCCTCTGCCCTCACTGGGCCGACGGGCAAACAGGAGCCACCCGTGTGATCATCAACAAGCCGGAATATAAGGAGCTGCCGAGCACTACGGTGGCGAAGTTCTCCGGCAACCTCAAAGTGCAGCACATTGTAAAGGACTAAGGGAGGTGAGGACATGGGCGGCATGAAAGTGTCAGAGCTTGACTTCCTGCGCCTCCTGCCCGCCTTCATGCGAGACGACGAGGCGGTGATCGCTCTCAGCAAAGCCATGAACGAACTCATAGGAATACCTGGCAAACGGCTGAGCACGATCCGAACATGGGACAAGATCGACGAACTAAACGAGGCAGAATGCGACGAACTGGCGTGGGAACTTGACATTGACTGGTACGACTCCACGGGCATGAGTCTGGAGGATAAACGGGCCACAATCAAGCTCGCCCAGCAGATCAAGCGCAAACGCGGTACCAAATGGGCCGTGGAGCGTCTGATCTCCGCATACTTCGGTGAGGGCTACATCATGGAATGGTACGAAATGGAAGGGACACCGTTCACCTTCGTGGCACTCACCACAAATACACATATTACAGCCGAAAACTTCGGAAAATTCGTGGAAGCTGTCAAAGCTGCCAAGAATGAGCGCTCGCATATCGCGGGCGTTTTCTATTTCTGGCAGCAGGGCCCGGATCCCGGTATTGAGTACGCGCTGGGCTCCAGTCTGCACCGCTACAACTTCCGAAAATGCGGGACATACCCGCGCACGGCAACGGTGGGCTTTATCATCAAGCCCAGCATTGAAACCGAGCCGGAGGCAAAGCTGCACCTTTACGGCTTCACCCATGCCGGGGAGCTGACCTGCGGAACATACCCGCGTCCGGGCACCCTCGGCGCAGTCGTAAAGGACAAAATCACAGCCGAAGGAAGGGCCGAAACAATCCGGTACAACTTCGACCGAAAGGCCGGTACCTATCCACGCCCCGGCACTCTGGGGCAAGCGCTCCAGAAAGCAGTCGAGGCAAACACCGCCGCCAGCTTCATGCCCTATTCTTTTACAAAAGCAGGGGAAGAAATCTGCGGCACATATCCGGCAGCCGCCACACTGGGAGCAGCCGGACAACACAAGGCAGCAACAGCACCGGAAGCTTCCTTCTCGGCGTATACGTTCGTGAAGTGCGGTACCCGGCGTTGTGGCGAATAAAAAGAAAGGAGGCACAGACATGCCGTACTTTTACGACACATTCATGGGCCACCGTCGAAACCAGTGGCTCCGCTCCATTCACGCCGTAGAGGCGCAGGTAAATGGCACATGGCACCGGGGAGACATTAACCAGAAAAAGATCGACGGTGACACGCTGGTGATCATGGCGACCTTCCCCACGCTGGACTCCACGGCCTGCACGATCACCGCGTCGCGGATCATTGACGTGCGCGGAGAGGTAGCGGCCTATCAGCAGCGCGTGATCGAGAAAGTGAGCGGCCAAGGCACTATGGTGAAGCTCACGATCCCGATCTACGAAGTGACAGCATAAAGGAAGGAGGAAACAGTCATGTATAACCGCACAAAATGGCTCGACAAGGTGGTAGACGCTGACACCGGCGAGCTCATTCAGGAAGGCACCGACCAAAGCGCCGGAAACTTCAACAAAATGGAGAACGGGATCACCGACGCCAGCGTGGCCGCCGCCATTCTTCTGATCGCTGCCGGGGAACTCCAGCAGCAGACCACGATCGAGCGGCACATCGTCAATCTGACGAACTCGGCCCGCTACCCGTTCAACAACTCGGCGCAGACCGTAAAGCTCGCAATCACAAGAGACACCACCGACTATACCGTGGACGTAGATATTCAGGATCACTTCGGCAACGTCGGCGAAGTGAGGATCTTCGACAAACAGCTCAACGGCTTTAAGGTGCAGTTTGAGGGCAGCGCGGAAAGCGCGACCATTATTTTGAGAATACAAGGAGGTATGTAATCATGGCAAAAGTCAATGACGTGCAGGTGATCCAGAAGGACACCGGCGAAAAAATCCAGTGGGAGCAGGACGGCCAGCGCCTCAGCTTCGACGACGAGGCACTCACTGTAAAGGTGCCGAAATATCAGGGCGACGAAGCCCGCACGCTTGACGTGTGCAGAGATCGCACCGGCGATCTCATGCTCGGCGTGCAGCCCAGCGGCCGCTATGTGGCCCAGATCGAGATCCCGGCGGCCGAATACGACGAAGTAACCACCGGCGAGGGCGAGGAAGCAACTACCACCCGCACCAGAAAAGAGCTCGACATGGCAGCAGTAAAGCTGATTTTGTGGAGCGTGGAATAAAAGAAAGGAGCATAAGAAAATGGCAAATTTTGATCTCACCAATCTGGCAGTAAAAATGATCTGCCCGAATAACGTCGCCAAGGTAGACGACACCGATCTGCCGTCGGTGCTGGTGTATATCCCGGCATTTAAGAACAGCGACGTGCTGGCCGGAGGCAATGACTCCATTCACCCGGCCTTTATCGTGAACGGCGTCCAGATCGCCGGATTTTATTATGGCAAGTATCAGGCAACCACCTACAACAACGTGGCGTACAGTCTGCCGGGGGAGGATCCTTCTGCAAGCCTAAACTTCGACACCGCCCGCGCACGCTGCGAGGCTAAGGGCCACGGCTGGCACCTCAGCACGAACGCCGAGTGGGCCGCGATCGCCCTCTGGTGCAAGAAAAACGGCTTTATGCCATACGGCAACAACAACTACGGCAAGGACAGCCGCGAAAGCAATTATAAAGCGATCCCGACCACCTTCGAGAGTGACGGCAGAACCGCCCATGTAGCGACCGGCACCGGCCCGCTGACGTGGAGCCACGACAAAACTCTCTCCGGTATCTGGGATCTGAACGGCAACGTCTGGGAATGGCAGGGCGGCCTCCGTCTGGTATGGGGCGAGCTCCAGATCCTTGCCAATAATGACGCAGCCGATCCTGACAACCCGCAGAACGCGACGAGCACCTGCTGGAAGGCGATCAATGCAGCCGACGGCTCCCTTGTAGAGCCTGAGTGCCACACCACCGATACCTCGGCCAAGCTCTCCGGCAACACCGTGAAGCTGGACTATGTGAACAACATCTGGACGTACACTACCACCGTGACCAGTTCGTCCGACAAAGGCCGGGGCTGCACGTTCGGAAAAGTCACCTGCACCGCTGCGATCGGCGACGCCGCCAAGGTGCTGCTCCGCTCTCTGGCGTTACTCCCGGACGAAGGAGCGGTCGAGGCTGACTATGAGGGCGATTATTTCTGGTGGAATAACGGCGTAGCCGAGCGCTGCGTGTATCGCGGGGGCGACTGGTTCAGCGGCCCGAACGCTGGCGTGTTCTCCCTCAACGGCTACCTCTCCCGCCCGTTCTCGAGCGCGGTCATCGGCTTCCGGCCCGCTTTTATCCCGGAGGTAATCGGGTAATCTGGCAATCTGAAAATCTGGTAAGGGGCGGCCCACCCAAGCCGCCCCTCCACCATAAAGGAGCAACTAATGGATAATTTACGACTACGGCAAAAGATCGTCCGCTCCATGATCCGCGTGAGCGAACGCACCGCAAACATGCGGAAGCCGGAAAAATTCGAGTACCGCAAGCACATGACGGCCGCGTTCATGGACATGCTGGAGCTCTGCATTGAGGCCAACCGGCTGAGGGCCGGAAGCCAGAAAAGAAAAGAGCTGCAAGACAAAATGGACACCAAGCTGGACGTGCTGCGCTCTCTGGTAGACACGGCAGTCTCACCGGAAGATCGTCTGATCTCTCCGGGGCTCCATGAAGTATGGAGCAAAGAACTAAATGAAATCGGGTGCATGATCGGCGGCTGGAAAAAGTCGAGTGAGTGATAACCCGTGGGGAATATGCCGAGAAAAAGGAGCGCTGCGTGTATCGCGGGGGCAACTGGAACAACGGCACGAACGCTGGCGTGTTCTACCTCAACGGCAACAACTCCCGCACGAACTCGAACACGAACATCGGCTTCCGGCCCGCTCTTGCCTTATTTGTTTATTGCCTGCGGGCTACGGCTCAGCAGGAACACCAAGGCAAAAGGGGCATATTTCCCGGCCGACAAGGCCAAAGATCAACGCCCGCGCAGCTCATTGACGGGGACGTCATGGCGGCAGCTCGCCGGTGGAGGCCACCGGGAGCAACGGGCAAACCGCGCAGGCTGGCCGTTACCTGCGAAAAAACAGGTAGAAGGGCAACCGGGATCCTGCGGTGCGGCAACCGCAGGGGAACGGCTGCACCGAGGATTGTCACACGCGGGCTATATCTTTGAAAAAATGGAAGGAGTAAGGACATGACAGAAACGCCTCGCCCTTCCCTTCTGGGGCGTATTTATTCGTGGGAAAATCTTCTCAACGCATACCACGAAGCAGCAAGCGAGAAATGGTACCGCACCGACGTGTCGGCGTTCTCGGCAAATCTGGAGGAAAACTTGATCGCCATACAGAACGACCTCATGTGGCGCACCTATAAAGTGGGCCGCTACCGGCAGTTTTACGTCACAGAGCCAAAGAAACGGCTTATTATGGCGCTGGGCTTCCGCGATCGCGTCGTACAATGGGCCATTTACCTGCAAATAAACCGCGAGCTTGACAATGGCATGATCTACCACTCATACGGGTGCAGAGTCGGAAAAGGAACCACCAGAGCGGCCGACCGGCTGCAATACTGGTGTGCCCTCGTAGACCGCAAAGCGGAACGCTGGCACTACTTAAAACTGGATATTTCAAAATACTTTTACCGGGTAGACCATGAGGTGCTACTCGGTATTTTAGCGCGAAAATATCCGACCGAGGACGGTTTTCTCTGGCTCATGCGCACGATCGTGTGCTGCGACCATACGCCGTTCGGGCTGCCGCCGGGCGTAAATGCCGACGAAGTGCCGCCCTCTGAGCGGCTCTTTGAGGTAGGTATGCCGATCGGGAACCTCACCAGCCAGCTACTTGCGAACGTCTGCCTCAATGAACTGGATCAGTACATCAAGCACGAGTTGAAAGCCCGTTTTTATGTTCGGTATATGGACGACATGGTGCTTCTCCACCCTGACGCCAGAGTGCTGAATGAGTGGCGCGTGCTGATCGAGAGCTATCTCAATAACGTGCTGCACCTCGAACTTAACAGCAAGACCACGATCGGTCTCGTATGCAGAGGGATCACCTTCGTAGGCTGCCGGATCTATCCCGGAAGCCGCAAACCGACGCCGAAATCAGTCAAGAAAATGAAGGCGCGTATGCGCTACATTGCTAAGGAATACGAAGCAGGCTGGATCAACTTCGAGGCGGTAGACGCAACCATGCAGAGCTACTTCGGTATGCTGGGGCATTGCACCACGCACGGGCTCCAGAAGTGGATCGAGAAAAACATAATTTTCAAACGCAAAGACGGCGAACCGTCTCAGGAGGTGAACACATGGACACATTAACCACACTTTTGATCGCCTGCCTTCCCTCGGCGATCACTGGATTTTGTTTCTGGTGCATTGAACAGAAGATCCAGAAACAGGCCAAAAAGCGCGAAGCGGAAGAAAGCGAACGGCGCGACACCGAAGAAAAGCGGGAAAAGCTGCGCGAACAGCAGGAGCTCTTTCTGGTGCAGGGCGTAAACGCTGCGCTTGCGCTCGGAGAGGCTACGGCCAGAGCCGTGCAGCGGATCCCGGACGCCAACTGCAACGGAGACATGCACGCGGCGCTAGACTACGCAACGAAAGTAAAGCACGATCAGAAGGACTTCCTCACCAGACAGGGGATCGAGTCAATTTACGAAAGCTAGGAGGCGCGGCCATGTGCAGAGAATACGAAGCCATAGAGGAAAACGGAGCGTCTGAACCCGAAACGAGCGAAAGCGAGCGGATCCGGCAACTCACCACAGAGAACCGGAAGCTCAGGAAGCAGATCCGGCAGATGAAGGCGGCTGCAGCAGCCAAAAAGAAAATAGAGTTTTCAAAGCTCATTTTTCTGGGCGTCAGTATCGTGACCATAACGATCACCGTTTTTTCCTGCCGCATGATCTGGATCACTATGGACACCTCGGCGCTGGCCTACCTGATACCGGCCGTGTTCACCGAAATGGCGAGCGCGACCGGTTTTTACTACACGAAGGCCAAGGCTGAGAACAAAATCAAGCTAATGGCGCTCAACGGCGTAGAGCCGGAGGCGTCGAGCTTCGACACATTCTGAAAAAGGAGGAACACATGGGACTGACCGGAAAAACCAACGAGGAAAAAATCTGGAACTTCCTCAAAAGCAAGGGACTGAGCGACCACGGGGCCGCCGGACTCATGGGGAACTTATACGCCGAGAGCGCACTCGATCCCCACAATCTCCAAAACACATACGAGAAAAAGCTGGGACTCACGGACGACGCCTACACGGAAGCCGTGGACTCCGGCAGCTATACCAACTTCGTGAGAGACTCGGCAGGCTACGGCCTCGCCCAGTGGACATACTGGAGCCGCAAGGAGGGGCTACTGGCCTATGTGCGCAGCCTCGGCACGTCCGTGGGCGATCTGGAGGCTCAGCTTGGCTATCTCTACAAAGAACTAAGCGAAGGCTACGCCGGGCTGCTGGCGACACTGAAAACAGCCACGAACGTGCGCACGGCTTCCGACGCCGTACTGACTAAGTACGAACGGCCGGCCGATCAGAGCGCCAGTGTGCAGACAAAGCGGGCCAGCTACGGCGAGAAATATCTCACAAAATACGCTGAAAGCTCCGGCTCTCAGCAGAAACCAACAGAAGGAGGCAACAACATGGGAAACAGTTCATTGATTGATTGTACCGTCCTGAGCCCTAACCACAGCGGCAAAAGGACACACAGCATTGACACGCTCACCCCGCATTGTGTCGTAGGCCAGCTATCTGCCGAAACGATCGGCGCTTGCTTCCCTAAAGGCAGGGAGGCGAGCTGCAACTACGGCATAGGCTACGACGGCCGCGTATGTCTGATCGTTGACGAAGCAAACCGGAGCTGGTGCAGCTCCAGCAACTCAAACGACCAGAGGGCGATCACGATCGAGTGCGCAAGCGATAAGACGGAACCCTACGCCATGAAGTCGGCTGTTTATGAAAAACTGATCAAGCTCTGCGCGGACATCTGCAAGAGGCACGGCAAGACCAAGGTTTTGTGGCTCGGCAGCAAAGAGAAAACGCTCGCCTACACGCCGAAAAGCAACGAAATGGTGCTAACCGCGCACCGGTGGTTTGCAAACAAATCCTGCCCCGGTGACTGGCTGTACTCCAGATACGGAGAACTGGCAAGCCGGATCAATGCCCTGCTGGGATCCGGCAATGGTTCCGCAGAAACCGGCAGCGGATCCGGCAACTCTGGATCCAGCTCTACTCTCTACTACGTCCAGAGCGGCGCATACTCCAAAAAAGCAAACGCCGACGCGCAGGCAGCAAAGCTGAAAGCTGCGGGCTTCGAGGCACTGATCAAACAGAGCGGAAGCCTCTACAAAGTACAGACCGGAGCCTACTCTAAAAAGGCGAACGCCGACGCGCAAGTATCCAAACTGAAAGCGAAGGGCTTCGACGCCTTCGTGACAACCGACGGCGGCGCGGCCGCCGGATCCTCGGAGATTAAAGTCGGGGACGTCGTGCAGTTCGCAGGCGGCCCGCACTATAAAAGCGCAACGACAGCCAGTAGCTCCGGCAGTCCAAAAGCGGGCCCGGCGAAAGTGACTGCAATCAGTAAAGGAGCCAAGCACCCGTACCACGTCATTCACACCGATAGCAAGTCCAGCGTCTATGGCTGGGTGGACGCTGACAAGGTGAGCAAATAAGGAGGAAACCACATGAACGAAACAATGCAGCAGATCGTGAGCGCCTGCCTTCCGATCCTCTGCCTGCTGATCACGGCGGGCGGGGCCTACGCGGTGGCACTGCTCCGCAGAGAAACGGCAAAGATCGAGAAGGAAATCGACAACGAAACCGCCAGCAAATACATGAACATGGCCTGCGAAGCCGTCGCTCAGGCGGTGACATACACCGCCCAGACCTTCACGGACGCACTGAAAGCAGAGGGCGCATTCACCAAGGAGAAGCAGCTCGAAGCCTTCCAAAAGGCTAAGGACAAAACGCTGGAGATCCTCGGCGACACAACCGTGGCCGCACTGGGCGAGATTTACGGAGACTTCGACGCATGGCTGGAAACAAAGATCGAGCAGGTGTGCCGTGAAATCAAAACACCGAACACAGACGCGACAACCACCACCGCAGCAACAACCGCAGCGGCAACGGCGGCCAGTGTAGCGACTACAATCGCAGCCACAGCCGTGCAGCAGCTCGCAGCCGAAGCACCCGCGCAAGGCGTTGAGGTGAGCACGGAGGTGGAAATCTCCGAAGAAAAAACAGAATAGACACCGTAGGCTCGCATGAGCCACGGAACATAAAAAGCCCAGAAGGTAGAACGCTACCCTCTGGGCTTCTTTTTATTTCAGAAACAGCTCAGCGCTGCCTTATATGCTTTTGAACGGCTGTTCGGGCTCTGGTAATCGTGGCGATCCCGACCTTCTAAAGACTTCCAAAGCGCCGGATCTGCTTCCACCATATCCGCGAATTTTTCAAATGCTGGAGCCGACGGATCAAGGCGTGGATCTTTAAATTTCCCACCGCTCCGGCTAAGGTGGACAGCATACGCAAACAGTACCGCCCTGTCTCTGAGCCATAGCTGCGCAATCATACTCTCCAAAAGACCGCTCTCTCCGGTGAGATTTGAAAAGCACACACCACAATCCTGCGCATAATGTAGTAGGCCCGGATCCGGTTCCCTGTCCCCGTCAAAATCCAAACGCCTGCTCAACAATGTGCCGAGATCATCTTTTGTGCAGCCCTCCGGCACATTAAGGTTTATTTTTTTAGCAAGCGCAAGCTGGCGATCCGTCGGCGGCTCTAACGGCTTCAACTCCACCGTAAACGGGCCGGTCACTCCCTCAGCTTCCGCGATCCTGATCGCTGCTGACTCAGAAACAGCTCGACGTATTTTTACCTCCCGTTTTCCCTCCGTGTCTCTCCCGGTAATCACATAAATTTTATAATTGCAAAATCGGCCAAAAAGTTCATTTTCCATGCTCAAAACCTCCAAAAATATTTATAGCGTTTTTTCGCCTTTAGTCATGTTTGGGATAATTATAAATGCGGAAACGTGCTACTGTCAATATGCTACTACCTATCTTTGGGATAAAAAGGAGGCCGGGCGTGAAACTATACAAGTATGAAGGCGGCCGGTGCAACGCCTCCGGCAAGAAAATAAAAGAGCTCCGGGAGGCTGCCGGACTGTCTCAGGAACAGCTCGCGGCAAAAATCCAACTCGCGGGGCTCAACCTAAACCAGAAAGCGATCAGCCGGATAGAAACCGGCGAGCGTGTCGTGCCTGACTTCGAGCTTCTGTTCTTCTCCGAAGTGCTGGCCGTACCGATTGACAAACTACTGGATCGTGACGAATGAGAGCGGGAAACCGCTCTTATTTTTTGCGAAAAAAGGCGAAAATACAAGGAAATCTGCTTGACTATATACATCTAAAGTTGTATAATATAGGTACAAGGTAAGGGAAAACCTGAGTATAAGAAAGGAGGAACTAAGAACACAGCAAAGGAGGCGAAACGGTGGACGACAAAGAGAAGCAAATAAAAGAACTGCTCGAAGTTCTCGAAAAGGCTTTACAGAGTGAAGCGGTGGAACGTATCACAATAACCATAAAGCCAAACAAGAAGCCCAAGCAGTCCTAAAGCTCCGGCGGTGGGAAATTCCCACCCACCGCCTTTATTATATCCACCAGATCCCACAAAGTCAAGAAGGAGGCCAGAAATGGAAATCACAGTAAAGATCGAAAAAAAGAATGATAACCTCAAACAGCGGAGGGAAAACGCCGGGCTCTCCCAGTCCCAGCTCGCAAAGCTGGCCGGTGTGGGCGTCCGCGTCTATCAAAACTATGAGCAGGGTGTCCGGGATATAAGCAAGGCGCAACTCTCAACACTGCTGAGGATCTGCAAAGTTTTAAATTGTAAACTGTCCGACATTATAACCGATACGGAAACAATGGAGCTTTTAGCTGAATACGAAAAATAGCACTAAGGAAACAGTGGAGGGGTGGCTTTTGCCGCCTCTCTTTTTCAATTTATGGAGGTAAAGAACATGGCACGACGTTTCAAACACTTAACCAAAAGCGACCGGATCCGCATTGAGCAGCAACTCCGGGACGGTAAAGAACCGAAGGAGATCGCCGAGTCGATCGGCGTCCATATTTCCACCGTGTACCGAGAGAAGAAACGCGGCGAGTATCAGCACCGAAACAGCGACTACACAGAGGAAACCCGATACAGCTCCGATCTCGCAGAAATGAAATACCGGGCTCACCTCGCTGCCAAAGGCGCGGATCTCAAAATCGGCAAAGACCAAAAGCTGGCCGACTACATAGAGCACAAGATCGCAGACGAAAAGTACAGTCCGGAGGCCGTTCTGGGCGAGATTAAAGCGCAGGGAATTGAATTTGACACTGAGATAAAGAGCAAAAACACCATTTACAGCTATATAGAAAAAGGCGTTTTTCTCAGGCTCACAAATAAAGACCTCCCCGTAAAAGGAAATAAGAAACGCCAATATCATAAAGTGAAGGAGCAGAAACGCGCCTCAAAAGGCGACAGCATAGAAAAGCGCCCGGAGGAAATCGACGAGCGATCCACCTTCGGGCACTGGGAAATGGACACAGTAGTAAGTGCAAGACCGGGCAAAGCCGCCATTCTGGTGCTGACCGAGAGACTCACCCGCGACGAGATCACGGCCAAGCTCCCAGACAAAACCGCCGCCAGCGTGGTGCAGGCTCTCGACGATCTGGAGCGCGAATGGGGCGAAAAGTTCCCGCAAGTGTTCCGCACGATCACCGTAGACAACGGCAGCGAGTTTTCGGACTGCCCCGGCATTGAGCGCAGCGCACTGGGCGAGGGCTCCCGGACAAAATGCTATTACTGCCACCCGTACAGCTCATACGAACGCGGCAGCAATGAGAATGTAAACAAAATGATCCGGCGCTGGCTGCCAAAGGGGACGAACTTCGACGAACTCACCGACGAAGTGCTCGAAGCTATCACCACATGGATCAATAACTACCCACGGAAAATCCTCGGCTTTTTGACTTCCGGGCAGGTATTTCAGCAACATATAACCGCACTTTTGGGGGCTTCATAAATTTTTTTGACTTTTTTAGCATTTACTCTTGACTTTTCCGATTTCTTCTCAAACAGCTCCATATGCTCAAATACATACTCCGTCGCCAGCAGCCCGGCGCCGTTCAGTATCTGATCCTTTTCATCCAGAAGAATCTCCACCCGCTCTGCCATGGAAGCCGCCATATTTTCCACCACATACTGCCTCAGATCCCGGACAAAATCTTCCCCGATCCTCGCCATCCCGCCGCCCAAAACGATATACTGTGGCCCGTAGGCCCAGATGATATTGGCGACAACTCTTCCTATATATAATACCATTCTCTGATACTCCGCATACGCCGCGCCGTCCCTCTGCTTCACCGCCTCCACCAGCTCCGGCCATTCAAATCCCTCCGTCAGAACAGAAGTCTCTCCAGCCTGAAGCCGCTTTTCCACCATTTTCATAAAGCGGATCGTGGAAGCCTGCACCGTGGCGCAGCCCCGGTTTCCGCAAATACACCTCTCTCCGTCATAGTCAACGCTGATATGTCCGATCTCTCCGGCCGTCCCCAGGCCGCCCCGGAAGATCTGGCCGCCCTGCACGATGCCGGCGCCGACTCCCTGGTCCACCGACAGATATACCAGCGTATCCTGCTGCATATCCTCCATCCGGCCGCTCCATTCCGCCAGAGCAGCCATATTTGCATCCTGTTCCACCACCACCGGTATGGGAAATGCACGTTCGAACTCCGCACGCACGCCTACCTCTCCCCAATCCGGGTATCCCTGGATCAGATCAGAGCTTCCCGAATCCTGATAATACGGCCCGGGGACGGCCACTCCGACGGCCAGGATCTCCCGGCCTTTTTCTTCTATTACCATATTGGAGGTCTCACGGATCGTCAGGGCAATAAAATCCGCCGGCCGTTCCAGCCCCTTGAAGGAGATTTTTTTCGCCTTCAGCAATTCCCCCCGCAGATTAAAAAGCCCGGCCACGGCATACAAACGAAAAACGGCTACTCCGGCCACGGCGTACCGGTCGCTGTCCAGGGAGATGCCGATGGAACGCCGGCCCTTTTTTCCGGCAATGATCCCCTTCTCCTCCACCAGGCCGTATTTGATAAATTCATTGATGATATTCGTGATCGTGGCATGCTTCAGCCCGCTGAGCTGCGCCAGCTCTGTCCGGGCACAGATTTTTTTGTACTTCATCAGCCGTAAAATCAGAGAACGGTTTTCGGCTTGTATATCCAACAGATTTTTTCCCTTATTTGCAATATTGCGGTACATGAAGAACCTCTTTTCCACTCAAATTGCTGCCGTCTTTGCTCCACGCGGCAGATAAACCTACTCTCTTTTATACCGCAAGAACAGCTTTTCGTAAACACTTTTTTACTATAACTATAAAAAATAAATAAATTCTCCCCTCTATCTTGATATAAACTCGTCGATGTGTTACATTTCTATTGTTTAATTCAATTAAATAATTATTTATTTTATACAAACAGGTATCTTTTGCCGCCTCATATTCATGCGCGAAAATTTTTTTTGTCTTTCCCGCGTTTTCATTGCGCATTATGATTGACACCCCTGTTATTTTGTACTATAATGCACAGTATAAAGATAATTTTATCGTCAACTTGTCAGTTTTAAGTTTTGTTAGAAAAAAATTTTCTTCATGGCTTTTAGTGATTTTCACTTTATTTTTTTGCGTTTATGAGGTGATTTTATGTTATCTGAACAGCATATTTTAGATACGATCCACGCTCAGCTCGATGACATGTTTCCCGCCGAGCGCAGGGTTGCAGAATATATTCTGGATCACCCGGAAAACGCAGCTCAGATCAGTATTACAGAGCTGGCCGACCTGAGCGGCACCAGCGATGCCACTGTGATCCGCATGTGCAAAAGGCTCGGCTACAAAGGCTTTTATCAAATGAAGATCTGCCTTTCCTCCGAGCTTGGATACATACATTTGATGGGCCAGCAGCAGAAGCCCTCCGCCTTTATGAGCGATTCGGAGGTTTTGCGGCTGCTTGCACGAAACATCATCGCGATGGAAGACAACCTTCACCCGGACATCCTGTCTTCGGTGGTGGAGCTTCTTTCCAAAAGCCAGCACGTTTATGTGATCGCCGCCGGGAACTCGATTCCCTGCGCCATGGACTTTGCATTCCGCCTTTGCCGCGTCGGGATACGCACCACCTGCAATACAGTAGTGGAAAATACTCTGAACGAGATCTCGCTGGGGCATAAGCAGGAGACGCTGGTTGTCTTTTCGCATTCCGGCAGCTCCAAGCAGGTGCTTCGCGCCATGGAGCTGGCTAAGAGCCGGGAGATGTCCACTGTGATACTCACCCACTCTTCCAGGAATTCCGCAGCTCTGATGGCAGATTACTGTATACTGACTTATCCGGTCACTCCCCTGTTTCACCACTACGGAGTGGCGAGCCATCTGTTTGAAAACGTGATAAGTGACCTGCTGCTTTACCGGATCATCTGCAACGCCAACCGGGAGGATGCACCGGATCAGGTAGAGATGCTGCTTTCTGAATTCAAATTATGACCCTGGAGGAATAACATGACATACAAAGATACTTACGGCGACCATTTACTTGAAGTAACCGCAGATATTGCCAAATGTCTGAAGACCGGCCGCAGAGTTGTGTTCGGCTACACCAGCGACCTGGACATCGTTTTCCAGTATAACCCGAAGGTCTTCAACAAATTAGTAAAGGATTACCTGGCAACAGACGAAGAGCCTCAGATTTTACCTGAAGATTCCATCGACAGTATTTCCGATCTCGCCCGGGTCGTAGCTGCCTATATGATCGCAGGCGCCGGCGGAGAGATCGACATTACAGACCACAGTGTCTGCCAGTACCTGAACGACCACTTTGAAGGCGTTCCGGGGCTGGGCGGTACCTGCGCCCAGGGCGCCGCTGCTCTGGCTGCGATGGGTATGCCGCTGATCGCCCACATCTCCGACCGCTGTGAGGAGGTGTGCCGGCTGATGGATTACCCCGGCCTGGACAGTATCAAGGACGGGAAGTCTGTTCCGATTATGGAGCTGGCTACAAAGGAGACTCCGGTTTACCACATGATTCTCCAGTACACCAAGGGCGATACGCTGGAGATCAACGGCAAGACATATACTGTCCCCTGCTCCAACCGTTTGATTATGGATTTCGATACGATCCACAAGGATCTTGCAGTAGATCAGGATTTCAAAGATTATCTTGAGACTCACGCCTCCGACGTAGTCTCCTACAATATTTCCGGCCTGAACGGTATGCTGGATCCGATTCTCACAGAAAAGCGTCTGGCAGAGATGGAGCAGCATTACAAAACAATAAAAGAAAAGAACCCTGCGTGTATCTTCTACTTTGAAAGCGCACATTATCTGAACCCGCAGGTAAAGCATCTGGTTTATCATACCATGGCGCGTTACGTCGATATCCTTGGTATGAATGAAGAAGAACTCGTTGTCCACACCAGAGAATGCGGACAGGATATAGATAAATCCAGTTTTCCGGATGTCATCCGGGGGCTCGAGCTGGTACAGAAGCAGCATGGCGTCAAAGGTATTATTCTGCATACCAAGGATTATGCCATGTACTTCGGAGACGAGTTGGCGGGAATTAATATTGAGAAGGGACTGGCCATGGGAAATCTTCTGGCCGGCACACGTGCCAGAACGGGACGCTACGGCAACTACGAAGACTGTATGGATTCTCTGCAGTGTCCGCTAAGCGAAACGGGACTGCAGTTCTACGACGAGCTGGCCGCAATGTCACTGGACGCCAGTGTCTGTCTTGTTCCTTCCAGATATCTGGAAAAACCGAAATACACCATCGGCCTTGGTGATACCTTCGTTGCCGGTGTACAGATGGCATTTATCCGGTAACCCGTAGTCAAAAAAAGTATAAAGAGGTGAACAAATTGGCAGAAAACTACATCTTAGAATGTTCCGGTATTTCTAAAGCCTTTGGCGGTACACAGGCCCTGAAGGACGTGCAGCTGCACATCCGTCCCGGCGAGGTACACGCGCTGCTGGGTGAGAACGGAGCCGGAAAATCAACCCTAATGAAAATCATCATCGGTCTGTATAGACAGGATGAAGGAAGTATCACCTGGAACGGGAAGCCCTATCAGGCCAACGGTCCTGTAGACGCCATCAATCAGGGAATCTCCATGATTCATCAGGAGCTGAATCCGGAGCCTCACCTTACGATTGCCGAAACTATTTTCCTGAAGCGCGAAAGCACCGTTGGGAAATTTTTCCTTAATAAAAAGGAGCAGAATAAGCGTGCGGAGGAGGTACTGAAGAAATTCGACTTCCCGTTTGCACCGACCACGCTGATGAAGGAACTGACTCTGGCACAGGTGCAGATGATCGAGATCATCAAAGCCGTTTCCTGTGATGCCAAACTGATCATTATGGACGAGCCGACCTCCTCTCTCGACAGCGAGGAAACCGAGCACCTTTTCCGAACCATCCGCGATCTGAAGTCAAAGGGCGTTGCCATCATCTATATCTCCCACCGTATGGAAGAGATTTTCGAGATCTGCGACCGCGTATCCGTATTCAGGGATGGTACATATGTCAGCAGCCGCGACATGGACGGCGTTACCAGAGACGAACTGGTTTCCATGATGGTTGGACGAACCGTAAAGAATATTTTCCCGAAGGTAGACTGCAAGATCGGCGAGCCGGTCTTCCGGGTAGAAGGATTGTCAGGAAAAGGCTTCCACGACATCAGCTTTGAAGTCCGCGCCGGCGAAATCCTCGGTCTTTCCGGCCTCGTAGGCTCCGGGCGAAGCGAAACCATGCGCGCGATCTTCGGTCTCGATCCGCTGACCTCCGGCAAAATGTATCTGGATGGAAAAGAAATTAAGATCAAAAAACCGAGAGATGCCATCAAAAACGGTATCTGTATGGTAAACGAGGACAGAAAGGGCTACGGTCTCTGTCTCCAGCGTTCGATTCGTGAGAACATCTCTCTTCCGAATCTGCCGGAAAAACAGAGCGGACTTCTGTTGAATCAGAAGCGTGAAATAAAGGAATGCGGAGACGCTGCAAAGATGCTTACCGTAAAATGCGCCAGCATCGAGCATACCGGTCTCTCGCTCAGCGGCGGTAATCAGCAAAAGGTCGTACTTGCCAAGTGGCTGATGGCCAATCCGAAGGTGCTGATTCTCGACGAGCCGACTCGCGGTGTCGATGTCGGTGCAAAGTCAGATATCCACACCCTGATGTGCCAGTTTGCCGCAAAGGGCATGGCGGTTATCATGATTTCTTCCGAGCTTCCCGAGGTCATGGGTATGAGCGACCGTATCCTGATTTATCACGAAGGAACACTGAACGGAGAGATCCAGCGGAGTGAGATTCTGTCAGAAGCCGTTACACAGAAACACATTCTCGAAAAAGAATTCGGCGGAAAATAGGAGGAAAAGAAAAGTGGCATCAAATAATAAAAAGAAAATCCTGGGAATGGATCAGGACCAATTCAATATGTTTATGGGTAAATACGGAATCGGTATTATCCTGATAGGTATGGTGATTATCATCGCTATTATGAAACCGATGTTCATCAAACCCGGCAACCTGCTGAATATTTTCACACAGATTTCCATCAACGGACTGATTGCTTACGGTATGTGCCTTGCAATTACCACCGGCGGTATCGACCTGACAGTAGGCGCACAGCTTGCTCTCGTGAGCTGTATCCTCGGCCAGCTGGTGGGAGTCAAGGGCATGAGCCTTATCCCGGCATGTATCATCGCAGTTGTTGTAGCCGGTCTTTTCGGTTTCCTGAACGGCGTGTTGATCTCCAAGTTCGACATGTTCCCCTTCGTTGTTACATTGTCCATGCAGCTGATCGTCCGCAGTATCGCTCAGATCATCAGTAATGGTCAGGCCGTTTCCATGGCAGATCCTGCTTTTAAAGCGATCTACTCCAGCAAGTTCGGCCCGATCCCGAGACCGATCGTCTACCTGGCTATTGTTGTTATCATCATGTACATTGTAATGCACTGGACACGCTTCGGCCGTTACGTATATGCAGTGGGCGGCAACGTGAACGCAGCCATCGCATCCGGCGTCAGCGTATTCTGGACCAAAACACTTTGCTACACCATCAGCGGTGTGCTTGCAGGTCTTGCAGGTATCATCTTTACGGCAAAGACAGGTTCTGCGCAGTCCAACATCGGTGTCGGCTATGAGACAGACGCCGTTGCAGCCTGCGTACTTGGAGGTACCTCTTTCGCCGGCGGTATTTCCACCGCACCTGGTGTTCTTCTCGGAGCCATCATCATCGGATGTATTTACAACGGTATGAACTTCCTGCAGGTCAATTCCTACTACCAGTCTCTGGCAAAGGGTGTTGTTATCATCGGCGCCGTTCTTCTGGACATGGTCATGAACAAGAAGAACCGCTAATTCGTTCTATATTCACTCAGTATGACATGGAATTTCTTTTATTCCATTGTTATAGAAGCAAAAACTATTTATTTTAAAGGAGGAATTCTTATGAAACTCAAAAATCTCGTAGCACTTTCAATGACTGGCCTCATGGTTGCTGGAATGGCTCTTCCGGTAGCTGCAGAAGAAGCAAAAGCTGGCGATGTTAACGGCGACGGAAAAGTTGTTGTTGGTTACATCTCCAAGAACCTGGTTGACCCGTTCCATGTACCGATCAACGATGCGGCTGAAGAGCAGCTTCAGGCTATGGTTGACGATGGAATTATCGACGAGTTCACAGGTATCCTTGACGGCAACACAGACGGCGCTAAGCAGTGTGACCTGGCTCAGGACTGCCTGAACATGGGCGCTGACTATGTAATCATCCTTCCGGCAGAGGCAGTTGCATCTGACCCGGCTGTCACAGCTCTTGTAGACGCTGGAACAAAGGTTGTAGTTGTTAACTCCAAGACAGACAGTACAGACGATCTTGCACTGACCTACTGTGGTTCTGATGACGTTTACGCTGGCGAGCTGATGGCTGACTACGTAATGGAAAAGGTTCCGGATGGCGGCGTTTACGTTCACTGCCAGGGCGTTATCGGTAACTCCGCACAGATTCAGCGTGGCGAAGGTATCCTGAACAAGCTGGATGCTGAGAAATGGGAGCTGGCTGCAGACGTTCCGTGTGACTGGGCAGCTGACAAGGCTGTAAACGCAGCTCAGGACTACATGGCTCAGTACGGCGACGACCTGAAGGCTATCATCTGCGATAACGACGATATGTCATCTGCAGCTCAGCAGACATGTAATGAAGCTGGCAGAGAAGACATCGTTTGCATCGGTGTTGACGGAAACCAGGGACCGCTGGCAATGGTTAAGGCTGGAACACTTGGCGCAACAGTTCTTCAGGACGGTGTTGGTCAGGTAACAGCTGGTATCGACGCTATCAAGGCTGATATCGCTGGCGAAACAGTTGAGAAAGAATACGTAGTTCCGTTCGTACTTGTTACATCTGAGAACGTTGACGAGTATCTTCAGTAATTGACAGAATTACATTCTGAACTGAATACAGAATTCCGACAGGGCGTACACTTGGGGGTGTACGCCCTGTTTTCAAATACAAAATCCTTAAAATTTAATAACTGCCTTTATCACATTTTCTGCATCCTGCACAACAGTGCTGAAAGCAAGATCCGATTCGTCAAAGGTAAAGCGGTGTGTTACGATCTGCTTTACATCAATACTGCCGCTTGATATTGCTGCAATCGCTGTCGGATACAGATTTCTGTAACGAAATACAGTCTTAATATTAGCTTCCTTCAGCATGATCTGAGAAAAGTTATAATCTATAACACTCTCTGCCGACATTCCTACAAGAACGATTGTCCCACCCCTTTTCACAAAAAACGGAGTTTGTTTAATCGTTACAGGAGAGCCTGCCGTTTCAAATACCTTATCTGCTCCCATTCCTCCAAACAGTTCCTCTACTCTTTGGAATACATCCTCTCTCTTGGCATTGATCACCTCTGTTGCCCCCAGCTTCAGCGCCATATCAAGACGCTTATCAAATAAGTCTGCAACTACAATTTTAGAAGCACCACGCGCCTTTGCTGAGAGCAATGTCACTAAACCGATACATCCGCCCCCGAGGATCAACACTTCATCGCCAAGTCCCACTTTCCCCAGGGAGGTAGCATGAAGCCCAACTGCAAGAGGCTCGACAAGCGCTCCCTCTTCTGTCGTCATGTTATCCGGCAGTTTAAAACAATAATCAGCTGGATGTGCAACATATTCCTTTAAAGCTCCGGCAACAGGCGGATCCGCAAAGAAAGTCATTCCGGGACATAAATTATAGTTTCCTGTTTTACAGAAATTACATTTTCCGCAGGCATATCCGGGCTCAAGAGCCACACGGTCGCCAGCCTTCAGATGCTTCACATCCTCTCCTGCCTTCACCACCGTCCCGGCGACCTCATGTCCGAGGACAAAATTCTCGGGAGCAAAATTATCTCCTACTCTTCCATCTTTATAAAAATGAACGTCTGAACCGCAAACACCGCAATATTCCATTTTTACCAGCACCTGATCCGGGGCGATTTCAGGAATCTGTGCATCGTCTCTGATCACAATCTTCTTCATTTTTTCCAGGTATGCTACCTTCATTTTACTTTCTCCTTATCCATAATACTTTTTATTAACCATTCTTTTTCAGTCAAAGCTCTGACTTAATCATACAAACTCATATCCGCCCGCATAAGTAAAGCGCTTTATCTTTTGGGGCAACAATACACCGCTAAAAATTCACATTCAAGATTTATTTTCAGCAAGGTATTTCCTGCAAAACAACTTACATCACCGGTGGATTTGCACTGTCTCGGATAATCAATTTTGATGAAAACGTTTCTTCCTTCTCTTCCCGGTTTCCCGTTTCGATCATATCCATCAACATAGCAGTTGCTCTTTTGGCCATGCTGACCCGGGGCTGTCTGATAGTTGTCAGTGGAACTGAAAGCAGATCGTTCACAAACACATCGTCAAAACCGATCACAGAAATATCCCGCCCTATTTGTATTTTGTTGCGCCGCGCATATGTATACACCCCATATGCCATCATATCATTGTAGCAGAAAATCGCCGTCACACCCTGTTCAAGGAAATACGGCATAGCTGCGATCCCCGATCCAAGCGTAAAATCTCCACGATAGATTAGCTTATCATCGTATTCTATTCCAAACTCCTCCAGAGCTCTCCGATAACCATATAGTCTCATCCCTACGCTGTACTGTCCCTTAGGCCCAAGCAAGCTGCCAATTCTTTTATGGCCCAGTTCTAAAAGATACTTTGTCGCCAAGTATCCTCCTTCAGCATTATCATTGACACATCTTTGCGCCCGCATAAAACGCATATCATTTTCAATCATCACAATGGGGATATTAGACTGTGTGATAACTCTGGCAATCTCTCTTTCCTCTTCTTTGGTGGCAAATGCAGGGTGGATATAAAAAATACCATCCACATTTTTAGAAATAAACTCCTTCACATAGGACAACGCTCTGCTCCCGTCATCATCCGTATTGCCGAGAATTACGTTATAATCAAACTTTTTCACTTCTCGTTCGATCACTTTCGCAATCTCTGACAAAAACACATTACTGACATCAGACATTACCAGCCCAATCGTCCGAGACTTACCTTTGGCAAGTCCAACCGCAAGCGGATTCGGTGTATAGTTCATCCTGGCCGCTGTGTTTTTAATTAATTTTCTGGATTCTTCGGATAACTTGTTTGGCTTGTTGTTCAGCACAAGAGATACTGCCGTTATTGACATATTGCATTCCTGTGCAATATCTTTAATAGTTACTTTCATTTTATCTCCTAAATCATTATTTTTCTCACAGCAAAAATAAATATACTCTGCATTTTTATTATAATATTACATTTTGCCTTTTGCAACCAACGATTAAACCAAGCAAACAGTTATCCCAAGCTCTGTGCAGACTTTATATATAGAAAGGAGGGTATGTTATCCTCTACCCTCCTTTCCCTTCTACACAGCTTATCCCAGATTATTAATCACTATTTTTATTCTGTCAAAAAGTCCTCATAGTTATCCTGCGTGATTACCTGATACGGAATATCATAAGTATCTTCAATTTCCTCACCGTTTGCGATCTGAACTGCCACATCCAGTGCCTTCTCAGCAATCGACTTGGAATCCTGAAGAATAGAAGCTGACATCTTTCCTTCTCCTACGGATTTGACAGCTGCCTGAATACCGTCAATACCTATTACAGGAATATCTCCCTTCCCTGCGGCTTCCAATGCATCATATGCGCCTAACGCCATCTCATCATTATGAGCAACTACTGCATCAATGTCCGCGCCAAGCTGTAACCAGTTTTCCATCAGTTCCATTGCTTTATCACGGTACCAGTCGGCCGGCTGGCTGTAAAGAACGTTGATGTCCGGATACTCTTCCAGCACATTTTGAATACCATCATTTCGAAGGACAGCGCCCGTAACACCTGTCGGCCCCTCGATAATTACGATATTTCCCTTGCCATCCAGCTTATCTGCAATGTATTCCATCTCCATTTCACCTGCATCTACATCATTGGAACCAACATAAGTCTGTACCAGATCCATGTCCGCAATAATACCCTTTGCCACAAACACCGGAACTCCTGCATCTACGCATACCTGTGCTGCTGTTACGGCTCCGTCAAAATCATAAGGACTGATAATAACAACATCGCATCCCTGGGCCACAAAAGATTCACACTGGGCAATCTGCTTGTTTGCATCGCCTTCTCCATCGTTAACGATCAGCTCTACATTGTCCATTGTCTTTGCATACTCAATTGCCGCATTTGAGAAAATAGCATTTGACTCATTCGACATATTTGCGTCTGTAAGTCCGATCTTGATTTTTCCTCCGTCAGCCGCCGATACTGTAGACACCATGCCAATACACATGGCCGCTGACATAGTCGTACTCAGAATCACTCTCATCATTTTCTTGTTCATAGTTCTTCTCCTTTTCTTTCATTATATAGTTTTTGGTTTCTTTTACAACAAGCCTTACGGCCTATCATCACTTTGTTTTCATCTTATCGGTCAGAACGGCAATCAGAATAATTGCCCCCTTAATTACCTGCTGATAATAGGATGATACGTTGAGCAGATCCAGACCGTTTGTCATAATACCGATCAAAAGCATTCCTACAACTGCTCCTACCATGCTTCCTTTTCCTCCGGAAAGACTTGCGCCCCCGATAACAACAGCGGTAATAGCATCCAGCTCATATCCTTCACCTGCAACCGGCTGTCCGGTCTGAATCCTGGCCGACAACACAATACCTGCTATTGCAGCAGTAATGCCTGAAATAACATGACAGGCAAATTTAATTTTCACTGCATCAATTCCTGAAACGATAGCAGCCTTCTCATTACCGCCTACCGCGATCACATGTCTTCCGAATTTTGAAAAATTCAGAAGAAAGATCCCGATCAAAACAATTCCGAGATAAATAATAACCGGCACCGGAACGATCCCTATATTACCCATTCCAATATTTCGGTATCCAGGCTTCAATCCGGTAATCGGGCGTCCATTTGTATAAACGTAACAGATGCCTCTCGCTATCGTCATAGTGGCAAGCGTTGCAATAAATGCCTGTACCTCCATTTTAGCCACAAAGAATCCGCTGAATATTCCACAGGCCGCCCCCACCAGTATGCCGCAAAAAACAGCCACGATGATCGGAGTCTGAGACCCTTCCCGAATCATACTGGTAGTAATAACTGCCGCAAGCGCAACGATTGCGCCTACGGAAAGATCGATCCCGCCAGTAAGAATTACAAAAAGCATTCCCACGGAAATAATTCCAATTACAGAAATCTGCCGGAATATATTAAGTATATTTGTTGTCGTCAGGAATACCGGCGAAGCGATTGACAATGCAATAAACAAGATCAAAAATGCAACATATATTCCATATCTGCTTAATATCTTCCCGATATTTATGTTTTTTGCCTTTTCCATTTATTTGCCTCCTATCGAACATGCCATCAGTTTTTCCTGGTCATATTCGTTTTTCAGAAATCTTCCGGTGATCACCCCTTCATGCATTACAATAATACGATCACTCATACCCAGCAGCTCCGGCATCTCAGAAGAAATCATGATAACGGATTTTCCCTTTTTCGCCAGTGAATCCATAATCTTATATATTTCTGCTTTTGCTCCTACATCAATTCCGCGTGTGGGCTCATCCATAATGAATACATCCGGCTCGCCCATCAGCCATTTGGCAAGAACCACTTTCTGTTGATTTCCACCGCTCAGATTATTTACAATGGTCTCCTGTGAAGGCGCTTTGATTCTCAATTTTTCAAACAAAGAAGCGACTACCTTTTTTTCTTCTTTGAAATTCAGTACAAGGTTCCCATACAGCACTTTTTTCAGATATGCCATCGTAGTATTAGCACGGATCGTATCCATCAGATTCAACCCATAAATTTTTCGATCCTCTGTCACAAAAGCAATACCGTTCTTAATAGCGATCTGCGGATTCTTCACATTAATTTCTTTTCCATTTATTTTGATGGTTCCCGAATCAGCTTTCCGAAGCCCGAATACAGTCTCCATCACTTCGGTACGTCCAGCCCCCATCAATCCGGAAATTCCAAGAATCTCTCCGCGTTTTACTTCAAAGCTGACATCTGAAAATTCGCCTTTTCTGCACAGCCCCTTCACTTCCAGCAGGACTTCGTTTGCGTCATACTCTGCTGATACCGGCTCATCCTTCTGATATAAATTAGAAAGTTCGCGCCCTACCATCATATGAATCATTTTTTCCTGATTCAGCTCTGAAGCCGGTTTGGAATCAATCAGGCACCCATCCCGCATAACTGTGATCTGATCGCAGATCTGAAAAATCTCATCCAGCTTATGTGATATATAGATTACCGATTTATTCTGACCTTTCAGCAGTTTGATCATGCGAAACAGTTGTTCTACCTCTCTGTCGGTAATGGCGGATGTCGGTTCATCCATAATGATTACTTCTGCATCAAATGCGATCGCTTTCGTAATCGCCACCATCTGCATCTGTGCAACGCTCAGTTCTTCTACCTTACTATTTGGATCTAAATCAATCCCCAGCTCTTTAAAAACCTGTTTCGTATTATTGATCATAGCCTTACGGTCAATCACTCCAAAACCGATAAGCTTTTCCTGGCCTGCATAAATATTTTCCCAAACCGTCATTTGCGGAACCAAATCCAGTTCCTGATGAATCATAGAGATTCCCCGCTCCAGCGCCTGCATTGGATTTTTTGGCTCAAACCGTTCTCCCTCATACAAAATCTCTCCTCCATCCATTGGAAGAAGCCCGGCAAGCATTTTCATGATTGTAGATTTACCGGCGCCATTCTCTCCCACCAGAGCATGAACCTCTCCGCGCTTCAAGAACAGAGACACATCATTGACAGCGACCACGCCAGGAAATATTTTCCGGCAATTCTTCATCTCAACAATATATTCGCTGTTTTTATTCATATTAGGTCACCTTTCATGTGAGCTTCTGATTTTATTCCTGATTCGGGTGGATCACCACTTTCACAGAATTTCTGTTATTTACATTTTCATCCAATGCTTCATAGAAGCGATCCAACGGATATTCATGCGTTACCAGCAGATCACCGTCCACTGTCTTATCAGCAAGTGCTTCTACCGCACGGCCAAAATTATGAGACTGACAGAAGCTCGTCATGTAAGTCAGCTCATTGTTGAACATCAGTCTTGGATCAATCGTAAGCTGTTCCTTGCTATGTACCAGAGCGTACTGCACAAGCTTTCCGCCCTTCTTCAGAAGTGTCATTCCATGCTGAATCATCTGAACGCTTCCGGTCGCATCAACAACAACATCAAATCCCATCGGGCAGATCTCTTTTAATTTATTTGTATGAACAGAATAATCGCTGCGGTCCATCACGACTGTCTCGATTCCTTTTGATTCAAGGATATCCAATTTACTTTTAGTAGAAGCGATGGCTACAACCTTACGTGCTCCTGACTTCGTCAAAAGCTGTGCCAGAATCAAGCCCATAGATCCTGCGCCCATAACCAGTACATCATCGCCAAAATTTATATTACAACGGTCAACACAGTGAATACAGCATGCCACCGGCTCTCCAAGGGCGGCAGAGTTGAAAGAGAGGGAATCCGGAATAGGAAATACTTTTTCCTTCTTTACCCTTACGTATTCCGCAAATCCGCCATTAATGTTGTGTCCCAAAGAACCAAAGGTGGGGCAATAATTGGACTGTTCTTTGCGGCAGTAATAACAGTCTTCACAATACTCCGTATTGTCAGCGCAGACACGGTCTCCCTTTTTGAAGCGGGTTACATTTGAGCCAACTTCCTCGATCACTCCGGAAAACTCATGTCCGGGGGTCACCGGATACACAGCAAGATCTGTTCCGACACCTTCCTGGTCATGGTCATGCTCCACTCCTTTGCAGATGCTCGCAGACATAACCTTTATAATAACTTCATCGCTCCCACAAACCGGATACGGTACCTCTCGGATACCGGAATACTTTCTTCCCGGCTTGTCATATACAAGTGCCTTCATTGTTTTCATCTTATCCCTCCATTCAATTTTTTCTTTATAAATCGTTTTATTTTCTTTACTATTTTATTTTTTTGATTTTTTCAATTCTAAGTATTATTTCCATTTTTAGTAGGTAAAGCGCTTTACTTATTTTATATTATTCTATACCATGCATTTTGTCAATACCTTACTTAAAAAAACATGAATTTTTGTATGAAAGATTCTATTTTCAAAAAAATACCCGAAGCATCTAACTATGGTATACTTATGAATGTTCTTTATTTATTTGCTATGAGCTAAGTATTAGCTATAAAATCTACGAATCCTGCAAAAAAGTCCTCAGAATATTTGACGTCTATCTGTAAGTTTTATAAAATAACACAAAAAGGAAAGGGATAAATGAAATGATCAGAAAAGCCACACCGCAGGATATCCCCCAGGTAACGGATTGCTATACGGAGCTGCTGCTGCACGAGCAGGAACACGGCGCCTATACCGTATGGCAGCTTGGCGTCTATCCGACGGAGAAAACCGCCGAAAAGGGAATTGCAGACGGGGATCTGTACGTCATGGAGCAAGACGGAGAGATCTGCGCCAGCGTAATCGCAAATCAGCTCCAGCCGGAGGAATACGGCAGCGTCCAATGGAAATACAGCGCGGCTCCCAATGAAGTATTTGTCATCCATCTTCTGTGCGTCAGACCGTCAAAGGCAGGCCGCGGCATCGGCAAGGCCCTGGTACAGTTTGCCGCAGAGGAAGGGAAAAGACGGAATTGCCGGGCGGTCCGGCTGGATACCGGAGCGCAGAACAAGCCGGCCGTCGCTCTGTATACGAAGCTCGGCTTTGAGCTTGCCGGCACCGCCGACATGGCCATCGGAGGGTTGATCGCTCACAAAAACCATCTGTTTTTCGAGAAAAATATCGCCGATGCAAGGTAAGGAGGATTAAAATGTTCCGAAAAATAACAATAGATGATTACGACGCTCTTTTTGCCATGTGGTCCAATACGCCGAATATGGGACTGCGCAGTCTGGATGATTCCAGAGAGGGCATCTCCCGCTTTTTAAAACGGAATCCAAACACAAATTTTGCTGCATTTCAAGATCATAAGCTGATGGGGGCAATTCTGTGCGGTCACGACGGCAGGCGGGGATATATTTATCACACAGCCGTTTTGCCGGAATACCGGAATCAAGGCATCGCTTCCGCGCTGGTGGAGCTGGCCGTGAAAGCGCTGCAGGAGGAAGGGATTACAAGGGTCTGTCTGAACGTCATGGAAACAAATGAGACCGGAAAAGACTTCTGGTGCAGAAAGGGCTGGGAGAAAAAGGATTTTCTGGGCTTTTACAGCAAAGCGATCACCGATAAAGAAAATCTGCCGCTGTTTCATCTCTGATACAAAGCTGCCTGTATTCTTCAACAAAAGAGGCGCCCCTATGGGCGCCCCTTTCAATATGATCCGCTTTGATTGTGATTACAGCTTATCTGCAATTGCCTTCAGATTTGCAAGTCCCTTAATCGCCAATTCCTCTCCGCTCTTTGCGAAATTACGCCAGATCGCGCAATTTCCTGCCAACTCCTCAAAGCTCGGGTCAAAGGATTCGATTACGAGCGGCCCATCGTAGCCGATCTCGTGAACTGCTTTAAAGAACTCTTCGAAGGGTACAAGACCTGTTCCCGGGATACCGCGGTCATTCTCGTTTACATGAATGTAACCAAGATATTCCTTGCCACAAGTCTTGACTGCACCTGCAAAGCTCTTCTCTTCACGAATCATGTGGAAGCAGTCAAGGTGAACCTTCATATTGCCTGTTCCGACATCCTTGCAGAACTGCACTGCGTCCTCCGCAACGTTCAGGAAATGTGTCTCAAAACGGTTCACGCACTCAACACAGATCGTAACGCTGCCGGTCTCTTTGGCGTACTCCGCCACTTCCCTCATGCATGCAACGCCCCAATCCCATTCCTGCTGGGTACGCGGCTTCTTGGTCAGATAGCCCCATCCTGCGTAATTTACGCCGCCGAGGATCGGAGCTCCCAGCTCATTGCAGATATCCACACATTTCTTCATAGCCGCTACAGCCGCCTTGCGGATTTCCGGATCCGGTGAGATCGGGTTCGTCTCCAGCGTCAGTGTCGTTGTACATACGCAATCAATACCCACTCTTTCCAGCTCCGCCTTTACAGCCTGTGTCGGGAATGTATACGGATTTGAAATAGCAAAATCCACTACCTCGAATCCGATTTCTTTTGCCTTTTCAATAATCCAGAGATCCTTTTCAGCAAAGCTCTCCGCCCAGATAAAACTGTCTACGCCAAATTTAAAATACATATCTTCCTCCTATACTTATCCCCTTTCGGGCCTCCGCCATTTCACATAACTTTCTCAGAATACAGCCTGCAGATATGAAGTACTACTCCATTACATAGCCGCCGCACAGGATATGGCGAACCGGCTCGTCCTCTTCTACTGACAGATGAATCTCTTTTACAAAGTGGTTGTCTGCCGCATCATCGTTCACCTTGGAAACCTCGCCTACGATCAGCGGGCCGCCCTCTGCGTAGAACAGATGATATACGTAGGGAGTCAGTGTAATGCTGTTGCCGTTCGTCACCTTGACAACGCCGCCTGCCGGAACTGTAACCTTGATGCCGTCGCAGTATACCTCTACGTCAGATTCCGTATCCAGCGCATAGCCCTCTGCCTCGCTCTTGGAATTCCAAACCTGTACACAGAGCGTACCACCGCAGCGATTGATGATATCCTCGGTCTTCTCATAATGGAAATGGCACGGAAGAACCTGATTTTCCTTCATAGCGATCATCTTCTCACAGTAAGGACGGCCCGGATCGCTCATGCTTCCGTTTCTCAGGGTAAACAGAACAGCACCAGTCTTATCAAAATCGCCGGTAGCGTAATCTGTAACATCCCAGCCAAGACCAACCTCTACCATACGCTGTGTAATGTCCTTCTTCTGCTCCCACTCCTCCGGTGTCCAGTATGCAAAACTCGGAAGATTGAAATTCATCTGCTTGCACAGCTCCATTGCCCACTCGATGTTAGAATTAATCAAAGATCGTTTCATTGTTTATCTCTCCTTTTATGTATTTTCCGGCGAGAGTACGCGAAAATACTCTCCGTCTGATAAGTATATTATACTATCATCCACCCTATCTATCAACCCAAAACACCGTTTTTACGAAAATTATTTTTACGGCTTTTCTCTATTTTTGTAAGTTATGCACAATTATTTTTCGATTTTTTTGTGAATATTTTGTCTTTTCCTCCACACACTTCTTGACATTCACGAAGATTTCATTTATTATAAAGAAGTAAGCAATATTACTCAAATAAATCTATTTTATTCAGGAGGAAGTTACTATGTTAATGAACATGAAGGACTTACTTGCAGTTGCAAACAAGAACAATTTTGCTGTACCCGCATTCAACGTCAGCGACTATTCCATGTTTAAGGGTCTGATGGAGGTTACCGAAGAGCTGAATGCTCCGATCATCATTGCTATCCATCCAGACGAGCTGAAGCACATCGGAGTAGAAATGGTAAAAGCTATCGTTGAGCGCTTACATAAATCCACAGTTCCGAGCGTTATCCATCTGGATCACGGCGCATCCTATGAGCAGGTGCTTCTGGCTATCCAGAACGGCTTTACCTCCGTTATGATCGACGGCTCTTCCCTTCCCTTCGAGGAGAACATCGCTGTTTGCCAGAAGGTCGTAGCTGCTGCTCACCCGGTAAATGTTTCCGTTGAGGGCGAGCTTGGCACCATCGGTACCGCTGATGATTTCGGAGAAGCTGGCTCTAAGGTCATCAAATATACCGACCCGGAGGACGCAAAGAAATTCATCGAGGCTACAGGCGTTGACTGCCTGGCTATCGCCATCGGTACCTGCCACGGCATTTACCCGAAGGGCGTAGATCCGAAGCTTCGTCTGGACATCCTGAAGGATATCAAGGCAGCAGTTCCCGAGACTCCGCTGGTACTTCACGGCGGTTCTGCCAACCCGGACAGCGAGATCGGCGAGTCCGTAACGCTCGGAGTTAACAAGATCAACATCTCCAGCGACATCAAAGTTGCTTACTACAACCAGATGCGCGAGGTACTTCAGGACAAGAACGTTCGTGAGCCGAACGTGATCCAGCCGTCCTGTATTGATGCTATGAAGGAAGTAGCTGCTCACAAGATCAAGCTGTTCCAGGCTGACGGAAAGGCTGATCTGTATTAATAGACATCTGTATTAAATCTGTGTTAATAGACATCAGAAAAAACATATAGAAAGATCCCTGCCGCATTTTCCACGGCAGGGACCTTTCTTTTTTAGGGGCTTTACCAGCCCCCTTTTATTTTGTTTTGAATTCTGTGCATCGTTGCACGAAGTGCTTTTTATGATATAGGAAAGTGAGAACTTTCCTATATCATAAAAAGAAACCTGAAAGCTCTTTACTGAAGCAGATCTGCGATCTCTGCCTGAATCGTCTCCTGATCCTTGCCCAGCGCACCGGATACCTCAAGCTCACCGTCTACGATCTTCTGGGTTGCTTCTTCGATTGCAGCCTTACCCTGATCGGACACATAGGAATCAAAGAGGTCATTCTCAACGATGCCTACAGAATCCTCTGCCAGGCCGAAGATATCGTATTCGCCGTAGGGCAGAGAGCCCTCAGACAGGAATGTGTCGATTACATCGTAAATTCCGTTTCCGAGCAGCTTCAGCACGCATGTAACGAAGGTCTTCTGAATTTCCGGCTGCTCCGCATAGCTCAGAGACTGGTCGCTGTCCACGCCGATTACGTACTTGCCAACCTCGGAAGCTGCCTGATAAACGCCGTTGCCTGAGCCGCCTGCGCATGCAAAGATCACATCAGCGCCCGCATCGTTGTACTGTGCCAGAGCCTGCGTTCTTCCTGTATCCGGGTCGCCCCAGTCGCCTACGTAGTTATATACAACCTGAGTTTCCGGGTCGTAATACTTCGCACCTGCGATATATCCCATGAAGAACTCCTGGATAACTATAACCTCATCCATACCGCCGACAAAGCCGACAACCTTGTTGCCTGAGGTTCCCTCAAGTCCCTGGGAAGCCACGTCTGCCGCTGCGATACCAGCCAGGAAGCCGGCCTCACACGTTGAGAAATCAATCGCATAGATGTTGTCATAGCCTTCAATCTTTTCATTTACCATCAGGAATGAAATGTCAGGATACTCCTCTGCCACCGTTACCATATTGTCAATGAAATCACCGGCTGTAATGATAAGATCTGCGCCGTTGTCCGCCGCCTCATACATGGCAGTCAGATTTGCCTGATTGTCATCGGTTGTCTCAATTACGTGTACGTTGGCCTCATCTGCAAAGTCCTCTCCGGCGCGGTCTCCGCCGTCCGCCATGCTGTCCCAGTAGGACAAATCGCCTCTGGCCCTGATCAGCACATAGATTTCTTTCTTGTCGCCTTCCTCAGCTGCTGCAGTCATACATGTACTTCCGATACATCCGACAGCCAGACTCATTGCCATTAATAATGCAGTTACCTTCTTCATTATTTTCTCCTTTTCTTCGTTGTATTTGCAAGCTCCCGGTTCCCCCGGGAACGTGTGCACTACTGGTTCCCGTTTTTCTCTGCCTCGGCCTCTTCCTTGCAGATCCGGTAAAGCTCCTGACGGTAGGAATCATCGTAATCATCCGCCAGCGGCGTTACTTTGCTGGCCTCGTCAAGGAAGTAGAATACGTCGCGTCCTCTGGCTCTTCCTGCAATTGTGTGCATATCAATCGCATAATCCGGAATCTCCGGTACCTCGCCCCGGGCATTCTCCCGCATAATGATATTTTTAATGTGGTCCGTGGAACGCTCCTTCTTGCAGCGGCACAGATAACGGATCGCATGCAGGAAGAAAATCGGACGGTCTCCGTCGCCGTACGCATACTCCTTGTGAAGGTCGTACATTGTCTTTACGAACACCGGCGCATTCGTATCGCCAAAGCCGACGTCCTCCACGCCGATTACAAGCAGACGGTTCCACATTTTCTCCTCATGGAAGGTGGAGGTCGCATAAAGCTCATAGGCCATCCGCATCGCCGTAGCTTCATCAGCTCTTCGGATACACTTCTGCAGAGCTGAAATCACAAGGTCTGCATCCAGTCCGTGTTTTGTTTTTGTGTTTGACCATGGATCATAATACTCCTGGGACATAATTGCCCCTCCTTTCTCTTCTTGATGAAATAATCTATCCAAAGAGCGCAGATCAGAACTGCGCCCTCTGTTTCTTTTTCTCGATGCGGCTCCTGCCAAGCTGAATAAACATCAGAACGACCAGAATAAATACGTACGGGAACGCACTGATGAGCTGCAGGTCAAGCTGGCTGTAGAGCTGCAGGTACACGGTAATCGTATTGGAAAAGCCGTACAGGAACGAGCTTGCACATCCGATCAGCGGGTTTCCCTGCGCAATCGCATCCATCGCCAGGGACAGGAAGCCTCTTCCTGAAACCATGCCCGCCGTAAAACCGTGAAGCGCGCCCATGGACAGGTACATGCCGCCGAAGGCACAGAACAGTCCACACATGGCAAGGGCGATGAATTTTATCCGAAGGACATTGATACCCGCCGATTTAGCTGCGGCTTCGTTCTCGCCCACCGCCCGGATATTGAGTCCAAGCTTTGTATGATACAGCAGGAAATAGGTTGCCGCCACAAAAATCCAGCTCAGGTACGTCACGGCATTCTGCCCTGACAGGATCTGTCCCACCACCGGAATGTCCTTCAACAGCGGAATCGCCACATTCGGGAAGTAAGCGCTCACAAGAGAGCTGCTGTTGTTCTTGCTGCCGCAGACCATTGCGAGAATGAATACCGTCCCGCCGGTGGCCGCCAGGTTGATCGCGACACCGCAGGAATTCATCGGCGCATTCATAACAAGAATGAAATAACCGAGTACGAAGGAAACAAGAATGCCCAGCAGCACACCCACAAGCATGCCTATGAACAGGCTGCCCGTAAAACCGCTGGCCAGCACGCCTCCGAGAGCACAAATCAGCATCGTACCTTCAATACCAAGATTGAATATCCCGGCCTTCGTCATAATATTTGCTGCCAGCGTCGCCAGAAGCACCGGCGTCGTACTGGCCAGAACAGAAGCCCAGAAGCTGGGAGAAACCAAAAAACTAAGCATTCTGACCGCCTCCTTTCACCGTTGCTGCCTGCACCTGCTGCAAAGCCGCCTTCTGCTCCCGGCGAGCCTTCAGCGCATGAAGGAACCGTTCAGAACCGACAAGCAGGATCACGATACACTGTAAAAATGCTACGATTTCATTGTCGAGATCGGTGGCCCGGGACATAATCTCCGCACCGATACGCAGGAACGCAATGAAAAATGCAGTCAGAGGAATGCAGTACGGATTTTCATTTGCCAGCATGTGTACCATCAGACCGTCCCACACGTAATTAACCTGGGTCTGCCACTGGAACCGCTTATACATACCCACCATCTCAACGGCGCCGCCAACTCCTGCCACGATACCGCTGATAAATGCCGCACCAAGGATGACGCTGCCGGTCTTGATGCCGGCGCTTTTGGCAAAGTGCGGATTGATGCCCGTCACCCGGACCTTATAACCGAAGGAGGTTTTTTCCATCAGGAAAATGACCAGAACAATAGCCGCCACCATGATCAGGAATCCCCAGTGCATACTGGTTCCCTGAATCATCTTGCCGAGCCGGGCCGTGTCCGGGAAGTAGGCACTTCCCCACTGGCCGCTCTTTTCCAGCAGATATTCGCTGACGATCGAATAACCGAGGTAATAAAAGATGGAGTTGAACATAATCGAAAGAACCGTTGCGTCCACCTTCGTATACTTATTTAAAATAATCGGAAGCATCGAAATCAATCCTCCGATGATCCCGGCCGCTACAATCAGTACAAACTGATGAGCGATGTTCGGAAGCTGCACCTTGATCGCCACTGCCGTTGCAACCACAGCGCCCATGTAGAATGAGCCGTCCGCCGCAATACTGAATACGCCGCTGCGCAGCACGATATTCAGTGCCAGCGCCGAGAAAATCAGGGGCACCGCACGTTCCAGCACGTTGAAGAAGCTCCGCTTCGTCTCAAAGGGCCCCAGCACCATCTTCTGGATTGCAAACAACGGGTCTTCACTCACGAAAAAGATGATCGCGAAGATGATCAGCAATGCAATTACAATTGCGCTCAAAATACGGATCACGCTGAAATATTTCATAACATAATCTTTTTTCTCTCTCATACCGCCATGCCCTCCTGTGTTTTGATTCCCAGCATGTACAGCCCCAGCTCTTCCTCGCTGACGCGTTCCGTCCGATTGTCCAGAGATGCCACGATCTTCCCCTTGTGCATAACGAGAATCCGGTCGCTCAAAGACAGCAGCTCGTTCAAATCGGCGGATACGAGAAGAATACCGTTGCCGTTTTCCCGCATCTCAAGGATCTTGGAATGAATAAATGAGATCGCGCCCACATCTACGCCACGGGTGGGCTGGTCGAGGATCAGCACGTCGCTGCCGGCGCTGAACTCCCGGGCAACAATGGCCTTCTGGATGTTACCTCCTGAAAGGCTTTTGATGGACTGCCGCTCCGACGGTGTTTTTACGAGAAACTCTTTGATCAGACGGCGGCTGTGCTCCCGCACCTTCTTTTTGTCAATGATCTTCATTTTACTTGCAAATGTATCAATGTTGGAGACGATCATATTCTCCTCCACCGACATCGGCGCTGCGCAGCCATTGCGCATTCGGTCCTCCGGAATATATGAGAGACCAATATTTCGAATCTTCCCAATGGACGCATGGGAAATATCACAGTCCTTCAGAACGATCCGGCCGCTGCCCATACGCAGCTCCGCAGTGATCACGGAAATCAGCTCGCTCTGGCCGTTGCCGTCCACACCCGCGATGCCGACGATTTCTTTGTCGTTCAGCGTAAAGGAAACATGATCCAGCTTCGTCACCTGAAATTTGTCCCTGTAGGAGACGTCCTCCACCCGCAGCAGCTCCCGCTCCGGGCTGAGCGGCTTTTTGTCATAGTCGTTTGAGATCACGCGGCCCACCATCAGCCGTGAAATCTCCTCCTCCGTGACGTCTGCGGTGCAGTAGGTACCGCCGGTGCGTCCGCCCTTCAAAATCGTGATACGGTCGCTGATCTGCTTCACTTCCTTGAGCTTATGCGAGATAAAAATGATCGTCATGCCTTTTTCCTTAAGACTGACCAGCCTCTCGAACAGCTCCTCCGTCTCCTGCGGCGTCAGCACCGCAGTCGGTTCATCCAGAATCAGGATTTTCGCGCCGCGGTAAAGGATCTTCAATATCTCCAGCTTCTGCTTCATGCCCACGCTCATGTCGCGGACCCGGCGCGCCGCGTCAATCTCAAAATTATACTGGGCCGCAACCTCCTCGGTCACCCGGATATCGTCCTTCTTGTCCGTCAAAAACCGGCTTTCTTTGATGCCCAGCATCATGTTTTCCGCTCCTGTCAGGGAATCCACCAGCATAAAATGCTGATGCACCATTCCGATTCCCTCGGCAATTGCTTCCTTACTTGAAGCAAACTTTACTTCTTTGCCGCGGATAAAAATCTGCCCGGACGTCACACTCTCCATACCGTACAACATTTTCATCAGCGTACTCTTGCCCGCTCCGTTCTCGCCCACCAGCGCGTGGATCTCGCCTTCCTCCACACTGAAATTAATTTCATGGTTGGCGAGCACGCCGCCCTCGTAAATCTTCGTCAGATTCCGTACCTCTAAAATCGGCGCCATGCGTACTCATCTCCTCTTTTTTCATTCTTTCCCCGAAGTGTCAGCTCCGTTTCTGGCACTGTCACTTTTTATAAATAAATATACCGATTCCAGGGAATACTTGCTACGACACGTGTCGTAATTTGACAAAATCCTTTTATTTTCAGCATTTTAGATAAATTACATATGCTTTTTTCGTGGTTTTTACCTGAATAGGAAGCTGCAGTTTCAGGCAAAATTTTTCACTTTTTCAGGCGGAAATTTTTACTTTCAGGATGTTCGGATTTAATGGATTCTGATATACTAATAGATAAGTGAATTTTCCGGAGGTCAGATATGGAATCGAGACAGGAGCTTATGAAGATAATCAGCAAACTTGAGCAGAAACGCTTTGTCTATCTGGAACGCTTTTTCCAAAACTGTCCGGAGCATGTCATCCGTTCGATCCAGCGTCTGCATGTTCCGAAGCAGCATCATCTGCTGCGGGCCGGAGAGCCCTGTACGCAGGTCGTCATCGTCCTGAACGGTACGGCGATCGGCATCGACTACCAATCCTCCGGGACAGACTATGTGTTCACCGACTACTCCGGTGTGGAGATTCTCGGCGACTATGAGCTGTTTGGAGACATCCCGCAATACCGCATTTCTATTCTGGCCGTGACCGCCTGCGACCTTCTCACGATCCCGTCCCGCGCCTACATGGAATGGATATCAAAGGATGTGAATGCACTGTTCATGCGCACGCGGTCCATCATGTATGCCACCGTACGGGAAGGCCCCAAGGAACGCAAATACCAGTTTCTCGAATGCGGTGAGCGCATGGTACTTTACCTTGCGGAAAACTATGAAAAATCCGGCGTCCGGGATGAATACGTACTCCTGAAAAAGCAGTCCGATCTGGCCGCGCAGCTTGGATTCAGTGTACGTACCATTCAGCGAAACATTCAGACCCTGGAAAAGGCGGGACTAATTACCGCGGTGGCAGGCCGGATCCATATAACCAGGGAACAATACGAACGGCTCAGGAAAAGAGCAGAGGAAATTTCGGGCGTAAATGAATAAAGGCTCTGTATTTCCTTTCACGTTAAAAAGAGCAGGTTATATATTCTGATATATAATCTGCTCTTTATGATATGCTGTCCTAAGCTCCGGCCTGCCGGGACTGCTCTTCTGACAGTCCTTTTCCTGTATTATCCTGTCTTATGCCAGCTTTGTCTTTGCCAGCTCTACCAGGGAAGCAAACCCTTCTGCGTCATTTACTGCCATGTCAGCCAGAACCTTACGGTTCAGATCAACACCTGCCAGCTTCAGACCGTACATAAATTTGCTGTAGGAAAGGCCGTTCAGACGAGCGCCTGCATTGATACGGGCGATCCAGAGCTGTCTGTACTGACGCTTTCTCTGCTTACGTCCTGCATATGCACTTGTCAGCGCACGCATAACGGACTGCTTTGCTACCCTATACTGTTTGGATCTGGCTCCTCTGTAACCCTTAGCCAGCTTCAATACTCTGTTATGTTTTTTCTTAGCGTTCATACCGCCTTTAATTCTTGCCATGTCTTATTTCCTCCTTCGCCTGATCTTATAAATACGGTAAAATCTTCTTCATATTCTGAGCGTTTGTAGCGTCTGTGATCGTTGACTGTCTCAGATTTCTCTTTCTCTTGGTGGACTTCTTAGTTAAGATATGGCTCTTATAAGCTTTGTTTCTCTTTAATAAACCTGTACCTGTCTTTTTAAAACGTTTTGCAGCTGCTCTGCTGGTTTTCATTTTTGGCATCTTATAGTTCCTCCTTATATTTGAATATCTGAATTAACGTTTTTCCGACAAGAATATCGTAAGGCTTCTGCCTTCCTGCTTGATCGGCTTGTCGATGACTGCAATATCCCCGAGCTCCTTTGCAAAATCCTCGAGGACGTGGCGGCTTGCCTGCATATGCGCCATCTCGCGTCCGCGGAAACGCAGACTGACTTTGACTTTGTTACCCTTGGAAATGAATTTTCTGGCATTATTAACCTTCGTATTCAAATCATTTACATCAATGTTCGGTGACAGCCGGACTTCTTTCACCTCAATCGTTTTCTGCTTTTTCTTGGCCTCTTTTTCTTTTCTGGCCAACTCATAACGATACTTTCCGTAATCAATAATCTTACACACCGGCGGTTTCGCTGTCGGAGCGATCTTTACAAGGTCAAGCTCTGCATCCTTCGCCAGCTTCATCGCATCCTTTGAAGACATAATTCCAAGCTGCTCGCCGTTCTCGCCGATAACACGGACTTCACGGTCCCTGATTTGTTCGTTGATCATTAATTCGCTAATGGTACTGCACCTCCACACATTGATATAAAAAAGAGTGGATAACATCGTCATCCACTCATAATCCTCACATAAAAACACCACATCTGCATGTGCTGCTTCTGCTCCCGATATGAACCGCTGGTCATCTGAAATGCCAGGGTGAGAGTGGATACTCTGCTTTCCTGTTAATTATAACTTTATTTACTTTACCACATGCTCCCCCTCTTGTCAAATAGTTTTTCGTCTTATTTTTCCCTGGTTTCCTTATTTTTACAACCGGATCCGGTATGCGCCATTCCTCCTCTTTACATCCTGGCCGTATGCGAGTATAATTTATAAAAGTAATTTACATATACAGGAGGACATTATCATGTTAGACGCAAAAGTAGTAGAGCTTTTAAATCAGCAGGTAAACAAAGAATTTTATTCTGCTTACCTGTATCTGGACTTTTCCAATTTTTATTATGACCACGGGCTGGACGGATTCGGCAACTGGTACAAGATCCAGGCTCAGGAGGAGCGCGACCACGCACTGCTGTTCATCCAGTATCTCCAGAACAACGGCGAGAAGGTAACCCTGGATGCCATTGCAAAGCCGGACGTCGTACTGGACAACGCTAAAACAATCCTCTCAGAGGGTCTGAAGCATGAGCAGTACGTAACCTCCCTGATTCACACCATCTACGACGCTGCATACACCGTAAAGGATTTCCGTACTATGCAGTTCCTGGACTGGTTCGTAAAGGAGCAGGGTGAAGAAGAGACCAACGCAGACAACCTGATCAAGAAATATGAGCTGTTCGGCGATGATCCGAAGAGCCTGTACATGCTGGACAACGAGCTGGGCGCCCGGGTATATGCCGCTCCCTCCCTCGTTCTTTAATCAGGTATCCTTATGAATAAGGAAAAAGTAATCTGCTCCTGCCGCAAAGTGACAAAGGGCGATATCGCCAAGGCAGTGGAAAACGGAGCCTCTTCGTTTAAAGAGGTAAAAAAAGCAACTCAGGTTGGAAAAGGCTGCGGAAAATGTAAGAAAAAGGCGAAGAAGCTGACTAAGAAGCTTCTGAAAAAGAAAGCCGGATGATGATGCAGACGGGACCATTGCCGGGAGCCGAACAGGCTGCCAGGACAAGGGTCCCGCTGCATTTTCACTTTGCTTTTCTTCTATTTTCCGGTCTTCGAAAAATATGTAATCGCTTTTATGAGGTTTTCCCTGTTCACATCGCTCTGGGTGACGCAGAACACCGGAGCACTCTCCATGCCTCCAAACTCCGCAAAGTGCGCGCTGCCTGAAATATCAATCCCATACGGGCAGGGATCATAATAAGACAGAGCATTTCCCTCTTCATCCTCGTCCTTTATCGCTTTCCCCTCCAGCATCCGGTCAGACAGCTCCGCATACATGTCCTCCGGCAGCACCTCTCTCAGGTCTATCAGCATTCCCCTCTCTGCGGCCTTTTCAAAATAGTCCCGCGTACAAACAACGGCGTCAATCCCGCCGGCGGCAGTCTTCGCCATATAGGCCATGTTCATCTGATAATCCTCCGTATTGAAGCTCTCCACGGAAACGTAATCATTCTTTTCCAGCCCGCCAAGATACTCCGCAAGCGCTTCCTCCAGAGCCTGCTGCTCTGAAATCTGGCTTTCGTCCAGAAACGCGATGGAAAGAACGCAGGTGGCCCGGTTGAAAACCGTCGCATTCAGCAGCGCTCCGGCAAATATCACCACCACCAGCGCGACAATTACCTTCAGCAGATAATAGTCCTTAAAATATTCCAGCCTCTGTTTTCCTGAAAGCGAACGAAGATCCTTTTTCCCAAAGGAATTGTCCCTGCTCTTGTAGATTTCCGAGTCGTCGCTCAATGCTGTTTTCTTGTGCTCCACATCCATATTAAAACCCCCCGGCGTCTGCATTGTCCTGTTTTAATACATTATTCTATCTGATTTTTCATGTATTTACAATTAAAAAACTATAAAATATAAATGAAGGAGCAGCGTTTCCCGCGCTGCCCCTCATTCCTGCAATATTCACTTTTCTTGACGCTCTGCGGGCTATCGCCCCTCTTCAAAGGTGACGCATTCTGTCTCCCCGCTGCGATGTGCGGCGGCTCCGGAAATATCCACGTGCTCTGCATGACAGACGCATTTTTCATTGTATCTGCAGTTGCACGCCTCGCACTTAATATCCGTATCAATGGACGGCATGCCCATGGAGCTTCTGACGTTCTCCCGTTTGCGCTCCTGAAAGCTTTCGCACCGCGTATCCTGACAGACCGTGGCGTCCTCGCCGCCGATCTTGATGTCGCCCTTGCTGCAGTACATGGCATTGTTGTAAATACAGTTCTGTGCGGAACAAACTAATGCTGGCATAATCCTACCTCCTGAATAAATTATATTTCAGAAAATAGTTTCTGCATTTTCGCCCATAATATACACAGCAGGATTCAGGTTCACAGAATGCGGCTCAAAAAAACAGATCCTGTCAGCATGTCCCATCAGCCGGTATAACCCATCAGCATTTTCGGCAGGAACAATACCACGTCCGGGATATATGTAATGATCAGCAGGACAATCAGCATCGTGACAATCGGCCACCAGATCTCCTTGATCACATCCTTCAGCGGCGTTCCCGAAATACCGCTGGTGATAAACAGAAGCATACCGAACGGCGGTGTGGAAAGGCCGATCATCATATTGAAGATAACCACCAGTCCAAAGTGTACCAAGTCGATTCCGAATGCTCTTGCGATGGGCAGGAGGATCGGGATAAATACGACCTGGATAACAGAGGTATCAATAAACATACCCAGGATCAGGATTGCAACGTTGACGATCATCAGGAAGACATATTTGTTGTCCGTAAAGCCTGTGATCCAGTTCGCAACGGTAGCCGCCAGCTGCTCCTTCGCCACGATGTAGGAAATACACGTAGCCGCACCGATCATAATAGAGGTCGTACCGGTGGCCTTTACGGTGTCCACCAATACCTGCTTAAAGCCTTCCCATTTCAGTACGCGGTAACCCAAAACAGCTACGATCAGAGCATACAGGCCTGCCACTGCGCCTGCCTCTGTCGGGGTCATAATACCGGTGTAAATACCCACCAGCAGGATAACCGGAGTCAGGATCGCCGGGATCGCATTGAAGGTATATTTCAAAAATGCGTGAAAATTAACCTTCTCACTGATCGGATAATTTCTCTTATGCGCAATAATCATAATGTAGATCATCAACGCGATGGCCAGGAGGACTCCCGGCACCATGCCGCCCATGAACAGCGCACCCACGGAAGCGCCGGAGAGCATGGAATAAATAACCATCGGAATACTCGGCGGGAAGATCGGCCCGATTGTCGCAGACGCTGCGGTGATGGCACAGCTGAAGCCGTCGTCATAGCCCTCAGCTCTCATGGCGTCGATCTCCATTTTTCCAAGGCCGCTGGCATCTGCAATGGCAGAACCGGTCATACCGGAGAATACAAGAGAAGCCAGAACGTTTACGTGTCCCAGGCCGCCCTTGAAACGGCCCACAAAGCCCATGGCAAAGCCGAATACCTTTTCTGTTACCTTACCGCTGTTCATAACGTTGGCCGCAAAAATGAAAAGCGGAACGGCAATGATCGTGTAGTTGGTATAGAAAGTTTTCAGTGTCTGCTGAGCCACCATCTTCGGGCTCTCACCAGTTACCATAAAGTAAAATACGCAGGCAGTCATCATACCCATGGGTATCGGCATCCGCAGAATAAAAATCAACACAAAAATCAGTAAAAATACGAGCAAAGCTGTACTTATATTCATTATTTTCCCGCCTCCTTCATCATCTCTTCCTCCTGGGCAAGAGCTGCGTCGATGGCCTCCTGCGTCTCGTTCTTCGTCTCATTCAGCATCTTCTGTACCGCAGCATCTCCGCCGATACCGGTAAACACCATGAACTCCAGCCACATATCATACAGAATGTAGCACAGAATAATAATCATAAACGGAATGAACGGGAAATAAACAATATTCAGGCCGACCTTAAATACGCTGGTCACCTGGATCTTCATTTGATTAATCATCTGGCAGGCCGGAACAAACATCACAATAAAAGCAATTGCCATCAGCAGGTTCCCAAGGAAGCCGCACACTGCCTTCCCCTTTACCGGAAGCTTGTCATAAACCAATGTGAAGGTAACGTGTGATCTGTCTCTGTACGCATAGCAGGCGCCGAGAACTACCATCCACAGATACCCCATTACCGTCACCTCATACGCCCACGGAATCGGGTTGTTAAACACATATCTGGCCGCGATCTGGATTACGAACACACAGAACATGATCAAAAAAGCGGCGATCGGAATATAAAGCTCCACGCAATTTCGAAGGAAATTGCCAATTTTCTTTATAGTATCCATCTTAATCCCTCTCAGTTCTTTTTATTTTTCGTACGCGAAATAACCCATGCTGCGCACAGGCTGAAATCATAGAGTCCGAACTGCTCAGGATTTTCGTCCGTCCTTGCTGTGTATGTAATTCATAATAACGGTATGGCTGCACACCCCACGGTGTATCTGTCCGCATACCATACTGCAGTACAAACGGGGAGTCTGGGAAATGACTTCAGGAACAGCTATCATGCTGCGCAGGCTGGTCCGGCCCTTTGTGCCCGGGCTTTCCAGCTTTTTTGCGTCTCTTACGACTGTTCTCTGTCCCATAAGATCTGAAGTGCATATTTCATCTGAAGCGAAGCCGTTGCTGGAATCATAAGAGCATCTCGCGGACTCAAAGGTATCATGATACGCCAAAATGGAATATGCCTGACTGCAGTCAATGCATATTCCTGTGATCAGCAGCCAAAACGCTGCCAGCAGATGTATCAATCCTTTGCGTCCTCTCTTCTTCACACCAGCCCACTCCTTAATCTTAATACTATCTTAACACGCAGGCTGATGTGAATCAAGAGATTCTTCTATTTGTAATCAATTTACTCTTCTATCTTGTAATCAATTTGCCCTTACTTCCTGGCGCATAAAACCGATATACGAGCCGCCGAAGGCAATCAACATCAGCGCTGCCAATCCGGTAAGATGCGGCCATACCAGCAGAAGGCTCTGCCCCAGGCTCAGATAACCAGAAACCGCTCCCACAAGCTGATCCATGGTCACGATATTCACGGAACGCACGCTTGGGTTCATGATCGTGGACACCGCCTCACTGTACAGATAGTAAGGAGAGATCCGGTTCAGGCCCAGCTCCAGGGTATAATTGTTCATGGAGTTTACCATCGCATTGTACTGATTGTCGATGGGATATACTGCATTCGCTATGATGCTTGACACCAGGCTCATAAAGATCGCAAAGAAGATCCAAAGTGCAATGGTCGCCAGAGCCGAGGTGGCGGAATGACGGCATACCACGGAAAACAGGATAGCCAGCGCCAGCCAGAACGCCACGTAAATAACCGTAAAGGTCAGGAAGATCAGAACGCGCCACACCTCTTCTCCCGAGGGCTTAAGGCCTGTGACGATGACCCCCAGCGCTCCCAGCGCAATCCCCATAGAATAGATGATCGCCGCAATGACCGCCGTGCCTGCCAGGAATTTCCCGATGATGATGGAATCCCGGTAGATCGGCTGGGAAACAAGGCGGTTCAAAGTACCTCCCGCCCGCTCGCTGTTCACCGCGTCAAAGCCCAGCGCCAGCCCGATGACCGGCCCCAGCAGCGCAATAAATGACATAAAGGACGGAATCGAGCTGCCGCCGGAGGTATACAGCTTCAGGAACAGGAAATTGCTGTCCGCGGCATCCCCCAGCCCTGAAACTGCTCCGTACAGGCTGGCAAAGCTGGTGCTTCCGATCAGAAGCAGAATGATCAGGAACCGTTTGCTCTTTAAATGATCCGCCAGCTCCTTGTGATACAGCGCCTTCAGTCCGGTCATGCCCTTAACGGAGGCTCTTTTTTCTGTTCCATCCATGCTTTTTCTTTTTTTCAAACTCATTTCTTTCATCACTTTGTCCCGCCTTTTCAAAATAACGTCTATAAATCTCGTCAAGGTCGCCGCCGCGCTGATGCAGATGCAGGATCGTATATCCGTTCTCCCCCAGGAATTTTGTCATTTTTCCCCGGAGGTCACGCTTTGCATCAACTACAAAGGTGTTTCCCTCTTTTTCGATTTTCTGTACGCCCTCCTGCTGGTACAGCATCCCGAGGATCTTGTCGTCGCAGGGCTCCACCTCCAGCTCCAGGAGATAATTTCCGTCCTTCCGTATCTGCTCCTCCAGCTCCGGCAGAGTCCCGCAGGCAATCAGGCTGCCCTCTACGAAGATTCCTACCCGGTCGCAGACCTGCTGTATCTGGTGAAGCTGGTGGGAGGATATCAGAATCGTCCTTCCGTCCTCCTCCGCCAGCTCCCGGATCAGCGCCAGCAGCTCCCGCATGCCCTCCGGGTCGATACCCAGAGTCGGCTCATCCATAATAATGATCTCGGGATTTTTCATCAACACATCGGCAATTCCCAGCCTCTGCCGCATACCCTTGGAGTACGTGCCCGCCTTCCGGTCCGCCGCCTCCGTCATTCCGACCCGGTCGATGAGACGGTCGATCCTCTCCTCCAGCTCTTTCCCGGAAAGTCCGTTCAGCCTGCCCGTAAACCGGAGGTTCTGCCTGCCGGTCATATCCTGATAAAAGCCTACGTTGTCCGGCAGATATCCCACCATCGACTTGACCTCCAGAGGATTTCTCGTACAGTTCATCCCCTCGATCAGGGCGCTTCCCGAGGTCGGCTCCGTAAGTCCCAGCAGCATCAGAATGGTTGTCGTCTTTCCTGCGCCGTTCGGCCCCAGGAGCCCGAACACCTCGCCCCGTCTGACGGAAAGGTTCAGATCATTAACCGCCGTCTTAGCGCCGTACTGCTTCGTCAGATGCTCTATCTCTATTACATTTTCACTTTTTACTGCCATGTTTACCGTCTCCCGTATTTTTTAAAGATAAACACAAGTCCTCCGGCCAGTACCACGATCACTGCAGCAGCCGCGATTCCCCAGGTAGTGGAGGTCTTTACTGATACACGGAAATCTGCATTTGAGGAGGCCTCACTGTTGCTGATGCTGACTGAGGTCACATAATCTCCGGTAACCGCATTCTCACAGGGCTTAATGTACGCCGTGACTTCCTTGGTAGCTCCGGCCTCCAGCGTATCAATCGTGGATTCCTCAAAGCGTACCTCCCAGTCCGTGGGCGCGGTGGAGGAAAGATTCAGATTGGTGAGGTCAACGTTTCCCGTATTTGTCACGCTGAGCGTCACTGCTGATTCTTTATTTTCATATGCGTCCAGGCTCAGACGTCCGTCCGGCGTGGAAAGCGCAACACTGTATGTACCGGTGATGCTGACGGTCAGCTCTGCAGTCAGCGTATCGTTTGCAGAAACTGCGGTACAGGGGATCGTATAATCGCCCTTCTCGACGTTTTCCGGCGGCGTGATGGCTACGGTCAGCCCCTGGCTGCTTCCTGCGTCCACGGCCAGGCTGGCTACGTTCGCCGTCTCTCCCGACGGTGTGAAGGTCACCTGCCATCCCTCCGGCGCTTTGGCCGCCAGGCTGTAGGACTGGTTCGTACCGCGGTTGTTCACAATCGTCGTATCAAAGCTGAAAACTGTCCCGGAAATTCCCTGCTGCTCTGGATATTCTGATGTAAAATTACTCTCCCCGGTCTCCTCCTGGCTGACTGTGACCTCCAGATTCAGCGTGTCCGTATTTCCGGCGCCCGCATCGGCCTTCAGCGCCACCTCATATACGCCCTCCTCTGCTTCCTCGGGAACGGTCAGGCTGAAATCCGCCAGATTATCCTTTGACTGTTCCTCCGAAGCTGTATCTGCATTTACATGCACCTTTGTGATCTGATTATTGCCTCCCTTAAAATATCCTGTCCAGCTCTCCGGCATCTCCTCCGCTGTCAGGGCGATGTCATGTCCTTCCCCATCCAGGCTTGCAAAATCCAGCGGAAAGCTGATGGTTTCTCCTGCTTTTACTGTGATTCCCGGGTAATCCGTGCTCATGTCGATGCCCGATTCTCCCGCCGCATATACCGGTGTCGTACCAATCAGCGCAGCAGCCATAAGAGCAGCCGCCATTCCTGCACCCATCCTTCTGTTCAATCCTTCAACGCGCTTCATAATACAAATACTCCTTTCCCCGTCTGACCCTCTCAGACGCTTTCCTTAATTTCAGGGAAAAGTTTAACTCCGGTTTGTGTTCAGTTTTTGATACTTCTGTGTTCAGATTGTGGTAATTATGTGAAGAAAGTATGTTCTCGCCAGAACATAAACAAGCAGAAGCCAGCCGCTTGTCTTATCCGCACAAAAAAATGACACCGGAGCAAAACTCCGGCATCATTCCTATTCATTTACTTTCTTTTATTTACTCTTGCCCGCTCTTATTGCTTTCTACTTAATTTTATATATTCTTCCCCGGGCATTATTCTGGAAGCTTAATTCTGTCATAGTAACTATCCACATTGTCTGCGGTAACGAGCTCAAACGGAATATCGGTCTTCTCGATGCTCTCTCCGTTTGCCGCCTTTACTGCCATATCAAGCGCTGTAGTTCCCTGTCCGATGGCATCCTGGAAGCATGTTGCATCCAGTTCCCCGGCCTTGATGGAATCCAGTGCATCTACGATCGCGTCAATACCTGTAATGATAATATCATCCTTCTTGCCTGCCGCCTTTACTGCCTCCAGTGCTCCAAGAGCCATTCCGTCGTTCTGACATACGATCGCATTCAGCTCTGTCCCTGTGGTCAGAAGATTCTCAATCAATGCCATTGCCTCTTCTCTCTGCCAGTTTCCGGTCTGATCGAATACGATCTCAATGTCTGGATACTCCTCCAGCACGGTCTCATATCCGGCAAATCTGCCCTGCTCTGCAAACGCGCCAAGAGGTCCCCGAAGAACTGCGATCTTGCCTTCGCCGCCAAGCTGCTCAGCCACATATTTCATCTCGATCTCGCCGCCGTTTTCATTTGCCGATCCAACCCATACCTGACCCTGGTCGCCGGAAACGTCAGCACTGCACGTAATAACCGGAATACCTGCATCCACAACGGATTTTACGGAGCTTGCGAGAGCGTCCGCATCCACCGGAGAAATGATCACTGCGTCTACCTTCTGTGCTACGAAGGAATCAAGCTGGGACGCCTGCTTATCTGACTGACTCTCCGCATCGTTTACGATCAATTTAACATTGTCATAATTTTCCAACTGAATCTCCATAGCTCCCTGAAGCATGATCATAAATTCCTCTGAGAGATTCTGCAGCGTACATCCCACTACGATCTCTTCCTTCGCTTCCTCTGCACCGACCATAGTTCCTGACATCATACCGAGTGCCATTGCCCCAACCATAGCTCCTGCTAACCATTTTTTCTTCATTACATCTTCCTCCTTTTATTTTGATTTGTTTTTTTATTTTGATGCTTTTCTGTCTATCAGAACCGCTACCAAAATAATGAGTCCTTTCACAATCTGCTGCCAGTAGGAAGATACGTTAAGTATATCCAGACCGTTGCTGATTGTTCCTATGATCAATGCACCGAGCAGTACATTAAACACCTTACCTTTTCCGCCCTCCATGCTGGTGCCGCCGATTACCGCCGCCGCGATGGCATCCAGCTCATAGCCGTCGCCCACCACTGGAGAAGCGGAATTCAGTCTTGCCGTCATGATAAGCCCCACAAAAGCTGCCAGCATGCCGCAGTAAATATAGGCCGTCATTTTTACCCTGTGTACCTTTATGCCGGAAGCCCTAGCTGCGGATTCATTTCCGCCCACCGCATAGATCCAGCGCCCCGTCCTGGTCTTGTTTAAAATAAAATACGTAATCAGCACCACAACTGCCAGCAGATAGACAGGAACCGGAATTCCCAGAATAAAGCCTGATCCCAGAAATGTGAAGCCCGGGAGCAGTCCAGATACGGGGCGTCCCTTCGTATATAACTGTGCGCCGCCCCTGGCGATCGTCATCATAACCATCGTCGCGATAAACGGCGGCAGGTTCCCGGCTGTCACAAAAAGACCGTTAAAAAATCCGCACAGCGCTCCGATTGCCAAACCGGCCAGCACCGCACCTCCCACCGGCAGCACCGGTTCCGCCGTCTTTATGAAGCTTGCTGAGACAACTGCCGCTATCGCCAGCACAGAACCCACACTCAGATCAATGCCTCCCGTGATAATCACCATCGTCATTCCCATCGCCAGAATCGCATTGAAGGAAATCTGTCTGAGAATATTAATGATATTTCCCAGAGACAGGAAGACGGGGTTAGATATTGCAAAAATAATACAAAGTACTATGAAGGCAAAATAAATGCCATACTGTGACAGTTCACTGACCTGAAATTTTTTTCTGTTCTTTTCTTTCACCTGTTCCATTTATTTCACCTCACCCAATCTTTGTCTGAATTGTCGCATGCTTCATAATTTCCATCTGATTGATCTCCTCACCGCAGAGTACTCCGGTCATGTGTCCCTCCGAAAGCACCACCACACGGTCGCTCATTCCGATAATCTCCAAAAGCTCCGAAGAAATCATGATGACCGCCTTTCCCTCCTTTGCAAAGCGGTTGATCAGCTTGTAAATCTCTGCCTTTGCGCCGATGTCGATGCCTCTGGTCGGCTCATCGAGGATCAGTATTTCCGGCTCCACCATCATCCATTTTGCAATGACAACTTTTTGCTGGTTGCCCCCTGAAAGAGAAACCACCGGCGTCTTTCTTCCCGTCACTTTGACATTAAATGTCTTTATCGCCTCATCGACCCTGGCATTCTCAGCCTTTTTGTTGAGCATCCCCATCTCAACAAACTCCTTCAAATCACTGAGACTGATATTAAAGCCAGTCGTATCTCTGAGGTTCAACCCCAACTCCTTACGGTCCTCCGGCACAAGGGCAATCCCATGATCAATCGCATCGCTGGTATCTCGTATGGTCACCTCCTTGCCATTGATCAGGATTTTTCCGCTGTCACAGGGCTCCAATCCAAAGATCGCTTCCGCCACCTCCGTCCTTCCGGCCCCCATCAGACCCGCAATTCCCAGTACCTCTCCTTTTCTGACCTCAAAGCTAATATCCTGGTATTTTCCTTTCTTCGTGAGATTCTGCACTTCCAGAAGCACTTCTCCCGGTTTAATATCCCTCTTTTCGTAAACATCCTTCAGCTCACGCCCGATCATCATTTCAATCAGGCCGTCCCGGGTCAGCTCCTCACGCCTTCTCGTCGCTATGTATTCGCCGTCCCGAAGCACCGTTATCCTGTCCGCCACCCTGAAAATCTCATCCAGCTTATGAGAGATAAATACGATTGCCTTATTTCTGGCACGCAGCCGGAAAATCAACTCAAACAAATTGTCAATTTCTCTGTCGCTGATGGCGGAGGTGGGCTCGTCCATAATCAGAAGATCTGAATTGAAGGATACTGCTTTTGCGATCTCTACAAGCTGAATCTGTGCCACACTGAGAGTACGCATCTCGGCCCTCGGATCAATATTCAGCTTCATATCTTCAAATAATTCTGCTGTCTCCCGGAAAATCGCTTTTCTGTCCAATGTCCCCCATTTCGTTCTTGGTTCTCTTCCGAGAAAAACATTTTCTGCCACTGTCATATACGGAACAGGCATCAGCTCCTGATGGATCATAGCGATCCCATGGGATATTGCCTCCACGGGGCTGTTCATCTGCAGCGGTTCGCCCTTCAGGATCAGCTCACCGGAATCCTGCGTATACAACCCGTCGATAATCTTCATCAGCGTGGATTTTCCTGCTCCGTTTTCCCCAATAATGACATGTATTTCCCCCAGCTCAATGTCAAAACTGATATTTTTCAAAGCTGCTACACCGTGAAATGATTTGTTGATATTTTTTATCTGTAAATACGACACAGCCTTCTCCTTTCCGGCCCCCTGCTAAACGGTCAGCTCCATTCTCTTTATGATCTGGTTCTGATAGACCTCATCCAACTCAACAAAATATCCGCTCCACCCCCACACGCGCACGATCAGATTTTTGTGATTTTCCGGATGCTCCTTCGCATCCAGCATTGTGCTTCGGTTCACCGCGTTAATCTGCATCTGATGTCCTCCCAGATCCATAAAGCTTTTTACAAAGACCGCTACCTTGCGAATGCTGTCCTCATTGCGAAACAGCGTATCGTGGAGCTCAATTGTCAGCGGCCCTCCGTTTACCACACGTTCCAGATGCGGCTTGGAAAAGGATTTGATGATGGAAACGGGGCCCTCCAGCCTGCTGAAAAGGCTCGGTGAATAATTGCAGGCAAATTCTTCTCCTTTATTTCTTCCGTCGGGGGTCGCCGATTCATCCTGTGCCTGCCATACGTAATACATTGCTGAGCCTGTGCCCGCCCGGTAAATGCCTCCGCGTTCATTTTTCTTTCCTTCCAGCGCGTCCGCAAACCAGTCAAGAAGCTTTATGGCAAGCTCATCCACCTCGTCATCATCGTTGCCCATCTTCGGCCCCTCATACCGCAGCATGTTCTGAATAGATTCGTAGCCTTTATAATCCGCAGTCAGCATTTCCAGCAGCTCCCGGGCGCTGTACATTTTATCCTGATAAACGTATTTCCGAACGGATGCCAGAGAATCGACCGCAGTGGAAAGCCCCGTTCCGTGAAAGCCAAAATTGTTGTATTTATTTCCCTCGGCAATGTCCCGGGCATTTTCCACACAGTCCTTCATCATAAGGCTCATGAGGGGTGATGGCTCCATATAAAGATTTTTTACACTGTCACACAGCTCCTCCGCCATCTTTGTGATCTCATCCTTCACATATCCCAGGAATTCCTCAAAGGTGCTACAGGAAGGAAGCATTTTCAACGCATTCGTTACTGCGGTAGGAAAACTGAGTCCGTTTACGTTTACAATATCCATACCACAGCCCGGGATAATGAACTCCCAGCATGCCGCTACAACGTAGTTGTACGCGTCCTTCTCGTCGTATCCCCAGCGCTTCAGTCCGGCGATCACCACGTCGTCATTCGAATACTGTGGGAATCCGAGGCCCTGCTTTGTCAGATCTGTCCCTCTTTCATACATAGACACCGGGGTGCTGCGGTTGACGCGAAGGTTGATCTTCGGATCAATGAGCCGCAGCTCAAGGCTGGCCTGCAGGCACAGCTCCGACAGCTCGTTGAAGCTCTCGCTTCCGTCGATATTCAGTCCTCCCAGCACCATGCTCTGTCCGTTATCCCCCTGCTGCATACCTGGGTACAGGTCGCTGTCCTTGTTGCAGGAGATAAAAAACTCCTCCAGAAGCTCCAGCGCTTCCTCCTGATTGATACGTCCTGCATCCATATCCGCCTTAAAGTAAGAATACATATACTGGTCAAAACGTCCGAAGGTATTGTGATAATTAAAGGAACACCACAGACAGTAGTGCAAAAGCCTCAGAAATTGCAGTGCCTCCTGAAAGGAAGAAGGCTTTTCCATCGGAATCCTGCCGAACATCTCCGCAATCTCCGTATTTCCTGCCCGCTGTGCTGCCTCCCGGTATCGTCCTGCAAATATTTCAATATCATCCATCACCTGCAAAAATGCATTCAGCTCAGCACATTTCCGGGGCTCCTTGTCAAAGTCAGGAAACAGCTTCCTGATCTCCTCACGTTTTTTCCGAAAACCGCAGTCAAGCAAAAGGCTGTAGCAAGGATTGATGTTACATACCTTTCCCTGTTCGTGAATATAATGCGTCTCCCGGATCCTGCTGAACTCGTCTTCTGTAAAAATCTCATAATTTACCGGATTGGTACGAAGCAGTGCGATTCGTTCATCATCAAAGACCACTGGCTCTTCTGCGTCCAGCATGTATTTCAGCCTCCGCACGCTTCGCTCCAGGTCATCCAGCTTCTCTTCTGCCATCCGAACGGCTAGCGTATAGGGGTCTGTCTGCTCTTTTCTCAATTTTATCTGCTCTTTCTCCACCACATAACGGTTCCGCAATAACTCAATTCTGCTGTTCATCCTCTACCTCTTTCTACTCTGTTTCGCCTCTATTCTGCTCACCTTTTACCAGTTACACTTTACAATAAAACACCTGCCGCACTACATTTTTCTACAGGGCACATCATATTCTGCAAATACCGCCGTGTCCATCCGCGGCTGCTGCCCTTCGTCAAATTCCGGCCGGTATTCCATTCCGACCATTTTATATTTTGCTCCCGCCGTCGTGTGGTACGGGAGAAGCTCAACAAAATCCAGCATTTTTGCATCTGTGAGAAGCCTGGCCGTCTCCCGGAAGTTCTCTGGGCTGTCATTTACTCCCGGGATCACAGGAATACGGATGCGGAAGGGCTTCCCACTATTTTTCAGATATTTCAGATTTTCCAGGATTACCTGATTGCTCACCCCTGTATAATACCGGTGCTTTTTCTCATCGACCATCTTCAGATCCATGATCACATAATCCAGCCGGTCTATAATCCTCTTATACAATTCCGGCACAGCATAGCCGCTGGTCTCAATACAGGTATGCATATCCTGCAGTCCATCCAGACATTCCAGTAAAAACTCCGGCTGGAACATCGGCTCGCCGCCTGAAAATGTGATACCGCCTCCGACATTCTCCAGATATTTTTTGTCTCTCCGAAGCCTTTCTGTCAGTTCTCCAGAGGTCATAACATGACCGCTGATATGAATTAGATTTTTGGGACAGGCATTAATACACGTTCCACAGGTAATACACTCTTCGGGATGGCGGCACACTGCTCGGCACCGGCCGCAGTGCAGGCACCCGTTTTCTGAACGCATGAGCTGTACCCTGCTGGTTAGCCCCTCCGGATTGTGACACCACATGCAGCGAAGGGGGCAGCCCTTCAGGAAAACGGTGGTCCGTATTCCCGGCCCGTCAAAGACGGCTAATTGTTTTATATCGAATATCGTCCCTTGTCTGTTCATCTTACCTCCATTCATTAACGTTAACATTAACGTTAATGTAATTTTATAGTACACCAGCAGCACAACAAAGTCAAGATTATTTTTATTTTTTTGTGCAAATTTTACACGTATCAAATTTGGTAAAAAAGCGCATTAAAAAAGAGAGCTCCCGCTCTCTTTTCATACACCTAATCATATGCGTTTCATATTTATATACTTTTTACGGTTCTTCCGCGAACCAGCTTTGTACGAATAATCTTCTGATAGATATTTTCGGTATCCTCTGTCCCCTCGTTTTGTATCATTTTCAGAATACAGTCTACCGCAGTAATCGACATCTGCGTCTTGTAGGAGCTGATCGTCGCCATCGGAATCGGAATCGGCATACGTGACTGGATATGGTCAAACCCAACGAGAGAATAATCCTCCGGCACCCGATATCCATGCTCATCCAGCCAGCTCCAGGCTCTCCAGGCAACACTGTCACTGAAGGCGAAAATGGAGGAAAACTCTGTTTTCTCGTCAAACACACATTCCATTACCTGCTCCGTATTATCCACGGACAGCGCCACTTCCTTTACGAGACCAGGGTCAGGCTCAAGCCCCAGCTCCGCGTAAGCTTTGCAATATCCCTGATATCTCTCCCTCGCACTGGATATATAATCCGGGCCGTTCAGAAAAAGGATTTTGCGGTGCCCATTGTCCAACAGATATTTCGTAGCAAGATATCCGCCCATAATGTCATCGCAGACCACGTAACTGGAATCCGACTTGTCATCCCGCCGCCCGATCTGAATAAAGGGAATATTTGATTTTTTCAGATAACGGATGTTTTCATCATCTATCTGCGTCGGGCATATGATGATCCCGTCCACATTTTTGTGAATTGCCGTTTTGATCGCTTCAAGCTCCACCGCTTTGTTCTCATTTGTATTCATCAAAAATGCCAGATACCCCTTTGACCTGGCGTAATTCTCAATCTCCTTTGTCATGATCGCAAAATGAGGGTTCGATATATCTCCCAAAATTACTGCCAGCGTATTTGTATAGCCCAGCCTGAGTGCCGATGCGATCGTATTGTTGACATATCCCAGCTCCGATGCGACGTCCTTAATCTTCTGAATCGTCTCTTCCGCAATATCGTCCTTCCCCCGCAACGCTCTTGACACTGTATTAACACTGTAACCGGTCTGCAATGCAATATCCTTTAACGTGATAGATTTTTTCACTCGTTTTTTCATCTTTTTATTTACCCATCTCCATTTAGCCTTATCACCACTGTATATTATATCGTTTTACTGTCCGCATTCAATAGCCTTTTCCTATACTCTTTCCTGCATTCTTTCCCGGCAGGCTCCTTCGCCTGTCTTGTTATTCTAACATTGTCTGTTCCTCTTTGCAATCACCGGAATACATGACTTTCCCTGTGACCTAGTTTTCACACTTAAAAAAATGTGCTTCGCACATCCTCGCGACTTCCCTATACTCTCAATGAAGCACATTTTTTCCGCGCTGGATGCATATTGCGAAGCAATAAATACCCTATGCATCCATGCGCATCGTTGTACGAAGTGCTTTTTTGTGATAAAGGAAAGTTCTCACTTTCCTTTATCACAAAAAAGAGAACTGCCCCCAGGGACAGTTCTCCGATTCCGTCATTTCATGATCGCAAATTTCATTTTTCTCTGCGGCAGACCTGATTTTCTTCTTACAGCTTTATTTCTTCTCTTCCTCCTGCACGGTGACCTCCCGGGCAGCTCTTGTTCTGATCTCTTCCTTAACCGCAGCAATGAACTCCTCCAGTCCTTTCTGACCTTCGTCGCCTGCAAAACGGCTTCTGACAGAGACAAGTCCTTCTTCCTCTTCCTTTGCGCCGACTACCAGCATATACGGTACCTTTGCAAGACGGGCTTCACGGATCTTGTAGCCGATCTTTTCTGCCCGGGTATCAACGCTGGTACGGATGCCAGCCTCCTTCAGCTGCTCGTTTACCTTGTCTGCATAGTCAAGATATTTATCGGAAATCGGAAGCACGCGCACCTGCTCCGGTGACAGCCAAGTCGGGAATGCTCCGGCAAAATGCTCGATCAGGATACCGATGAAGCGCTCGATGGAGCCGAAGGCTACACGGTGAATCATGATCGGACGGTGCTTCTCTCCGTCTGCGCCGATGTATTCGCAGTTGAAACGCAGCGGAAGCTGGAAATCAAGCTGGATCGTACCGCACTGCCAGGTCCTTCCGATGGAGTCCTCCAGATGGAAGTCGATCTTCGGACCGTAGAATGCGCCGTCGCCCTCATTGACCACGTAATCCAGGCCCAGGTCATCCAACGCGCTCCGAAGTCCGTCTGTTGCCATCTCCCAGTCCTCATCGCTTCCCATGGAATCCTCCGGGCGGGTGGACAGCTCTACGTGATATTTGAATCCAAATAACTGGTATACCTCGTCGATCAGTTTCACAACTCCTTTGATCTCGTCGCGGATCTGCTCCGGCGTCATGAAAATATGTGCATCATCCTGATTGAAGCAGCGCACACGCATCAGGCCGTGAAGCTGACCGGATTTCTCATGGCGGTGTACGAGGCCGATCTCGCCCATACGCAGCGGCAGATCACGGTAGGACCGAGGCTCTGACTGGTAAACCAGGATACCGCCCGGGCAGTTCATCGGCTTGATCGCAAAATCGGTATCGTCGATCACGGTGGTGTACATGTTTTCTCTGTAATGATCCCAGTGGCCGGAGGTCTCCCAGAGCTGGCGGTTCAGCATAATCGGAGTGGAAATCTCCACATATCCCGCCTTCGTGTGAATCTCTCTCCAGTAGTCCAGCAGTGTATTTTTCAGGATCATGCCCTTCGGCAGGAAGAACGGGAAGCCCGGTCCCTCGTCGCGCATCATGAAAAGCCCAAGCTGCTTGCCAAGCTTTCTGTGGTCACGCTTCTTTGCCTCCTCCATCCGGGTAATATACGCATCCAGATCCGCTTTCTTTGTATAGGAAGTACCGTAAATTCTGGTCAGCATCTTGTTCTTCTCGCTGCCTCTCCAGTATGCTCCGGCAAGGCTGGTCAGCTTGAATGCTTTCACCGGCTTTGTAGTCATAAGGTGCGGTCCCGCGCAGAGATCCACAAACTCGCCCTGCTGATAGAAGCTGATCTCCGCATCCTCCGGCAGATCCTCAATGAGCTCTACCTTGTACGGTTCGTCCTTTTCTTTGAAATATTCAATGGCTTCCTGTCTCGGCTTTGTGAAACGGGTGATCGGAAGGGCTTCCTTCACGATCTTCTTCATTTCCTTCTCAATCTTCTCAAGATCCTCAGCGGTCAGCGGAACCTCGCTGTCCACGTCATAGTAAAATCCTTCTGCGATGGAGGGGCCGATCGCCAGCTTCACGTTCGGATAGAGACGCTTGATCGCCTGCGCCATGATATGAGAGGTAGTGTGGCGGAATGCTCCGGCTCCCTCTGGGCTGTCAAAGGTCAGAATGCTTAATTCGCTGTCCTCGCTTACAACGGTACGCAGATCCACGACCTCGCCGTTCAGTTCTCCCGCGGTGGCCACCCGCGCCAGTCCCTCGCTGATGTCTGCTGCAATGTCGATCACAGACATTGGCTGTACATACTCCTTTTTAGAGCCGTCCTTTAGTGTGATGATCATTTTTTATTCCTCCTCTTCTCTTTCATCCTCATCATCCTGATAGTTTTTGAAATTTCTGAAATTGTTGCTGAAAAAATTGAAGCCGCTCCTAAACGGAGACGTCAGCCATCCAATTAAGATCCCAAAAAGCAACACGTCGGCCAGAAGCAGGCACTTTTCGCTCATTGTCCAATTCGTTAGAAAAAATGTTTTCAGCTTGTCCTTCCACATATCGTTCTTCCTTCTCCTCTCTTAAATTTGCTTACAGTTCGCTCCAATCAGAAAATGCCCGTAAACGGTCATTTTGTTTTCCGCCAATTCATGGCCTGTCTTTTCATTTTCTGAAATGTGCCGTGCACCTCGAAACTGCTCCGCATTTTCTCGGTCGCGGGCTTCGCCCTATAAAATTGCCAACGCGCAAAGAACCCGCCCCACGAAGCCCAAAATAAGGCTGCATGGGACGGGTAACATTCATTACTCGCGGTTCCACCCTGCTTGTCTTACAAACTGCGTCCTCCGCAATCTGCATCTGTAAAACCACTCATTCGACGGTAACGGAGTCGCCGGGCCGGATTAGGGCCACTCAGAGGTAGTTTTCAAATGGTTCCGCATAAGGGCATTCCAGCAGCCGCCCTCTCTCTGGATGCTTCCGCATTTTACTCGTCTCTTCCACGTATTTTCGATATAATCTTTAACTGCTTTTTTCAGTATACCATTTTCCTGTTTTTTGTCAACACCATTGCTATTACTATTCCCACTTTTCATCCAGATAGGACTTTATCATCGCCAGAATTTTTTCTGCTCTTTGTATCTGTTCCTCGGCCATTTCTCTGGAAATAATCTCAAAATCTTTATAGTCGGCGCACTCCCGAAGGCGATATGCTTTATCCAGCATTTTTGATAAAGATTTATCGAATATCCCTTCTTTTACATAGGAACGATTTACGTAGGCAATCACACTGGAGTGTTTGCTTGCGTCAAATCCATCTAATGCCGTAACAGATCTTAACGCATGGAAGATAGAGTAGTAAGAACGATTCACGGATGATTTGAAACTCTTTGCATTCATCAGAAGCTTTGCATCATTTAAATCCTCACACGCTCGCTGAAAACGATATTTCGACAGCTCATTTAAGCTGCTTTCCATAACACAACTCCCTCCCTTTCTACGTTTTGGTAAAATGGCAGTGCATTTATCCATTTTCTGAAATGCTCGACATCAATATCAATCACTGAAAAGACCTTGTCATATTTTAAATTCATATCCACAATAAAATCCGACAGTTTATCCTCTGTATCAAAATCCAACTTCCCATGCATAATCAATGCAATATCAACATCAGATTCCTCCGTATTTGTGCCCCTGGCAACAGAACCGTATAAAATAATACTCACGAGCCTGTTATCCATAATGTCCAAAATTCCCTTTACAAGCTCGCTCCATACACTTTCTTCCACTGCTTTGCACCTCCTGTCTCTCCGACCATAAAGCCATTAATAGTGTTTGCTTTATTGTACGCCAAAAATCCCTGATTCTCAATCTCTTTATTCTTGAGTTTCCGCCGGGGCTTATTAAAGTACCACTGATCACAAGCCTGTCATTCGATACTTTCCAGCTCATCAATCCAGATCCGCACACATGCGTCGCTGGGCATCCTCAGATCTCCTCTGGGCGAGAGGGCCACGCTTCCCACCTTCGGGCCGTCCGGGATGCAGGAGCGTTTGAACTGCTGGGAGAAAAATCTCCAGTAGAACTTTTTCAGCCACTTCAGGATCGTCTCGTCGTCATACGTTCCAGCGAAGGCCAGCTTTGCCACACGGTAAATCTTTGCCGGAGGATAACCGAAGCGCAGCAGATAGTACAGGAAGAAATCGTGCAGCTCGTAGGGGCCCACCAAATCCTCTGTCTTCTGGGAAATCTGGCCGTTTTCCGGCGGCAGAAGCTCCGGGCTTACCGGGGTATCCAGCACGTCGTACAGGATCTGGCTGATGGCATCGTCGCCGCAGGTATCCGCATAATACCGGACCAGATGGCGCACCAGGGTCTTCGGCACGGAGCAGTTGACCGCATACATGGACATGTGGTCGCCGTTATATGTCGCCCAGCCCAGGGCCAGCTCCGACATGTCCCCCGTTCCGATCACCATACCGCCTTTTTTATTTGCAATGTCCATCAGCACCTGGGTCCGCTCCCTGGCCTGGCAATTCTCGTAGGTCACGTCATGCAGCCCGGGATCCTGGCCGATGTCCCGGAAATGCAGGTTGACCGCATCCCGGATATCCACCTCAAGAAGCTCTGCGCCGAGGCGTCTCGTCAGCTCACAGGCGTTGTGATACGTCCGGTCCGTGGTGCCAAAGCCCGGCATTGTCACCGCGGTCATCTGGCTGCGGGGCAGTCCCAGCATGTCGTGGGCCTTCGTCATAACCAGCAGCGCCAACGTAGAATCCAGGCCCCCGGAGATACCCACCACAGTGGATTTTGACCCGGTATGCTGCAGGCGCTTTTTCAGGCCCAGAGCCTGGATCGTCAGAATCTCCTCACAGCGTTTTTCCCGGTCTGCCTTACCAGAGGGAACAAAGGGCGCCGGATCAAATTTTCTTGTCAGCACGGTGTCCCCCTCCTCCAACTGGAAGCGGATCTTTTCATAATTTTCCGTATCCCCGGCCTCAAAAGTCGTCATGCGGCGGCGCTCGGCCCGGAGACGGCTGATGTCAAATTCCGCATAGACAGGGCCGCAGGAAAATCTCTGGGACTGAGCCAGGATATGGCCGTTTTCCGCCAGAAGATTGTGCCCGCCAAAGACGAGATCCTGGGTGGACTCCCCCTCCCCGGCGCTGGCATAGATATATCCGCAGAGCAGTCTTGCTGACTGTCCCGCGATCAGGGATTCCCGGTACAGATTTTTCCCCGTCACCTCATCGCTGGCGGACAGATTTACGATAACGTTCGCCCCGGCCAGCGCATGGGCCGTGCTGGGCGGATCCGGCGCCCAGAGATCCTCGCATATCTCCGCCGCCACCTGCAGCCCCGCCGGATGGCTGCAGCAAAACAGCTGATTCATTCCAAATGGAACCGGCTTTCCCTCAAATTCGATCCATTCTACGTTTTCATCGCCCGGCGCAAAATGACGGGCCTCATAAAACTCATTATAATTAGGAATATACCGCTTCGGCACCAGCCCCAGCAGCCTCCCGCCGCAAAGCGCCGCCGCCACATTGTAAAGCTTTCCGTTTTTCTCCCAGGGCAGCCCGACAAACACCAGAGCGTCCTTTCCCTGCGTATGCGCCAGGATATGATACAATCCGCGCCGCGCCTCTCTTAGAAGCGTGTCCTGCCAAAACAGATCGTTGCACGTATATCCTGTAATACAGAGCTCTGGGAAAACAATAATCTTCGCCTTTTCCGCCAGTGCCTCATCCATCGCCCTGCAAATGCTCTCTGCGTTATATCCGCAGTCTGCCACCCTGATTTCCGGTGTCACAGCAGCCACCTTTACGAACCCGTCTCTCATCTTTTTTCCTTTCTGTTATTCCCGGAGCCGTATTCTCTCTGCACGGCAGCCGGGACAACTCCATCTATTGTCCCTGCGGCTAACGGCTGGCTTTTTTCAGCAGCTCCCGCAGCTCCTCCACGGTTACCTGATATTTTTTGCCGCAGAAATGGCAGTTCACCTCAATGGGCTCCCCTTCGTCGATCATCTCCTGCAGATCCTTCCTTCCGATGCTGATGAGCGCCCGCTCGATCCGCTCCCGGGAGCAGTCGCAATGATACTGCGCCGGCAGCGTATCCGTAATCTCCACGCCGAACTCGCCCAGCAGCTCATCCAGAATCTGCTCCGGCGTCATCCCTGCATCCAGCATGGAGGTCACAGAGGTCACATCCGCCAGCTTTTTCTCCAGGCGGTCGATCACCTCCTCGGAGGTAAAGGGCATCAGCTGGATGATAAAGCCCCCGGCCTGCCGGACGGTATTGTTTTTCTCCATCAGCACCCCCAGCCCCACGGAGGAGGGCACCTGCTCGGAAACCGCGAAATAATAGGTCAGATCGTCTCCGATCTCTCCGGTCTTCAATTCACACTGTCCCACATAGGGCTCCTTCATTCCCAGATCCTTGATCACATTCAGAATACCGATTCCGATCGCACCGCCGACGTCCAGCTTGCCCTTATCGTTGGCGTGGATCATAACCTCTGGATTCTGCACATATCCCTTTACATTCGCTTTGGAATCCGCCGTAACCGTGATGCCGCCGATGGGGCCGTTGCCCTTAATCTGAAGCGTCAGGATGTCTTTATCCCCCTTCATCATAGCGCCCATCATCGCCCCGGCAGTCAGCAGCCGTCCCAGCGCCGCCGTGGCCACCGGACTTGTATTGTGGCAGCTGCGGGCGGTCTCCACCATCTCCCGGGTCGTCGCCGCAAATGCCCGGATCTGCTGATCCGCCGCCGTAGCTCTTACTATATAATCCATATATCCTACATCCTTTCCAAAAAATCCGAAACTATCAAAACTTATTCCTGTATTTCTGTATTTCCTTCTAAAAATACCCAGCCTATAAAATGCCCAGCTGACCGACGATCATTCCCGCCAGTGTTCCGCTCACATAAAGCGCCGCAGTGATGGCCAGGTTCATTTTTTTATCAGGATTTTCCCGGTACAGCACAAGAAGTCCGGTGCCTGCTCCGCAGAGCAGGCCGGCGAATAATGCACCGCTGCTCAAAATCCCCTCCAAAAAGAGCTGTGTGATCAGTACAGAGGCCGCGCAATTCGGAATCATCCCCACCAGACCGGAGAGAACCGCCTCTGCTCCCGGAAGCTTTGAGATTCCCCGGGAGGCTCCCGATACGCCGAACCATTCCATCCCAAATCCGATCGCCAGAGAAATCAGGAACAGAAACACCGCCGTCTGGAGCGTGTGATTCAGCGCCGAATACCATATCCCATGTTCCCCGCAGCCGCAGTGCTCATGCTCGCACATATCAGGATGCTCCGGCATCTCGTTTCTGCGGCCCAAAATACGCTCCGCCGCAAAATCCGCCGCAAGGCCCACAACGGTCGCCACCACCACCTTGACTCCCAGTATTTTCACGATCACCGAGGGCTGAATCCCCTCCGACACCATGATCGGCAGCATCTCATCGGAGGTGGACAAAAATACCGCCAGCAGCGTTCCCGGAGATACCATGCCGCCCGCAAACAGTCCCGCCGCCGCTGCCGAAAATCCGCACTGGGGGATAATTCCGATCAGGCTGCCCAGCACAGGCCCGGCCTTTCCTGCCCGGTAGATCATCTCCTTGGTCTTCCGGCTCATTTTATGCTCCGCGTATTCCACCACCAGATACGAAAGATACAGAAACGGCAAAAGCTTCAGACAGTCTATGATACAATCCAGTAAAATCTCCCGCATATCCCACCTCTTCCTATTCCAACCGTTTTCATATTCTGAATTAACCTGACTATCATAGCATAAAAAAACCGCCGAAACAATACGGTTTCCGCGGTTTTTTTCTATATGCGATTTTAATTACTCGTCCTCACTCAGTCCCTTTTCCTGCTCAGCCTGAATATCCGGGAACATGGAAAGTATTGGCTTTACCTTCTTGTGATGCAGTCTGCGGTCTACGTAATTCTGAGTACATTTCATTACCTGCGGCGACAGTACCAGCACGCCGATCAGGTTCGGAAGCATCATCAAACCATTGAAGGTATCTGAAATATCCCATGCCAGCTGTGCCTCCATCACGGAACCGGCCAAAACGATCACTACGAAAATAACACGGTATACGGTGACGGATTTTGTCCCGAACAGATACTCACATGCGGTAGAACCGTAATGGCTCCAGCCAAGTACCGTAGAGTATGCGAACAGCAAGATCGCCAGAGCGATAAACCATGCCCCCGGCTTTCCGAAGGTCTGAGAAAATGCATAGCTCATCAGAGAATTCGAACCGATTTCCGCTGCCTCTGCAGTCAGCTGGCCGCTTCCCAGATCCACAGCGCCGGAGCTTAAAATGGTCAGCGCCGTCAGCGTGCAGACAACGATGGTATCTGCAAATACCTCAAAGATTCCCCACATACCCTGGCGAACCGGCTCCTTTACGTTGGAGCTGGAGTGAACCATAACAGAGGAACCAAGACCTGCTTCGTTGGAGAACACGCCTCGCTTCATACCCATCTGCATAGCCAGGGCAATACCGGAGCCTACCACACCGCCTGCTGCGGATTTCAGTGCAAACGCACCCTTGAAAATGGATACGAACACTGCCGGAACAGTTTTAATATGCAGGAAAATAATAACCAGCGTTCCAATCAGATAAGCGATTACCATGAAGGGTACGATCTTTTCTGTCATAGCTGCGATACGCTTCAGGCCGCCAAGAATAACCAAACCTACGGCCAGGAAAAGGATAATTCCAGTCACAAGTGTCGGGATGCCAAACGCGGTATGTACGTTGCTTACCATACTGTTTACCTGGCTCATATTTCCGATACCGAAGGAAGCCAGCAGGCAGAAGCAGGAGAACAGAACCGCCAGAACCGCGCCTATGGTCTTGCAGCCCTTCTTTCCTCCTAAGCCGTCCCGCAGGTAATACATGGCACCTCCGCACCACTCGCCCTTGTCGTTTCTGCGGCGGTACAAGATACCGAGAACATTCTCAGAGTAGTTCGTCATCATGCCGAAGAATGCAATCAGCCACATCCAGAATACGGCTCCCGGACCTCCCACGGCAATAGCGCCCGCCACACCTACGATATTTCCGGTGCCGACTGTAGCTGCCAGAGCCGTACACAAGGACTGGAACTGGGAAATAGATTTGTCCTCTGTATGCTTTGTTACGTGCTTATCGCCAAAAATAGCGCCGATGGTGTTTTTTACCCAGTGCTTAAAATGACTTAACTGGAAAAACTTTGTCATACAGGTCATCAGGACGCCTACAAATCCCAGAAGGATCAGTGCGGGCCAGCCCCAGACAAGACCATTAATAAAACTGTTTACCTTTGTGATTGCCTCAATCATGATCAACTCTTCCTCTCTTTTTTCATAATCCTCGTTTGGAGAAGCCCACCGTCCTGAAGCTAAAACAGCCGGGAGATCGTCTCCCGGCTGCAAGTAAACATTAATATTGAATTGAAATGCAATTTCAAAACAAGCTCTGTCCTTTTGCCTGAGAGATCGGCGCACCGCGCCTTACACCTTCGGCACTCACCCCTTTGTGAGCTTCTCCAGAATGCAGTTTTTGTCTGCACAAAATAATTTCTTACCTACCATACCACAGCATATGTGCCTTGTCAATATTTTTTGTTTTTATCAGCTTTTTCCAAAACTTTTTCGGTTTTTTTATCCCCGCATGAAACGGCTCAGAAATTCTTTTGTTTTCGGATTCTGCGGATCACTGAAGATCTGCTGCGGATCGCCCTCTTCCTCGATGACGCCGTCCGCCATGTACACGACATGGTTGGAAACGTCCCGGGCAAAGGCCATCTCGTGGGTAACGATAATCATGGTCAGCCCCTCGTTGGCCAGCTGCTTCATAACGTCCAGCACCTCGCCCACCATCTGCGGATCAAGAGCAGAGGTGGGCTCGTCAAACAGCAGAAGCTCCGGTTCCATGGCCAGGGCTCTGGCGATGGCCACACGCTGCTTCTGGCCGCCGGAAAGCTGCCGGGGCTTCGCGTTGATATAAGGCGCCATGCCTACCTTGTCCAGGAAAGCCATTGCATTCTTTTTGGCCTCCTCCTTGCTCTTTTTCAGCACCTTCGTCTGTCCCACCAGACAGTTGTCCAGCACCGTCATATTGTTGAAAAGGTTAAAGCTCTGAAATACCATGCCTACCTTCGCCCGGTATCCCGGAGCGTTGGTGTGGGGATCTGCGATATTCTCACCGTGGAAAAGGATTTCTCCGGTGGTGGGCGTCTCAAGGAGGTTCAGACAGCGCAGCAGCGTGGATTTACCGGAGCCGGAAGCGCCGATGATGCACGTTACATCCCCCGTAGAAACGGAAAAGTCAATATCCCGCAGGACTACATTTTTCCCGAATGTCTTGCTGAGATGGCTGATTTTGATAATCTGTTCGCTCATTCGTCCTCCTCCTTCTTCTCCGTATATTTATACAGGCCGCTGGTGTGCGCCAGCGTATCCGTCGTAGCCAGGTCATAGCTGTCGCTGCCGTCCAGCTTCTTCTCCCAGAGGCGCAGAATCCGTGAGCAGGCAAAGGTCAGTACGAAATACATCACCATGGCGATGGTAAAGGACTCAAAGTACGTATAGAAAGCGCCTGCCACGCTCTTGGTCGCATAAAACAGCTCCACGATACCGATGACGGAAAGCACACAGGTATCCTTAATATTGATAATCAGGTTGTTGCCGATCTGGGGCATGATGTTCCGCAGCGCCTGGGGCAGGATCACATACAGCATCGTCTGCACATGGGTCATACCGATGGCCTTTGCACCCTCCGTCTGGCCCGGGTCGATGGAAAGAATGCCGCCCCGGACGGTCTCTGCCATATAAGCTCCCGTGTTGATGGATACGATGAAAAATGCGGCAAACCACATTGACATATTGATCCCGAACACAGCAGAAGAGCCGAAATAGATGAACATGGCCTGCGCCATCATCGGCGTCCCCCGGAATACCTCGACGTAGATATTCAGGATCAGCCGTACCACCCACAGCACTCCCCTTTTGATGATATTATCATTTTTATTTACCGGTATGGTCTGGATAATTCCCACCGCAAAGCCTATGATGCAGCCGATAAACGTGCTGACCAGCGCGATAATCATTGTATTTTTCGCACCGTCCAGGTAAGCCGGGCCGCGTTCCTGCAGGATGTATCCAATTCTGCCTATAAAATCCTGTGGCATGTCAGTTCCCCCTTCTTTCATAAATAAGCTGAGCCGCAGGGCTCACCGCTTCCGCGCAAAAGGGACATGGAAACCGCTACAGCTTCCATGTCCCAGTCAGTCATTCTTTATTATTCTGCATTTGAAAGCGGCTGAACGGAAATCGCTTCGTTCATCATTTCTTCGTAATCTTCGGCTGTCATTTTATCCAGAACACCGTTAATTGCATCCTTCAGCTCCGTATTTCCCTTCTGCAGAGAAATACCGATGTTGATTTCTTCATCGGAAACCTCGAATTCATCGTCAGAGCCTGTGAAATCAAGCAGAGTGAAATCCGGGTATGCAACGCATGCCGCCATACCGGTGGGCATATCGGTAACTACGATGTCGCACTTGTCTGCATCCAGGGCCACCAGCATAGCCGGAGCTGATTCCTGGGCCGGAAGGATGTTGGCGTCCTCAATCTGCGGCAGGCACACATCGTACCAGATCGTATTGAGCTGTGAAGTACAGGTAGCGCCCTTCAGGTCAGCCACACCTGCTGCATTCGCATAGTCGCTGTCCTTCTTTGTCAGTGTAATGATGGATGCGTAGTAGTACGGCTCTGTAAAATCAACCATCTCAAGACGGGCTGATGTAATGGACTGTCCTGCGATTACACAATCCACCGTGCCGGACTGTACTGCCGGTACAAGGGAATCCCAGTCAAGCTTTACAATCTCCAGATCGTATCCCAGCTCCTCACAGATGTGCTTTGCCATCATAACATCGTATCCGTAAGCATATTCAGAGCTGTCCGCAATCGGCACTGCACCGTTCTCATCCGTTGCCTGTGTCCAGTTATACGGTGCGTATCCGCACTCCATTGCTACCTTAAGTGTCTTTGTCTCCTCTGCAAATGCTGTGCTGCCGGCCGTAAGAACCATAGCCGCCGTACACAGAAGACCTGCTGCCATTTTTACATTTCTTCTCATAATTTTTCTCCTCCTTATTTCGTACTGAATCCCGGAAGCCTTTTCTATGCCAATCGTTCCTCCGGCATAAAAATACAAAGGAACCCTTGGATCAGGAGCTCCTTTGTTCCTCATTGTTCACTAATATACCATAAAACTGCATAAAATACAAAAGATTTTTTCGATTTTCCAAATTTTGTTGTATACTGCCAAATATCACAGCGCTGTTCTGTCAGTTTTTCACGAAAAGGATTCCTCCCACCGCCGCTGCAATCCCGAGCACGCCCGTTATCGCGGTCAAAGGAAAGATCCATTTTCTTCTCATAGCTGTTTTCCTCATCCTTGTCCAGCCTGCCTGCATTTACAGAAACTGTGCGAATACCGAGGCCCCCACCACGGTCAAAAGTCCTGCCACCGCAATGGACAGGCTGCTCATAGCGCCCTCGATCTCCCCCATTTCCATCGCCCTCGCCGTACCGATGGCATGGGAGGCGGAGCCCAAAGCAATCCCCTTTGCCACCGGCTCCTGAATCCTGAACAGCTGGCAGACATGCTCTCCGATCACATTTCCGAAAATTCCGGTGACAATGATCACCGCCACCGTGATCGTCACGATGCCTCCCAACTCCTCCGACACGCCCATGCCGATGGCCGTGGTAATGGACTTCGGCAAAAGTGTCACGTACTCCTCATGGCTGAATCCGAAGACAACCGCCATGGCAAATACGGAGAGCAGGCTGGTCAGTACCCCGGAGATGATTCCGGCCATAATCGCCTTTATATTGTGCTTCAAAAGCCCGATCTGCTCATAGAGCGGAATCGCCAGGCACACCGTCGCCGGCGTCAGCAGATACGACAAAAGCTTCGCTCCCTGCTCATAGCTCTCATAGTCCACATGGAACACTGCCAGAACGATCATCACCACCACGATGGAGACCAGCAGAGGATTGCAGATGGAAAGCTTCGTCTTCTTTTTCAGAAGCACTCCCAGCTCGTACGCCAAAATGCTGACCATCACGCCGAAAAATACAGAATTACTCAACATTTCCTTCATCGCTTCTCACTCTTTCTTCCTGCCCCTGCGTTCTTCCAGGCGTATCACAAGCTGCGTGACCCTGCCGGAAACTGCCATGACCAAAATGGTAGAAACCGCGGTCACGACAATCAGCGGCACCAGAATCGGGCTGATCCTGTCCCAGGACTCCGTCAGCCCCACCGCCGCCGGAATAAACATGAGCGGCATGATCTCCACCAGGAACTTCCCGGTATCCCTGACCGCCTCCAGCGGAATGATATGCAGACACAGCGCTCCCAGCATCAGCAAAAGCCCGTAGATGCTGGCGGGAATCTGCAGCGGGATCAGTGCCTTCAGCACCTCTCCCAGGAATGATACGGTCAAAATCACCGCAAATTGACGAATGTATTTCATATTTTCATGCCCTTCCTTCCGTCATTACAGCGTGGCCCCTGTTTTACATCCGCTCCGGCGCCTCAAAGCCCAGCAGGTCAATACTGGTCTCCAGCACCTCTCTTGTCAGATCCAGCAGGGCGATCCAGCTCTTCCGGCGCGCCTCATCCTCCTCGGTCAGAATCCTTGTCTCATGGTAGAAGCGGTTGAAGGCGTTGGCAAGATCATAGATAAAGGAACAGATCTTATGCGGAGCAATCTCCTCAAAGGCCTGCTCGATCACGCTGTTGAATTTTACAAGCTCCATCATCAGACCCTTTTCGCTGTCGTTGACCGGCGCGAGAATACTGCCGCCGCAGACAGCCCCGCCGCCTGCCTGGTATTTATTCAGGATTGATTTGATACGCACAATGGTATACAGGATATACGGGCCTGTATTTCCCTCGAAGGAGGTGAACTTGTCCGTATCAAAAATATAGTCCTTGGAGGCCTGGTTGGAAAGATCACCGTATTTGATGGCGGAAAGCGCCACCAGCTTCGCCGTCTCTGCGGCCTCCGCCGGATCTACCTCATGGTTTTCCGTGATCTTTTTGTACATCTGTGCGTTAATATCGGAAATCAGCGTCTCCAGACGCATCACGCCGCCCTCCCTGGTCTTGAAGGGCTTGCCGTCCTTGCCGTTCATCGTACCGAAGCCCTGGAAACGCAGTTCTGTGCTCTCATCCACCAGCTTTGTCTTGCGGGCGCAGCGAAATACCTGGGTAAAATGCATTTCCTGACGCTTGTCCACCACGTAAATGATCTCGTCCGGGCGGAACAGCTTCATACGCTCTATAATCGTTGCAAGATCCGTCGTAGTATACAGCGCGGCTCCGTCGGACTTGAGGATGATGCACGGCGGAACCTCCTTGGTATCGGTATCCTCCTTAATATCCACGATCAGCGCCCCCTGGTCCTGATATGCATAGCCCTCCTTTTTCATGTATTCCACCATGTCGGGTATGTACGGCTGCGCGTCGGATTCCTTTTTCCACAGATCGAACTCCACGTTCAGATTGCTGTAATTTCTCTTCAGGTCGGCCACAGACACGTTCAGGATGTGCTGCCACAGCGCCCGGTAACCCCGCACGCCGTCCTGGAGCTTTGCCGTTGCCTCCAGGGCCTCCTCCTTATAAGCGGCATCCTCCTTTGATTTCGCACTGGCCGTCGGATAAATCTCCTCCAGCTCAGAGATCGTGAAGGGCGCCTCCGCCGGATATTCCCCTTCGTAGCTCTCATCAAAATAAACCAGCTCCGGCTGACGCTTTCTCACCTCTGTGATAATCAGGCCCATCTGCAGGCCCCAGTCTCCCAGATGCACATCTCCAATCACCTTATGTCCCACAAAGCGTCCGATCCGCTTCACACTCTCGCCGATGATAGCGGAACGCAGGTGGCCTACGTGCAGCGGCTTTGCCACATTCGGTCCGCCGTAGTCCACCATGATCGTCTTCGGCTTCTCTGCCTTCTCCACAGAGAGGTTCTCGTCCGCCTGCATTTTCAGCAGATAATCCGCCAAAAAGCTGCCGGAAACTTTCATATTAATAAATCCGGGATTCACAGCATTTACTTCTTCAAAAACAGGATTGCCCTGCAGCGCTTCGGCTACCTCCTGTGCGATCACGATCGGCGCTTTTTTGTATGCCTTCTTGGCCGCCATCGCGCCATTGCACTGATACTCGCACAAATCCGGCCGGTTGGAAATCCCCGTCTTGCCGTAGGCCGCGTCATATCCGCAGGCAGCGAAGGCGTTCATAACCTCCAAACTGATCAAATCCAGAATCTTCTTCATCGTTCTTATCCATCCTTTTCTGTTTCTCATCTACATTTCATGATACTGAGATTAAAAGATACCCCGCGGATTGCTTCGTGCTTCCGCAATCCTGGTATCCTTCCATATACTCATTTACAACATTGCAGTATATTAGTATAGCACAGAAATTTCAATACCCACAATCCCTTTTTCCCTTCTTTTTACGGAATACCGAAAAAATCCAGAGCAGCAGAAATACGCAGACCATGAGCTGCCAGTTATACGCGCAGTAAAAGCCCGCCATAGCATACCGGTCCCGAAAGCCCGCCGCCAGGGCGCACGCGGCCAGCACAAGAACCCACCAGATCCAGTCCCGGATCCGCAGAATCCACGTCCTCTGCAATGCCCCGCAGCAGCCGATCCCTTCCCCATACAGCCGCAGGTAAATTCTCCGCATATAAAAAAATGCGTTCAGCGCAGAGGAAATGAGAAAGGGCAGAAAAAAGAAGGAATATTTCAGGATCCCGTCTGCGGGTACAAGCTTAATATAATACAGCATGATCTCCGAGGCCATGCGGAGCATCACCGGGATCTGGGCCAGAAAAAACCAGAACACCGCCGCGTAGGATACCAGAGTAAGCCTTCTTCCCTGGGTATAAAAAAGAGTATGAAAAAAGGTATCCTCCGCCCACATGCACCGTTCCAGAAGCCCCGTCACCAGGCATCCCGCAAGACAGGCCGCCGTAAAGATCCCCAAGCCCCTTCCCCGCCACACGCCTGTCGTCAGGATCGGAAGCAGGACGCAGAATCTCGCTACTCCCTCCGCTAGCACAATGGCGTTTACCTGCCGCGATGAGAATGTTTGCTTCTGCGGTGACAACCTTTCCTTTTGTGATGACCGCTTTTCTTTCTGTAATGATCGCTCTGCCTTTTTTCCCAGCATAGTTTCACGCTCCTTCAGCCCCGGGCCGCATAATTGAAAAAGGATACCCTGGGGAAACAATCTTTTCCCTACAGGATACCCTTTAGTATTTACTGATATACAGTCTGCTATTCTTTTGCGTTCAACGCCGCGATAATATGCTCCTTCTGCCGCCCGATGTGAAGACTTGTCACCTCCAGGGCCTTTTCTTCGTCCCGCTCCTCAAGATAATGCAGGATCTCCTCGTGCTCCTGCACCAGAAGGCTGTGGGACTGGCGGTCCTTTAAATACTCCATCCGGTAGCGGTACATCTGCTCCCGGAGATTGTTCAGGATCTGCACGAGACGTCCGTTGCCGGTGGCCTCATAGATCGCCTCATGGAATTTCATATCGGCCTCGGCACAGGCCCCCACGTCGCTGCCGTACAGGGTCTTTTTGAATTCGTCCGCCAGCTTCCGAAGCTCGGCGAGCTGCTCCTGGGTGATCCTCCGGCAGGCATGCTTGACCGCCAGCTCCTCCAGAGCCATACGCACCTCCAGCACATCCTCCAGATCCGATACCGTGATCTCGGCCACAACAGCGCCCTTGCGCGGTATCATGATCACCAGCCCTTCAAGCTCCAGCTTGCGAATAGCCTCCCTCACCGGCGTTCTGCTGACTCCAAGCTTCTGCGCCAGATGAATCTCCATCAGACGCTCTCCGGGCCGCAGCTCTCCCCGCAGTATCGCCTGCCGCAGAGTCTGAAATACCACATCCCGCAGCGGCAGATATTCATTCATCTGTAATTGAAAATTCTCTACCATACTTTCCTCCATACCGCACATGCGGCCGTACATCCATCCCGCCGGCGCTTCGCCGGAGGCCCTTCGTCAGGCAGGCTTTCAGGCCCGGACGCCTCAAAGAAGCGCCTGCGTGCTCTGCCTGTTGTGGAAAAATTTTGTCAGAAATACATTTTTTGCCAGGCTGCCTCCGTTCAGCTCGTCATAGGCCGCCTGCGCCTTCTTCTCATCGTCAAACAATCCGAACACCGTCGGCCCGCTGCCGCTCATCATAGCATTTACCGCCCCGCAGCGTTTCATGCACTCCTTGATCTCCTCGATGACCGGATACGCCGGAATCGTCACCGTCTCCAGCACATTTCCCATCAGCGATGCCATTTCATAGGGATCTCCGCCGCGAATCGCCTGCACCTGCGCGTCGATATCGGGATGCCGCTCCAACTGATCAGCCTTAAGATTCCCGTAAACAAAGGCCGTGGAGACGTGAATCGGCGGCTTCGCCAGCACCACATGCAGATCCGGAGCATCCGGGAGCCGGGTCAGCACCTCCCCGATGCCCTCCGCCAGAGCCGTCCCCCGCAGGATGCAGTACGGAACGTCCGCCCCGATCTTCACGCCCCGCTCCATCAGCTCCTCCTGGGAAAGCCCGAGCTGGAACATGCGGTTCATCCCCACCAGCACGGCCGCCGCATCGGAGCTTCCCCCCGCCAGCCCTGCCGCCACCGGAATGTATTTTTTCAGATGAATCCTAACGCCCTGCCTGATATGAAACTCGTCGGCCAGCAGCTTCGCCGCCTTATACACGAGATTATCCTCTCCTGTCGGAAGATAGCTCAGGTTCGTGGTGACCGTGATCCCCGGCTCCCGGGTCTTCGCCATCTCAATCTGATCATACAAATAAATACTCTGCATGACCATACGCAAATCATGATAGCCGTCCTCACGCTTCCGCAAAACGTCCAGACCAAGATTAATCTTTGCCATCGCCTTCAGCTTCAGTTCATTCATCTTTGTACTCTCCTGCATTTTGTATACAATCCATTTTACCGTTCCTGTCTTTTCATGTCAATGAAAGAACAACAGATTTTCTATTTTTATGAAAACTGACGAACCATACTTTTCATCAGGATCAGGCAGTCTCCTTTTTTGATTTCCTCCGACTCCAGACCGTTCATCTCCATGATCTGCTTCGGCGTAAGGTAATACTGCTTTGCAATATCCCACAAAGTCTCCCGGCCCTGCACGATATATCCCGTGATCCCCGGCACAGCCTCCAGCCGCTCCAGCTCATAATCCCTTTCGCTGATCTCATGGATGCACTGCTGCTTTCTGGCCCTGGCCACAAACAGATTCAGGCTGATTGTGACCTTGACCTCGATCTCCTCGCTGTCCGCCATGGTCGCCAGAAGCTGATCCATATCTGCCGTCAGCGTAAAGCGGCAGGACGAATCAATTTCCGGCACCTCCGCCACATGGGTAAAGGGAATGATCCCTTCCAGCACGGCAAAGGGCATCGTATCATCCGAGGAAATATAGAGGATCGACACCGGCACGGCCCCCTCGATACGGATGCCGCCCTCCACGAGCTTCGTACTGTCGATCTTGATGCTGCCGTTGCTGTGGCAGATCTGCAAAATCCTGGGCTTTGCGGCCTGTATCCGTATTTTGCCCGCCGCCTTGCATTTCGACTCGTTTTTCATCACCAGGCTTTCGTAGACCTCCTGGCTCGTCACCAGCTCCAGCTCCTTTTCCGGGGAATAGACATCTTCCAGGATCTCCGCCTCCTCGGTGCCGTAGAGCCGTATCTCAAATTCCAGCATTCCTTCCAGATGGAACAACCGCGGCTCCCCATCCGTATCCTCCTTCACCGTCAGCTCCGGCTGGGCCAGGGAAACTTCCATATCCGGCACCAGCCCCTCCCGGCATCCGCCGCACTCGATCTCTCCCTCGAAGGGAACCAGCTGCTCCTGCCACTGCACGCTCTGGGCCTCATCTGCGGTCCGGTACAGTACAAACACAAAAATGCTGCCCTGAGCAGAAAATTTCCCGTCCTGAAGCGTGATGCGGCAGCCCCGAAGCTGCACGCTGTCCCACAGGATCTCATGGATATTCGGCTTGTTAGAAGGAATCTGCAGTTCCTCCTTCAGCCGCAGAATATCCTTTTTCTGCACCTCCAGCTGCATCAGCTCCAGCTTTTTTCTCCGTTCGCACAGCTCAATGCCGGACTGGGTCTCCACGGCGGCCGACATATCGTAGATCTCATCCACCGACGCAGTAAAGCTCAAAAGTCCCCGGATTGCCAGCTTCCGGGAATTGATCAGCGTAACGTTCAGATCCTCCGTTTCATAACGGATACGGACGTTGTCTCCGGCCTCCAAGCCCTCCACCGTGATTGCTTCATCAAAGGGCAGCTTCGTATCCAGCCGGTGGATCTGCCTTTCCTTCGTGTCGTCCAGATAAAGTATACTGACCTCCATAAAACCATCTACATACAGCTTCCCGTTCTCGGCCCGGGTGTGTTCCAGCGTGACCCGCTCCCGGCTCTGTATGATCATCTGTGCATCCGGCCTCACGTCAGGAACGTTCAGATCCTCGTCCAGGGTGATCTGCGTTTCCGCCTGTTTTATCTGCCTGCACATGTGTATGTTTTTCATCAAAAGCTCCATACGCCTCCGCCTTTCCATGCTATTTTCTCATTTTAAAATCTTTTTCTGCCGTTACTGTATCAAAACGTCCTTTTCCCTCGTCTCGATTTTCACGACGAGAAACGGATACGACGGCTCCTTCGGAAGCTTTTCCTGACCGGAGGGTCCCAGAAGCCTCGTGTCAAAATAAACCGTTTCCCCGTCCTCCGAGCATTCCGCCACCTCGATGCTGTATCCTCCCGTCTCCTGCTCTCCGTATCCCCGGATCAGATACATATCTGCCCCGTCGGTATACGTCATCCGTATTTCCTCCTTCTTGTTTTCCTCGATCAGCCTGGCAAGCTCTTCGGGAAGCTTTCTGGCGTCCGCAACCGTATAATCAACTTCTTTTCTGTCACCTGCCGTCCCCTGGCCGGCTGCGCCGCATCCCGCCAACACGCCTGACAGCATCATAATAAAAAGAAACAACAGAATCCTGCATTTTTTCATCTTCCGCACCATTCCATCGTTTTCTATTATTGTTATTTCCTTTCCGTCACAAATATGACGAACAAAAAATAAAATATTGTCATCGGATTATTTCTTTAGTATAATAAAGCGGATTACAAAGCGTATCGAAGGATACGCAAAACATCGGAGGAGAACATCATGAATACTGTACAGACATCAAAAGACACTGAACTTACAGAAAAGAAAAAGCAGGTTCGGGTTTCTGGAATTCTCGTTCACCCGACTTCTTTTCCTTCTCCCTACGGGATCGGTGACATGGGCCCGGGCGCCTATGACTTTATTGATTTTCTGAAAAAATCAGGCCAGCATTTATGGCAGGTACTGCCCCTTGGGCCCACCGGCTTCGGCGACTCACCGTACCAGGGCTTTTCTGCCTTTGCCGGACAGCCGCTGATCATCAGCCCTGACAAGCTGGTGGAGCTGAAGCTGCTGACCCAGGAAGATGTTGCCCATATTCCAGATTGGGATGATACAAAGGTGGATTACGGTTCTGTGATTACATACAAAACCGGTCTTCTGAAAAAGGCCTGGACTGCCTTTTTCCACACTCCTGACAAGACGCTTCTGGAGGAGTTCGAGCTGTTCTGTGAGGAGGAAAAGGACTGGCTGGATGATTACGCCCTGTTCATGGCATGTAAGGATTACCATGAGGGCCGCTGCTGGCTTGACTGGGAGGAGGATATTCTGAATCCGACAGAGACCTCGAAGAAGCTCTGGCGGCAGAAGCTTTCCCAGCAGATCCACTATTATTGCTTCGTTCAGTTCATTTTCCAGAAGCAGTGGATTGAGCTGAGGGATTACGCCCACGAAAATGAAGTGGAGATCATCGGCGATATTCCGATCTTCGTAGCTCTGGACAGCGCCGACGTATGGAGCGGGAAGAAGCTGTTCCAGCTGGATTCCAAGGGACATCCCACCAGCATTGCGGGAGTTCCGCCGGATTATTTCAGCGCCACCGGACAGCTTTGGGGCAATCCGCTGTATGACTGGGATTATCACAAGGAGACCTCCTACGCCTGGTGGATCCGCCGCATCAAACGCCAGCTTGCGCTGACGGATTACCTGCGCATCGACCATTTCCGCGGCTTCGAGGCGTACTGGTCCGTACCCGCCGGGGAGGAGACCGCCATCAACGGCAAATGGGTCAAGGGACCCTGCGAGGACCTGTTCAAGGCGATCCAGAAGGAGCTTGGCGATGACCTTCCGATCTTTGCAGAGGATCTCGGCGTTATCACCCCGGAGGTAGAGCATCTGAGAGATGAATTCGGCTTCCCGGGCATGAAGGTGCTTCAGTTCGGCTTCGGCGATATGAACGATACAAATTACGTACCGCATTTCTATACCACCACGAACTGCATCTGCTACACCGGCACCCATGACAACGACACGACCATGGGCTGGTACGCCGTACAGCCTGAGATCGTCCGGGACCGCATCCGCCGCTACGGCAACACCGACGGCAACTGCGTCAGCCTTGACTTCATCCGTTTCTGCATGGGCAGCATTGCAAAATACGCAATTTTCCCGATCCAGGATCTGCTGATTCTGGGCAGCGACGCCCGGATGAACACACCTGGAGTGGCCGCGGCGAACTGGGCGTTCCGTTACCGGAAGGAAGCGCTGAGCGAGGAGCGCTGCGAATGGCTGCTCCGCACAACGCAGCTGTACAACCGGTAAACAAATTTCAATAAAACACTCTGGGCGATGGCACAGTATAAAGAAGCATGCAAGCAGGGGGAGCGGCATTTTGCTGCTCCCCCCTGTCATTGTAAGCCAGAAATTTACAGTTTTCTTATTTTGCGTCTTTATAGAAATAAATATCTGCCTTGCCCTCCTGGCTTGTCCCAATATAAATATTCGTATCCAGTCCCCCGATCCTGAAACCATTCTTCACATAGAACAAACAGGCCGCCAGATTGTTATCCTGCCCGATTGTCCACACGCCGCGATAGCCCTGCTCCTTCGCATAGGCACAGGCCGTATCTATCATTTTGGTGGCGATATGCCCACCGCGGTAGGAACGATTCACCTTCAAATCATACAAATAAATATATTTATGCCATTGCTTTTGCAGTATCGCCAGACCGATACACGCAGAACCGTCATAGGCGCCGATAAAAATATGATCCTGCTTCATTTTTTCATAGTCATAATTTTCATCTGGAAAAATATCCCACCCAATCTTCTCATTTTCCACCGTGGTGAAGCTCCATCTGCCGTCCTGATAGCACGGCAACATACGCCCGAAAAGCTTAAATGGCTCATTTTTAATGTTAATGTCAGAGGCACGTTCTCTTTCGATATATCTTATCACAATCTCACTCATCTTTTCTGTTCACCGCCTTCGCCCTTCCTTGTACAAAACAAAAATTTTCTGCTCTGCTCACAGACGCAACTCCCAGCGCTCCTCGATTACCCCTTCTCCCCACTCGGATCTGTCGGTGCCGGACACCCTGCAAAAGCCATGGGTTTCATAGACGTGCCGCGCAACAACCTGCGCAGTGATGGTCAGCAGAAAGACCATTTTGTAATTTCTGTCCCTGCAGAAATCCAGGGCCATGTCCATCAGCCTGTTGCCGTACCCCCGCCGGCGCATTTCCGGCTCCAGCATGAAAAACCGGAGCTGGGCGGCATCCTCCCCCGCCTTTTTTATGGCTATGCTGCCCGCCGGTACTCCGTTGCATTCCAGAATGTTCAGGCAATCCGTCTCCGGGTTAAACTGCTCCACAAATTCGTAGACAATTTTATCCACGTAGGCAGAAAACGTACCGGACAAGTGCCGCTCCGCATAGTACAGGGTTTTGTGCCTGGAAATCACGTATTCAATATCACTCTGCTTAAACGGACGAATGGTGATCACATCGTTGGCCGCCGAAAGCTTATTTCTCGTCATAACCAGGGCCGAGCAGATCGCATGGACGTCCTCAGAGGACAGCTTTTCAAAGGCACAGGCAATCTGCCTGTTCTGTATATCGCTCAGGCGGTTAAATTCCTCCCTTCCAAAATCAGTGAGATGAATGTATTTGATCCGGCTGTCCGTATCCGAAACAGCCTTTTGGATCAGCCCCAGCCTCTCAAACCGCTTCAGCATCCGGCTCATATAGCTGCGGTCAATCCCCAGCTGCCCGATCAGAATATTGGCCGTGCAGCGCTCCGTCTTGCTGATCTCCAGCAAAACCTCCTTTTCCGTTAAGGAATACCCCGCTTCAATAATCGCCGCGTCCACCGATTTGAATACGTTTTGATATACCTTGTTAAATCCCTGAATATCTGCAATCTGGTCCTGTGTAAGCATCATTTCACCTCTCTGCTGCTTTTCGGTGTCATTTCATTCCATAGGGTAAAGCCTAAAATCAAAACGCCGCCGATCACCTGCGTGACCGTCATGCTCTCCCCCAAAATCAGAACCGATACCAGGACGGCTACCAGCGGGTCGATATAGCTCAGGATGGCGGCCTTCTGCCCCGGAAGCTCCTTCAGGGAAGAAAAGTACAGGCAGTAGGTCACGCCGGTATGGACGATTCCCACGATCAGCAGGCAGATCCAGCCAGTAAAGTCCAACCCTGAAAGCGTGACTCCGCTGGTAAATCCCACGTAGGGAATCAGCACGAGAATTGCCGCAATAAACTGCAGAAACGTCCTGTGAATGCCCTCCACCTTCTTAATAAACTTGTTGAGCAAAACCACCGTCGCATAAAGACAGGCGGCCCCCAGCCCAAAAAGAATGCCGACAAAATGATTATTTCCCACCGACAGATCCCCGATCCCCGTGATCAGTACAATGCCAAGGGTTGACATGAAAAAGCAGATCCATTGCTTTGCCGTCATCTTTTCCTTAAACAAAATGGGACAGGCCACCGTCACAATCACCGGAGCAAAATAATAGCTGAGGGTCGCCACGGAAACCGTCGTATACTTATACGCTTCAAAAAGCAGTATCCAGTTAAAGCCCATGGCCACACCAGAAAGCAAAAGCAGCGGGATTTCTTTTTTGATCTCACGAAATGGGATTTTCTGCTTTGTGACAAGCAGAAAAGCTCCGATCAGCAGAGCCGCCAGGATCGCCCGGTACAGCGCCAGCTCACCGGAGGATACGGAAATGTTTCTCACAAACAGGCCCAGCGTACCAAACACCGCCATTGAGATAATAAGCATCATTCTCGGGTTCATAAAACGTTTCATAAATAATTACTCCTCAAAATATAGTTGACTGTGTCCACATCATTATAGAGTAAGATAATGGACGCTGTCAACTATTTTTCTGTATTTCTTCCCCTGCTTACCTCAAAATGACCGAATTCGGCTGCGTATGGAAGCTGACAACTTCGCTCCCCAGCGACTCCATGAGCTCTGAGTTTTCCGGGGTCGTATAATTTCCGGTGGTATCATACATCAGCCAGTCCGGCGCATCAAAAAACGCCACCTCCGGGGATACTTTTGTATAAAAATCCGCCAGCAGACCGCCGTTGCCATGATGTCCCATCTGAATATAGTCTGCCTTCAGGTCATCTCCCCAGGTCTCAAGGAGGTAATCGCTCATACGCTTTCCCACATCGGCGCAAAACAGCACCGACTGAGTCTCTCCCTTTATCTTGAACATCATAGAACCGTCATTTAAGTAATCCTTCGACAGTTCCTCTACGTGCTCATCATAGGCATTGAAAATATCAACTTCCAAGCCGCAGATGTTCAGCACGTCGCCGGGATACACGTATTTCAGATCCTCCACTTCCAACGCCAGAAATTCCCTATACGCATCAACGCTGTCCCATTTTGCCCGTTTCTGGCATTTTTCCGGCGAAGCCATATCCACCGTATAGATATCTCCGATCTCAATTCCCCGCAGATCCGGATAAAGACTGGCAAAAGCACTGATGTGATCCAGATGCGGATGCGTAAGGATCCATGCGTCTGCCTTTCCGCCTAATGCCTCGACCGTTTCCCGGACAAAGGGACCGTCCTCCGTCCATCCGCCGTCAATGACGATCAGACCATTCTGGGGATTGTAAATCGTATAAAACATAGAATTGATATCCCGGGGGCCGTACTGAGTGATCGTCCATTCGTCTGCAGGATAATCCTTTGCCCGGGTAATATGCAGTACCCGGGAGGTGCTGCGCTCCGCAATTTTAATACCGCCAACAAGAACACACACACCTAAAAGGATTCCCAGAATATATCTGCTCTTCTTTTTCATAACATATCCTCACTTTTTCACTTGACTGCTGCTTCTCTTCCCGCTCAATCATATCATCCGAAGCAGTTCTCTTCAATGACTTATCCCTTTTATCTAACAATTTCCGCAGATAATCCTTGCGCCTGGTACGCAAAACCATTAAAATAGATGGGAAAATATGTTTAAAATAAATGGGAGATGTATTTATGATACGATTTATCTTGGTCGCAGTTTTTGTCATTGCCTTTCTGATCCTGTCCATCCCCGTATTTCTCGTGGAATGGATCATCGGAAAATTCAATCCCTCGCTTCGGGATATCAGTTCCCTGCGCATCGTCCAGGGCGCATTTAAGATCGTTGCCTGGCTGGCCGGCATAAAGCTGACCGTCATTGGGGAAGAAAATATTCCCAAGGATACGCCTGTACTGTTCATCGGAAACCACCGCAGCTACTTTGACATCGTTCTGACCTACGCCCGCTGCCAGAGGCCGACCGGCTACATTGCCAAGAAGGAAATGGAAAAGATTCCTCTGCTTTCCCGCTGGATGAAGTTTCTGCACTGCCTGTTTCTGGACCGCTCCGATATCCGGGAGGGACTGAAAGTCATCCTTGCCGCCATCGAGAAAATGAAAAACGGCATTTCCATCATGATCTTCCCGGAAGGCACCCGCAACAAAAACGCCAGCGAACTGGAGCTTCTGCCTTTCCATGAGGGCTCCTTCAAGATCGCGACAAAGTCTGAATGTCCCATCGTTCCGGTATCCATTAACAACTCCTCGGCCGTATTTGAGGATCATTTCCCTTCCATAAAGGGCGTGCCCGTTATCATCGAGTACGGCAAACCGATCAATCCGAAGGAGCTGTCCCGGGAAGAACAGAAATTTCTCGGACGGCACGTACAGAGTATCATCGAGGAGACCCTGGCCCGCAACGCCGCAGCGGTTTCCCGGTAAAAAAATTCACCCGGTCCACTTCCGGGTGAATTTTTATTTTCTGTGTTTTCCCATTGATGACTTTATTCCTCAGATGTCTCTGCAGCAGCTCTCTCATACTCTTCCAGGATGATTCGCTGAATCCTTTCCCTGGTTCCTGAATTAATCGGATGCGCAATATCCCGATATTCCCCATCCGCCGCTTTACGGCTCGGCATTGCAATAAAAAGGCCTTTCTCTCCCTCAATCACTTTGATATCGTGTACTACAAACTCATCATCCAGTGTAATGGAAACAACCGCTTTCATCTTTCCGTCTTTTGCTACTTTTCTCACTCTTACATCTGTAATTGTCATGGATCTGTCCCCCGTGGTTTCAATTTTTTATCTTATCTGTATGTTTACAGTACATACCGTTCATTGGATTCTACTACGATCTTTATGCCGCCCTCTCCTACGTAGTGCGAATTTGCCCGGATCGTATCCCGGCTCTCCACAATACAGTTCTCGAGGTAAACATTATCACCCAAATATACGTCATTCAGCACAATGGAATTCTTGATGACACAATTTTCTCCCACAAAAACCTTTTTGAAAATAACAGAGTTTTCTACCCGTCCGTTAATGATACAGCCATTTGCAATAATGCTGTTCTTTACCACACTGCCCGGATTGTATTTAGCCGGCGGGTTGTCGTCCACCTTGGAATGCACATCCGGGTACTCCCGGAAGAAGTAATCCCTGACTTCTTTCTTGAGAAAGTCCATATTGGTCTGATAATAAGAATCCACAGAGGCGATATTGCTCCAGTATTCTTCCATTTTATAACCATAAATGCGTTTTACATCTTTATAGCGGATCAGAACATCCTTCACAAAATCATGTCTGCCTTCTTCAATGGACTTTTCAATCAGCTCGATGAGCTGGCGTCTGCGGATCACATAAATACCGCAGGAAATCGTATGCGACGAAGCCGCCATGGGCTTCTCATCAAACTGAACGATCCTGCCGTCCTCATTCATCTTCAGCAGACCAAACCTGGTCACATCCTCTGATGCCGGAAAATCTTTGCACACTACAGTGATATCAGCCTTCTTTGCAATGTGGAACTCCAGCACCTTTGTATAATCCAGCTTATACACGCCGTCACCGGAGGCGATCACTACATACGGCTCGTGACATTCCCTCAGGAAGTCCAGATTCTGATGGATCGCATCCGCCGTACCTCTGTACCAGAAATCATTGTCCAAAGTAACCATCGGCGGGAAAACGAATAATCCTCCCTGCTTTCTTCCGAAATTCCACCATTTTGCAGAACTCAAATGCTGATTCAACGACCTGGAATTGTACTGTGTCAGCACAGCAACCTTCTGAATACCGGAATTCGACATACTGCTCAGCGCAAAATCAATCCCCCGGAAACTTCCTGCGATCGGCATGGCAGCGATCGCTCTTTTGTTTGATAATTCTTTCATTCTGAAGCTGTTTCCGCCAGCCAAGATCATACCTACTGCTCTCATTGCACGTCACCTGCCTTATCTAAAGTCTCGCCGCTTTCCAGAATACCATTCGGATAATCCTCCGGCACCGTCTCTCCTGTAACCGCAGTATTCTTGCCGATCTTAACATTTGGCGGAATCACCGTATTTTCTCCTACCACAGCCAGTCCAAAGGAATACACAGACGGCTTCACCCTGTTCGGAACCGCCTCACCGACACCAAGCTCCGCATTCTCCCCGATCACAGCATTCTCAGCGACAATTGCCCGGTCCAGCACAGCCCCGGCTCTGATCACAGTGTTCTGCATGATAATAGAATCCCGTACCACTGCCCCTTCTTCGATCACGACACCGCAGCCGATAATCGAATTATATGCTTTTCCATATATTTCAGAACCGTCGCCAACCAGACAACGTTCAATAACAGCATCCTCAGACACATACTGCGGCGGAAGAATATCGTTCTTCGTATAAATCTTCCAGAACTCCTCGTACAGATTGAACTCCGGAATAATGTCGATCAGCTCCATATTCGCTTCCCAGTAAGAGCCCAGAGTCCCGACATCCTTCCAGTATCCATTGTACTCATATGCCACGAGGGTCTCGCCCTTTTCGTGGCAGTATGGAATAACATGCTTTCCAAAATCACAGTTACTCTGGTCTTTCAGAGTAATGAGTGCTTCCTTCAGTGCCTTCCATGAGAATATGTAGATTCCCATAGATGCAAGATTGCTTTTCGGCTCCTTCGGCTTCTCCTGAAATTCAAGGATCTTTCCGTTGTCATCGGCCACAATGATGCCGAAACGGCTGGCCTCCTCCATGGGAACAGGCATAACCGCTATGCTGACATCCGCCCCGTGAGCCTTGTGAAAGTCCAGCATTACCTCATAGTCCATTTTGTAGATATGGTCTCCCGACAGGATCAGAACGTATTCCGGGTTGAAGGACTCCATATACGCCAGATTCTGATAGATGGCATTTGCCGTACCGGTATACCATTCGGTCTTGCCGACCTTCTCATAAGGCGGCAGCACGGAAACTCCGCCGACATTTTTATCCAGATCCCAGGGAATGCCAATGCCGATGTGCGTATTCAGCCGAAGGGGCTGATACTGAGTCAATACGCCGACTGTATCAATGCCTGAGTTGATACAATTACTCAGGGGAAAATCAATAATACGGTATTTGCCGCCAAATGCCACCGCCGGCTTGGCCACCTTCGATGTGAGAACACCGAGACGGCTTCCCTGGCCTCCCGCCAGAAGCATGGCTATCATTTCTTTCTTAATCACGCTATCACCTCTTGCTGTTTTATTTTTGTGAAACAACTGATCAAACTGACATATCCGCGACGTAAAACCAGTTCTTCCCAACATGTATATTATGCAACTGCCGCGAGGTATTTTACCTCTGATATCCGTTTCTAAATATTTAAAACAGTTACATTTTAGTTATTATAGCACAGCTTTTTTAAATAGTGAACATTTTTTACAATTAATTCTGTTTTTTTTCTTACTTTTTATTATATTTAGCTCACACGTTTTTTTGTCCCTCTTCTGTTTTTTCATTTTTTTATCATTTTACATTTTTTATATCTCCTTTTTTTGTCTAAAATCACTATTTTTCGAGCTTTTTCTACAAAATTTTGCCGCACAGCTGAACCGTGTCAGTATTTCAGGCAGTTTGAGAAATATCATCCGTTCAGATGGTTTGAGAAAATCCTTGGAATTTTGTGCTGAAAAGAGTATACTGTACATAAATCAAGAAATAAGGAGACTATTCCAATGTATCAGATAAATTACAATCAGCCGGTTCACATTCACTTCATCGGTATTGGCGGTATCAGTATGAGCGGCCTCGCAGCAGTGCTTTTGAAGCGCGGTTTTACCGTGAGCGGATCCGACGCCAGAAAAAGCGAGCTCACACAATGGCTGACCAGTCTGGGGGCTCATATTTCCTATCCCCAGTGCGCGGATAACGTTACCGATGATATCGACGTAGTCGTTTATACTGCCGCCATTCATCCTGACAATCCAGAATTTATGGCGGTGACGTCAAAGGGTATCCCCATGCTCACCAGAGCGCAGCTTCTGGGACAGCTGATGAAAAATTATGAGACCGCTGTTGCCGTTGCCGGCACCCATGGAAAGACTACGACGACCTCCATGCTCTCTCATATCATGATGGCAGCAGAGCTGGATCCCACGATTTCCGTCGGCGGTATACTTCAGTCCATCGGCGGCAATGTCCGTATGGGCGCCTCTGAATATTTCCTGACGGAAGCCTGCGAATACACCAACAGCTTCCTGGAGCTTTTTCCCACCATCGGTATTGTCCTGAATATTGACGCGGATCATCTTGACTTTTTTAAGGATCTGGACGACATTCGCCACTCTTTCCGGCTTTTTGCCGAAAGGATTCCTGCCGGGGGCGCTCTGATCATCAATGCGGCGATCCCGCATCTGGATGACTTGACGGCCGGACTTGGCTGCCGTGTCATCACCTTCGGTATCGGGGAGGGGGATTACCAGGCAGCAAACGTTTCCTACAATGCTTCCGGCTGCGGAAGTTTCGACCTGGAAAAGGATGGCGTTTCCACAGGGCATTTTGAGCTCAGTGTGCCCGGAGAGCACAACGTTGCAAATGCGGCGGCTGCACTGGCAGCGGGTGATCTGCTGGGTATCTCCCCGGTTTCCATGGCCTCCGGCCTTCTCAGCTTCGTGGGAACAGACCGGCGTTTCCAGAAAAAGGGAGAGATCGGCGGCGTGACCATCATTGATGACTACGCTCACCATCCCACAGAGATCAAAGCGACGCTTCACGCGGCAAGGAAGTATCCCTGCCAGCGGATCTGGTGCGTTTTTCAGCCCCACACTTACACCCGGACAAAAGCTCTGATGGATGAATTTGCCGAAGCACTTTCTCTCGCCGATGTGGTGGTGCTGGCCGATATCTATGCCGCCCGGGAGACCGACAACCTCGGCATCAGCTCCGATACGCTGCGTCAGAAGCTGACGGATATGGGAAAGGAAGCGTACTACTTCCCCACCTTTGATGAGATCGAGACCTTCCTTCTGGAAAAATGTATTCCCGGTGATCTTCTGATTACGATGGGCGCCGGAGATGTGGTAAAGATCGGTGAAAACCTGTTGGGTAAATAAGACTGCAAAAAGCGGCGGCCATACTGAAATGATATTCAGCATAGCCGCCGCCTTTTATTTTGTTTTAAAATCTCTGTCCGTTTCCTTTACTTATCCTGCTTTAAAATCTCTGCCCGTTTCCTTTATAGGTCAGCTTCGTGATCACAAAGCCGTAGGAGGATTTTGTATTTTTCTTGATGCGGATCGTGGTGGTGCCGGCCGCCCGGGTTGTCTTCGTCTCGTAGGAACCCAGCTTATTCGTAACCGTCACATCATAGACATTGGTCTTTACCTTCACGATCCTTGTGATCTTGTAGACCGGATAATAGGTGCCCCAGTCTCCGCCGGTGTACACGTAGGGCTTTTTCTGCCAGGACTGGTATCGCCTTGCAATCCATCTCTGCCCCTTCGCCCTAAACTTTGGAATAACAGATACGGAAGGCTTCTTCCCGAACAGATTGTAGGTAAGCTTCTGAATCTCTGCCTTTGTAAATCCAGTCTTGTGATAAGAATTGGCTCCCACATAGCCCGCCATGGAAAAAAGATTACTGTTTTTCATGCTCACAGTTACCTTTTTCGTGGAGCCTGCCATCTCCACCGTCGTATACTTCGTAATATCCCTCACAATTTTTTTCAAACCGCTGTTTTTGCTCATGGACTTTGTAACGTCCTTGCCTGCGGCCTGGACATTCAGCGTTCCCGCCATCACCGCCAAAAGAAGAGCCAGCAGCAGCCCCTTTTTCAAACCTTTCCCTTTCTTCATCCCTTTTCTCCTTTCCCTTTTCTGATACATCCTTTTCTGATGTATCCTGATCCATCCTCTTCAGGTTCATCCTTTTCTGATGTATCCTGATCCATCCTCTTCAGATTCATCCCTTTCTGATGCATCCGCTTTGATACAATCCGTACCGTATATCACCATTTTAACCTATTTTTTCCTGTCTTTCAATCCTGTCCTGTAAAATGATCCGGCTTCCGACCATTTTTTTATCAAAAAAAGGTTCACACTTTTATTCACACCCGCAAAGCCCGTATTTATCCTGCCTCCACAGAGTTATCCACATTATCCACATGTTTATTCACACATTCTGATCTCCGGCCTGTGTATTCTTTTGTGGATAATATGATTTACATAACTTTGTAACAAAATCGGCATACTTTCGACATTTTCTGCGTAACAAAAATATTATTGTCAACTTTTTATCCACATTATCCACACTCTCCTCCTGCATTGTGGAAAAATCTGTCCGGGAAAGACTGCCAAAACTGCCTGTTCTCATTTTCGGGCAGATATGTTATACTTTATCCTGTGAGAAAACAAGGACAAAAGCGGGAGTGAGCATAATGAAAATTTATACAGATACACCGGAGGGTGCAACCGTCGTACATAATACCTTCATAGACCAGTACATGCCTCATGCCAATGGGGAATATGTCAAAGTATATCTGTATCTGCTCAGGTGCGCAGATACCGGAAGGGACCTGTCCCTTTCCTCCATTGCAGATGTATTTGATTACACAGAAAAGGACATACAGCGCGCTCTTGCCTACTGGGAAAAGCAGCAGCTTCTCCGGGTCAAGCTGGGCTCCGACGGCAGTGTGCTGTCCGTCACCTTCCTGGATATGCGGACCGCTGCCGATCCTCTATCTGCCGGATATGCCTCCGTTTCAGGCAGCATATCCTCCGGTTATACCTCTGCTGCGGGCCATATTGCTGCCGGCAGCTCCGGCACCGCACCCGCCGGGAATGCTTCCGACGCGGCTTCTTCTTATAATAATGCTGCTGAGCACACCATAAATCCCCAGGATATGCCGGACAGAGACCGCATTGCAGCGGTACGGGAGCAGAAGGAGATCCGCCAGCTTTTTTATGTTGCAGAGCAGTATCTGCAGCGGCCGCTGACCTCCTCAGAACAGAGCGATTTTATTTATTATTACGATAATCTTCAATTTTCCACAGACCTGATCGAATATCTTTTGGAATACTGCATTTCCAAGGGCTCTGCCAGCCGCCATTATATGCGCCGCGTGGCCCTGTCCTGGGCGGAGGCAGGGATTTCTACCGTTCTTCAGGCCAAGCAGGAAACGAACCTGCACAACCGCAACTATTTTACGATCATGAACGCCTTCGGCATCAAGGGACGGGGACCTGCTGCCCCCGAACAGGAGGCAATGGCCCGCTGGTTCAACGAATTCGGTTTTACCATTGACATCATTCTCGAGGCCTGCCGCCGGACCATCCGGCAGACACACCAGCCGAATTTCCAGTATGCCGATAAGATCCTAGAGCAGTGGCACAGCAGCGGCGTGACCTCCCTTTCCGACATAGAAAAGCTGGATCAGCAGCGCAGGAACGAGCAGAAAAAGCCCGCCGCCAAGCCCCAGAAGACCGCCGGAAACCGTTTCAACAACTTTTCCCAGCGGGAATACGACTACAACCAGTTGGAAAAGCAGCTTCTAAAGCAATGACCGAAAAGCATACTGGCAGAAGCAAACCGACCACCGAAAAATGTAATGGCAGAAGCAAACCAACCACCGAAAAATGTAACGGCATACCGGCAGAAGCTGAATCCGTAACATAAAGGAGCAATCATGGGACTGACGAACGAACAATACAATACCATTATGCGTGATTACCAGCGGCAGCAGTCTCGCAGCCACCAGGAGCTGACCCGGCGCATCGAGGAGATCTATTCCAGATTCCCGGAATTTTCCGAAATTGATGCCGCCATTGCCTCCAACAGTACTGCGTATGCCCGCCGCCTTCTCGCAGACGAGTCCTCTTCTACGGATGAGCTGCGGGTGCAGATCGCTGGCCTCTCCGCCCGGAGAGCCGAGATCCTGAAGGAGGCCGGGTATCCGGCGGACTATTTGAGTCCCCAATACCGCTGTAAGGATTGCCAGGACACCGGCTACATCGGTTCGGAAAAATGTCACTGCTTCCGACAGGCCGCCATTGACCTGCTTTATACGCAGTCGAATCTCCGGGAAATCCTCACCACTGAGAATTTTGCCGCATTTTCCCTGAAATACTATTCGGAGCAGATCAAGGATCCAGTGACCGGGCTTACCGCCTCCCAGACTGCAAAACGTACCCTGGAGGAATGCCGCCGTTTTGTCAAAAACTTTGACCAGCGTTTTGAAAACCTGTTCCTGTACGGCGATACCGGCCTCGGAAAAACGTTTCTCTCCCACTGCATTGCCAAAGAGCTGTTGGAGAGCACACATTCTGTCATTTATTTTTCTTCCTTCCGCCTTTTCGAGCTTTTCGCTGATTCGGCTTTCGGAAGAAGCAGTGCCGGAAGCCAGGCAGAGCTGGAGCAGCATATTTTTGACTGCGATTTTCTGATTATTGACGATCTCGGTACAGAGCTGGTGAATTCCTTCGTCGCATCGGAGCTTTTTCATGTGCTGAATGAACGGATTCTGCGCCGTAAAAGTACGCTGATCTCCACGAACCTTTCCCTGGGGACTTTTGCCGATACATACTCAGAACGTGTCTTTTCCAGGATCTCCAGCAATTACACAATGCTGAAGCTGATCGGAGACGATATCCGTATTCAGAAAAAAATATCTGCCGGAAGGACTTGACCAAAACTGTTTTTGTGGTAAAATCGGAACTGCAAACAAATCATAATACGCCGTTGCAAAGCAGCGGCAGGAGGATACAGTATGGAATTTCAGTCTGCGAACGAACGAAACCTTGAAACTATCCCTGTGGGAGAGCTCGGTATCATCCCACTTAAGAGCTGCGAAACTCTGGGGCAGAAGATCAACGCCCACATTGTCCAGTGGCGGCAGGAGCGTGAACACGAGCATCTGGGAAGTCCGTTGCTGCAGTCCTATTCCAAGCCTTCTTATCTCGTAAATGCCAGCGTACCGCGTTTCGGCTCCGGTGAAGCCAAGGGTATCATCAATGACTCTGTCCGCGGCGCTGATCTCTATATTCTTGTGGATGTATGCAATTACAGCCTGACCTATTCCCTCTGCGGCCATACAAATCACATGTCGCCGGATGATCATTTTCAGGATCTGAAGCGGATCATCGCAGCGGTGGGCGGAAAGGCACGCCGCCTGAACGTGATTATGCCCTTCCTTTACGAAAGCCGTCAGCACAAGCGCACCGGCCGGGAGTCCTTGGACTGCGCCCTGGCGCTTCAAGAACTGGTCAATATGGGAGTAGACAATATCATCACCTTCGACGCCCATGATCCCCGGGTACAGAATGCGATCCCGCTCCATGGCTTCGAGACGGTTCAGCCGGTATATCAGTTCATCAAGGGACTGTTCAAGGCTGCTCCGGATATTAAAATAGACGCTGACCATCTGATGATCATCAGCCCGGACGAGGGCGCTGCCAGCCGTGCCATCTATATGGCAAATATTCTTGGCGTTGATATGGGCATGTTTTATAAGAGACGCGATTACGCCCACGTTGTAAACGGCCGTAATCCCATCGTTGCCCATGAATTCCTGGGATCCGACGTCGGCGGCAAGGACATGGTGATCCTGGATGATATGATCTCCTCCGGCGACAGTATGCTGGATGTGGCAAGGGAGCTGAAAAAACGCAATGCAGGGCGGATCTTCATCTGCTCCACCTTCGGTCTTTTCACCAACGGTTTGGAAAAATTCGACCGCGCCTATGAGCAGGGCCTGTTCTATGCGATGCTGACGACGAACCTCGTCTACCAGACGCCGGAGCTTTTGCAGAAGCCGTATTACACAGGCTGCGATATGAGCAAATACATCGCCCTGATCATTGATACCCTGAACCATGACGGCTCCATCAGCGAATTGCTGAATCCGACAGACCGTATCAACCACTTTCTGTCAAAGCACAGAAATTAGAATCATAAATGTGGCCGCGGCTATGCTGCCGGCCATCTCGTACAAAAGGCCGAAACCACTATATCAGATCTGGTTCCGGCCTTTTAGGATTATCTATTTCCCGACATCCCCTTCTTTTTATTCACTTTCTGCTGCTTTACCGTATGGTCTCTCCGTCCTGCTCTCTCAGCAGCCGGATCTCCGCAGCGTACCCCGGCAGCTCGTTCGGCGTCTCCAGACAGAACGGCAGCTCACGAAGCAGCGGATGATGTACGACCCGGCGCAGCGCCTCCAGCCCGATATGACCCTCCCCGATTTTCTCATGGCGGTCCTTGTGGCTGCAGAACGGGTTCTTCGTGTCATTGACATGCACCGCCCTCAGACGGTCCAGGCCGATCACCCGGTCAAACTCCTTCAATACGCCTTCCAGATCTCCCACAATGTCATATCCTGCGTCAAACACATGGCACGTATCCAGGCAGACCCCCATTTTGTCCTTCAGCTCCACCCGCTCAATGATGGCCGCCAGCTCTTCAAACCGTCCACCCACCTCCGAGCCCTTGCCTGCCATCGTTTCCAGCAGCACCGTCGTATGCATATCCGGCGTGAGGATCGCGTTGAGCTGGTCTGCGATGAGTTCAATTCCCTTCTGGCTCCCCTGCCCCACATGGCTTCCGGGATGGAAATTATAAAGATTGCCCGGCAGATATTCCATGCGTCTCAGGTCATCCTGCAGCGTCTCCCCAGCAAACTCCCGCACCCTGTCATCCTTGGAGCATGCGTTTAATGTATACGGGGCATGCGCCACCACGATTCCGATTCCCTGCTCCTTCGCAAAGTCCAGATATGCTTTTATGTCCTTCTCGTCAAGTTCCTTTGCTTTACTCCCTCTGGGATTCCTGGTAAAAAACTGAAACGTATTTGCTCCAATAGAGACGGCCTCCTCGCCCATATGAAGAAAGCCCTTGGAGGAAGATAAATGACATCCTATTTTTAACATGTTTTTCTCCTATTCTTTCGCATTGATATTATTGGTGGTGCCTGCGAAGCAGGCATGAAAGCTTAGAATCAATACAAATAAGGGAGCAATTACAGCTCCCCTATTTCCTTGGTTATCAGTATACGTAATTCAGTGCCAAAAATCAACCGCTATTTCCCCATGATAATTATTCTCTAAGAAGAATGCTGTTAAAAGATCTCGGTTCCAGTTCAAAGAAGTATTTTTCCCCCTCCAAGGCAAAGGATACCATAAACTTCCGCTGAAATGGATTAAATAATTCAAGCGCCAGAGAACCATCCGGATTGCGGAACACAAGACTATCCGCCGCAAATGTTCCGGTTATTCCCAATCGGACTGCTCCTCTTTTCACAATAGAAGAAAAATGTTTCATCACGTAAAAATCAGGATTGTAGCAGACGGTACCCTGCGCCGGATCAACCGTGATCATGGCATTCTGTGGATCGCCCCAAGTGCTCTTCCCTTCCGGCTCCAGAATCAGATTCCAATACATATAACTCTCAGCCCCATTGCCAATGTAATGCTTCAGCATCGTCCACACATAAGCCGCATACTCCCATGTATTATCGCCGAAACCACATTCATTCTCAGACTGCATCAGCCTGATCTGCGGCCACCAGCTTTCGAAGGTTCTCTGGATGGCAATTTTGCCGCCCCACTGATAGCTGACACCGGAAACATACTGCAATGCCTCCGGATCTGACAGAACCGTATTGGCAAAATAATCATAATCCTCCCTCGCCCATTTATCAAAAATCAATCGTTTGAAATCACAGCCAGGCGCATTGATCGTTCCAAGCCACAATTCTGTATCCAGCCCAGCATTTTTCATTGCCGGTCCTAGATATTCCTTAATAAAGTCACGCATCTCCTCTCCTGTCCACATACAGGAAGGAAATTTCTGATTAGCCACCGGTTCATTCTGAACATGCACCTGATTGATCTCTATTCCTTCTGCAGCGTATGCTTGAACAAATTTTACAAAATACTCTGCATATGCCCGCAGGTTTTCCGGAGTCTTGATCAGCTTGCCCCAGTTGTACACCGGCGGTTCTTTCATCCAGACGGGAGGACTCCATGGCGATGCAAACAGCTTCAGCTCCGGCGCATAGGCTTTTGCCATCTGAATATATGGAATCAGTGCCCGTCTGTCCCGCTCAATGGAAAAATCCTTCAGCTCATAATCCCCTGGTGTCTCGTCCAGACTGTACCAATCAAAGGAATAATCGTTTGCGCCGATCGGCATACGACAGAAATTCAGATTGCAGCGGTCTTCTCCCGGCTCGAAAAGCTCGCGCATCACATCCTCGCGCTCCTTCGGCATAAGCTTTCCCAGCGCACGGTATCCCAGTTCGTTAAAGCATCCTCCAAATCCATACATTTTTTGGTACTCCGTGGAATTTATTGTCAGTTCTGCGTCGGCCTGTCCACACCCTGCATGCTCCTTTTTCTTCCACGGATTCTGTTCATTCGAATAATTCCAATTTACCTTTTTCATGTTTCCTCCTACTTTTCTGCTCCCACAGTCAGACCATTAATAATGTATTTTGAGAAAAAGCAGTATACGATAATAATTGGGACAATGGATATCGTGATTGCCAGATACATTGCTCCGTAATTCGTCAGATACAGCCCTTTGATCATGGCAATCATCACCGGCATTGTATATTTTTCGCTGTCTGTCATAATGATTAACGGACCGATATAATTGTTCCAACAGGATACAAAATTAAAAATGCACATGGTCGCTACACCTGGCGTCACACAAGGCAGTACAATCCGGTTAAAAATCATAAACTCCGAGCAGCCTTCCAGCCGGGCAGCTTCCATCATAGAGTTTGGAATACTCTGTTCAATGATGCCCCTAAGAAAAAAGACTGCTGTCGCATTTGAGATACCTGTGATAGCAAATGGAATATAAGAATTCAAAAGATGAAGTTTCAGATTTAACTGGTAAAAACCGATGATACTCACCTGCGCCGGAATCATCATAGAGGCCAGAACCACACCGAACAAAATGTTCCTTCCTTTAAAACGATACTTGGCAAATCCAAATGCAGTCAGCGCTCCAAAATAACCTGTAAAGGCCGTATATGGAACTGCAATAAGCAGACTATTTAGAAAGCCCTTCCAGATATTTACATGAGACTGCATCGTAGTATAATTTTCTCCCATACTCTTGCCCGGCAAAAGATTCAGCTTCGTAACAATATCAAAGCTGGAGTGAGTAGAATTGATGACCACCAGATAAAACGGCACAATGGACAATAGTAGCAGCAAAATAAGAAATACATACATTACAATCGTACTCGACTTTACTTTTTTTCTAATTGCCATCCTGCGTGCCTCCCTTGTTCTGCATTGCTCTGAATGAGAATATGCTTAATATTGCGATAATTACAAACAAACCTACTGATATTGCTGATGCATATCCGTAATTGTGGCTCTTAAATCCTTGGTTATACAGATACATCGAAGTCGTCAAAATAGATTTACGCGGATCCCCAAGTCCATTGGTCAGCGTCGCGGGAACATCAAACAACTGCATACCGCCGATAATGGATGTAATCATCATATACACCAGTGTTGGCTTTATGAGCGGCATAGTGATATAAATGTAAGTCTGCATTTTTGAGGCCCCGTCTACCATAGCCGCATCGTACACCGAAGAATCAATCGCTGTGATTCCCGCCATAATAATAACTGTTGTGTAACCAAACCACATCCAGCACTGGATGTAGGAAACCAGTCCCGTAGTAAAGATGCCGCTGTTAAAAAACTGGAATGGAGCACCCGGAACTTTCAGTATCGTCAGGATATAGTTCACCACAGATTTGTCGCCGTCAAACAAAAGATTGAAAAGCAAACCGACCGACGCAGCGGTAATCAGATTCGGCAGATAATAGGCCGCGCGGAAAAATTTCATACCTTTCAATTTATTGAATGTAAAAATAGCCGATAAAACAAGCGCTAACAGCATCTGTGGAATGAAATTGCAGACCCAGATACGAAAGGTATTCCATACTGACAGAAAAAATACCTTATCAGTAAGTAATCTGTGAAAATTTTTGATTCCAATAAAAACCGAAGGCGCAAGACCATCCCATTTATAAAAGCTAAGATAAATCGTATAAATCACAGGATATAATCCGAAAACTGCAAACACCAGAAAGAACGGAGAAATAAAGACAAGTCCGCTATTCTCTCTGTTTTTCAACTTCTTCTTTTTCCCTGTTTTCGGTAACATCATACGGTAACCCCCTTTTAAAAACGGCCGATGCGCTGCATCGGCCGTCTTCGATCAATCGACTGTCAACTCGGCGTAGGCAGTCGCAACATCTTCTTTAAACTGCTCAATAGCCTCTTCCTTTGACAGAATTCCTGTCGCATAGTCCTTTGTTGCGGAAAGGAAAACGGTATTAATCTGTCCATCATATCCGGTCATCAAATCACTCGGCTTCTTTTCCATCTGCCCATTATAAAATTCAAACGGATTCTGACCGCCAAGTACCTCCTCGCCTTCTCCTGCCGCCAGAACCTCGTCCGCCGATTTCAAAGACACATATTCGCCGTATTCTTTTGCATAAGCCTGCTGAGCCTCACTGTCACAGCAGCAGTATTTCAGAAAATCCCATGCAATATCTTTGTTTTCACTGTCTTTATAGATTCCAAGCCAGGTTCCTCCCTTTACGTAAGGCACCGGACCTTCACACATTGCCCACTGCCCTACGGTTTTGTCTGCTGCCGGTTTTACCACGAACTGGTAGCCCCAGGAAGGAAGTACGTAACAGAAAGTATCCTCACTCTCCACTGCCGCACTCCACTCCGGCGCCCACGGATCTACATTCAGATCATACCCATTCTCGGCAATGTCTTTCGCCATATCCATAAACTCAAGCATTGCATCATCGATAACGAGTGTATCATCCACTACCCACGGCTGCTCGCGGTTTGAAAACTCCATATTCAGAATATCCTGCCAGCTTGCAAACATCTTAATTCCATTTTCCTTCATTTTTGCGGCCACTTCAAGCAGGGCCTCATTAGAATTAAGCATAGCGCCAACCTCTTCTGGAGCATCGGTTCCCAGAACTTCTTTTGCAATATCGCGGCGATACATGATCGATCCAGGCGATGCCTGCCAGCTCAAAGCCCGGACTGCTCCGGATGCATCGCTTCCCACACTCGTTACATAATCCCAGATATCATCCGTGTATTCTCCCACATTATAAGGATCAGCACTCAGATCTTCCCAGAATCCAGAATCCACAAGATATTTTACGTAATCCGATTCTCCCGTAAAGATATCCGGCGCTCCCTGTCCGTTCGCCAATGTCGGCGTCAGCTTTGCAAGAAAATCTGCGTTTGGAACGACTGTAATGTTCACCTTCACATCGGGGTAAATTTCGTTGAAACCTTCAACAAAACGTCCCAGTTCTTCTCCGGATGACCAGATCTCCAACGTTTTTTCTTCGGCAAGTGCGCTCATTGGCAAAACCATCGCTGCTGCCATTGCTGCTAATACTAGTGCTTTCTTCATAGTTTCCCTCCATTTTTTATAATAATTTTTAGTTACATACATTTTTAACGGAATCACCCGTCAGTAAAATCGGATCCACGGTCTTCTCCACTCTGGTCGGTTTGTTGTCCAACCGATCCACCAAAGTTCTGGCAAGCATTTTCCCAATCTGGAAAACCGGCTGTTGGATGGAAGCCACCTTCGGCGTAGCCAGCAACTGATGCCCCAGTCCATCATAGCCTATGACTGATATATCCTCTGGAATTCTGAGTCCTGCTTCTGAGATTGCATTTTCAACCCCAATGGCAATCGTATCGGTCGCACAGAAAATTGCGCTGAACCCACCCCGCTTCAACAGTTCTTTTGCCGCCTCTACACTGTCCTTCACCTGATTTGGGGAGTAAACAATCTTTTTTTCATCAAAAGGGCATCCATGCTTTTGCAACGCTTGCCGATATCCTTCAAATCGATCCACAGTATAGTCCTTATCCTCGGCTACATTAATCATTGCAATCTCGGTGTGTCCGTTTTCGATCAGATACTCTACCGCCATTCTGGCTCCTGCCACATTATCCACATCAATACAGTCCACATCATGAAGCGTTGTATGACCAAATAACGCCACAGGGCGGTTTCTTTCTTTTGCGTATTGATAGAACTCTTCAATTTCATGCGTCAGCAAACCTGTTACAATGTAACCGTCACAAATATGCTCCTGTTTTCGATTCCTCAATATAAGGAAGGAATACATTTTTTCACTAAGTACTTCGCTGATACCTGCAATCAACTGCAGCATAAAGGGATTATCCAGTTCAATATCTTCCGGAATATAGACATCAATCACATGACTTCTCTTTGTAATCAGATTTCTGGCAGCTACATTTGGGATGTACTGCATTTCTGCCATTACTTTTAGTACCTTGTCACGGGTTTTTTCTTTTACAGTGTCCTGGTTATTAATTACTCTGGAAACTGTGATCGGTGCAACGCCCGCCGCTCTTGCAACATCTTTCAGTGTCGCCATAGCCCCTCCTTTCTGTTACTTTCATGCGGAATCATCTTCCTTAAATATGCTTGATGCAACGCAAAATGGTAGCGTTACCATTTTTCTTATAAAAATTCGGCCTCTCGGCCTTAATGAAATGGTTGCGTTACCATTTCATGTTTCAACTATAGCACACACAGCATTTTAGGTCAACAAAAAACGGTTCTCTTTTGTGCAAATCGTCGTTTTTTATATGGTAATGTTATCATTTTTATACTATTTGCACAACTCCTTTGTAAAGACTTCTATTTTGAAATTGACAGGAGGTGGCCTGGCGAAGAAAATAATCAAAAACAGGCCGAACTATTGTAATATAGCAATCCGTTCTGCCTGTTTTATAAACTAACGCTATTTTTATTCCACCGGAACGATATATAAATTCTCCTCCGTCAGCGGCTGTTCTCCTTCTCCCTCTGGATACGATTTGATGAACAGAAGACTCTCCACCTGCTCCACATCAATCACACGGTCCAGGGACCGGATCACCTCGTATATATCCGAATTATCCTCTTTATATCCGTTCACTCCTCCGCCCGCAAGTCCGGTATACATCGTTCCGTCCTTTAAACGGACGCCGTAGAAATACGGTGTCTCCGCATACGTCGTATGCATGAACGGGTTTCCGTTTTCATCTATCGCCTCTTCCGTCTCCTCCCGGCGCGGGAAATCATACGTTAAGGATACGGAAATCGGCGAGAGCTCTGCCGTCAGCAGCGTTGCGCCGCTGTCCCCCAAAGCTGTATTCGGCTCATACTTTACCACCTCATCGCTTCCCTGCAGCGTCCAGTCAAACTTCCAGGTTCCCTCCGCAGCGACTTCAACATCCTCCGCCTTGCCGGAATACGTTCCCAAATCCTTCAGTACCACATGAATCGGCTTGTCAATAAAGACGCCCTTTTTATCGGTCTGCATCGTTACCTGGAACTCCAGGTTTCCGTCCGCCATTGTATAGCTGGTCTGCTCTCCCTCCGTCACCGGGATGCCGCTGTCAGCGTGAATCGCCCTTCCGTTCTCTCCGGGGATAAGGCCGTCGTAAAAGCTGGCCCCCCATCCGCCTGTATAGTTCCCGGTGTCCTCCACCTCCACCGATATACCGGAAAATCCCGGCTGCACGCCGTCTTCCACCTCAAAGCCTTCCACCTTAAAGGAAAGATATGCAAAATAGTTATCCACGATGCTTTGCTGCATCGTCACCGTAACATCTCCCTGGGTCACAGACTGCCCCACAAAGGATGCCATCTGGCTGTCCTCCAGGGCCTGCCGCTGACTGGCGGTGGTCTGAAGCCCTTCTTCCAGACCCTTGCTCCACTGCATATACGCTGCTGCTGCACCCACTCCGAACACCACAAGAACCGCCGCTGCCACTGCCGCTGCCGACCATGCCCTGCGCCCTGCAAGCCCTCCTGATGCTTTTCTGTACGATTTTTTCTTATGCAGTTCTTTTCCAGACAGCTTTTCCCCGTGTAAAGCTTTTCCTGCCATGTCTGCGTTCTGCTGCATTCCTGCCATGCCTGCGTTCTGCTGCACTCCTGCCGTGTCTGCGCTCTGCTGCGTTTCTTCCTTTATCCTGGCAAAGGCACTCTCCGCCCTTTTCTGTACCACCTCCGGTATTTCTATTTCTCCTTTTAACAATTCAATCGTATCCACCATATCCTTCTGTCTCATACGAGCCGCCTCCTCTCAATCCGAATCCTGTTATTTCCCAATATAGAAGCCTCTTTCTTATCCGCGGCGGTCTCCCGCATATTTCCAGCAGTCTGTCCGCCCTTCGGGGTAGTCCTCCAGATATCCTCAACAGACCCTTTGCCCTCCGCGGCGGTCTCCCGCATATTTCCGGCGGTCTGTCCGTCCTCCGGGACAGTCTGCTCCCGGCCATATTCCAGGGCCAGTCTCTGCCGTCCCCGGGCCAGCCGGGTCCGCACCGTGCTTTCCGGTATTTCCAGAATCGCACTGATCTCGCTGGTCTTATATCCCTCCACATAATAAAGCATAATCACCAGGCGGTATTTTTCGTCCAGGGATTTAAGCGCTTCATTCCATTCTGCATTCAGATAGCCGGTATCCTGGGACGGTATTTCGGGCATCTCCTCCGTAAAGAAAAGCTTCTCCTTTCTGCGCAGGATGTCATTGCATTTATTAATCAGAATGCGCGTCATCCAGGTTCGGAAATACGACGGATTTTCAAGCTGGCTCAGCTTTTCCCAGCAGGTCAGGATTGTCTCTGAAACTGCATCCGCCGCATCCTCTTCATTTGTCAGAATTGCCCGGGACGTTTTGTACATGCTCTGCATCTGCCTCCGCATCAGCGCCGTAAATGCCTCCGCGTCCCGGTTCTGCGCCCTTTTTATCAGATTTTCCATATTGCTCCTTTCTTCTCGTGCAGTGAAGCGGCCGGCCGGCTCATACTTCTTTTCTATCACTTCATATATTAGACGGAGGACCAGCTCAAAATGTCCCATCATCCTCCTTAAAAATTTTCAGCCGTATGAATCGGAAAACAGACCGTCAAAAGCCCGCCTTGCTTTTCCAAGGATACAAAAACGGCGCAGTCTGTCTATCCTGCGCCAATTCCATAGCCGTTCCAAATCCTGTTATTTTAAAATTCTTCAGTTCAGCCGCTCCAGGATCTCCCGCTCCCGCTTCTGACACGTAAACAGAATCACCTGCCTGCCGCTTTTTTTGAGCCAGCGCAGCGCCGCCTCAAGGCGGGCGTCGTCGTACATGGCAAAGGTCTCGTCAAGAACGATCGGAAGCACTTTGCCCTCGCTCAGCACCTCTCCTGCAGCCATACGCAAAGCAAAATAGATCTGCTGCATCGTGCCGCCGCTCACCTGATGCAGCCCCAGCACCCGGGAAGGGGTGTGAATACGGACGGAGGCTGTCTCATCCAGGATAATCCGGTCATACGCGCCGTCCGTCAGCTCGCTCAGAATTTCCGAAGCCCGCTTGCCAAGTTCGCCGCCTGATCTGGCATAAATTCCCGAGGACAGCTCACAAATACGGTCAATGGCCAGAGTAAGCGCGGCAATTTCCGTGTCTGTCCCGTCCAGCCGAACATGGCTGTGGTACAGCTCCTCTAATTCGTCCTGCAGCTTTCCATACAGCTCCTCTCTGTTGCGAATTTCTTCCATAAGATATTTGTTTTGCGCGCCTGCATTTTCCGGCTCCTCTTCCGGCCCGTCCTCCTCCCGGCCGCCGAAAAGAAAATGCACCGGTAAGATGAGCAGCAGAAAAACCGCCCCAAATATTCCCAGAAAAATTCTGAGCTTCCAATCCGTCAGCAAAAAGGCCCCTGCAAGAGCCAGAGCGCCCGCCAGGAAAAGCAGCAGCTCAAGGATACGCTGTCCTTTCACCGTTTCCTTCTCCCACTCGTCCTCCTCTGCCGTCTCTCCCTCCGACAAATTGTTTTGCCTATATTGCTTCGCAGAAAATCCGGCCTGCCGCCTCAGCATTTCCAGCTCATTGCGGATCATCTCGGCGCTGGCCTGCTTTTTTGCAATGCGGGCCTCCATAAGCTCGTCCTCTTTTTTCTTTTTCTGCTCAAACATTTTTTTCTTCTTCCGAAGCCCCTGCAGCGCCTGGGCCACATCAAGCTGCGCGTCCAATGTACTGTCACTGTTCACCATATACCGCTGCAGCTCCTGTGCAAGAGCCTCGTCTGTCTCCGCCTGCGCCTGGGGAACAAACACCGTATTGACAAAGGCCGCTTCACTGATGCCGCCCAGAAGCATCGCCATGGCCCGCTCCGGCTGGTCAAGCTCCTGCGACCTCGTCTCACACGTGACCGTCAGCGGCCGTGCGCTCCGGTCAAAGCACCGGTCAATCCGGTATACCTCGCCGTTTTCCCGAACCCTCATGCTGCCGAGAAATGCTCCCGGGCAGTCCCAGGGCTGCCGGATCTGATACTCGTCCGTCTTCGCCGCCCTTCCCCGGCCGCGGCTCAATCCGAAAAACATCGCACGGATGAAGGAATGAATCGTCGTCTTTCCGGTCTCATTTCCTCCATATATAATATTCATTCCCGGCTTCAGAAGAATTCTGTGATTTTCAAATTTTCCGTAATGCTTTAAAAAAAGCTCCTGTATCTCCATACTTCCCTCTCACACTCCGGCCGCTCCCTGACCGGATACCTGTAAAATTGCTTCATGACCGGATGCCTGTAAAATATCCTGGTGTTCCTTGAGCTTACCGGTCAGAATACAGCAAAGCCTCCAGACCATAACGAAGCGCCTTTTCCTCCACCAGGCCCTGGGGGCCTTTCCCAAAGCTGTCAATATAATTTCCGATCAGCTGTCCCCTATACTGCTGCCGAAGCTCCTCCAGATGAAACGCCGGAACCGTCCGGTCGGTAATCTCAAGAATACGGCCGCATTTCATGTATTCCCGGATATCCGGCCTGAACCTCGGATGGCGCTGTCCGGTCAGGGCAACCCGGTACATATGCTGCGCCCCCTGATCCCGGATCATGGCCGCAATCTTTTCCCTCACCGAATAAACCGTGTCCCCCTCCGTTACCTCTACCTCTATCTGACGGTATTCCCGACTGCACACCTCCACAAACGAGAGCTTCACCTTTTTCCGGTGCACCTCTCCGATGATATAGCCATGCGGCCCCAGATCGTTGCAGTCAATCGGCTCCAGCGCCCCGGCGTACATTGCCAGGTTCCGTATGTATACCTGGGGCTTGTGAATGTGTCCCAGTGCGATATAGTCAAAGCCGGATTCCAGAAAGCCGTCCTTGTTCATGGGAATGTGTTCTGCGTCTCCGCCATGAGCCAGCAATATTTTAAAATAATCATTTTTCTCAGCCGTAAGCCCTTCATACAAGGGCTCTTTGATCTCCTGCCGATGATAGCTGAAACCATAAATCTCCGTCCGCAGCTCCGGCAGCCTCACCCGCTCGCATTCCGGCGAAAACAGGCATATGACGTTTTCATTCCAGGGAAAGGATGTATAAGGAGACGAGGGCTTTAGATAATCATGATTGCCCGCGATCAGCACCACAATGGTACGCTCCAGCGTGGAAAACAGGTAATTTACCTCCTTCAGCTCCTGAAGCTCCGGCTGACGGTGAAACAGGTCTCCCGCAATCAGCAGTAAATCTATTTTTTTCTCATTTGCATCTGCAATACATCGCCGAAAGCTCTCCCAAAGCTCCCGTCCCCTGTCCTTTGCCCAGAGGAAACCGTGGTCTGGAGCGGCCCCGAGATGTACGTCTGCAATGTGCATAAAACGCATAAAATACCTCCATGGATCGGCCGGGCATGTACTACGCTCGTGCTCATTAAGTGCTCACACTATTGCTCATTAAGTGTTCACATTATACCATAGTTTTTTTAAGACAACCATGCTATAATATTAAGATAAATATAAGATTACAACGGAGGAAGCAAAATGGCAAAAATCGTAAACGAATTCAAAACCTTTATCATGCGCGGAAATGTAATGGACATGGCAGTCGGCGTTATCATCGGCAGTGCTTTTACCAGCATTGTCAATTCCCTGGTCAATGATATTATCATGCCTGTCATTACCCTGATCACGGGCAGAATTAACTTTTCTGACCTGATGATCTCTCTTGACGGCAATACATATCCTACGCTGGACGCCGCGCAGCAGGCTGGCACCTCAGTCATCGCTTACGGAAATTTTATTCAGCTCGTTGTACAGTTTCTTCTGACCGCCTTTGTCATCTTCATGGTAATCAAAGGCATCAACAAGCTGCATAAGCCGGCCCCGGCTCCTGAAGTGACAGTAAAAACCTGTCCTTATTGCAAATCTGAAATCCATAAGGACGCTGTAAAGTGCCCGCACTGTGCGTCAGAGCTTTGATCCGCTTCGGAACTGAGGAACCACCTTCGCTTAAGCAGGATCTGAATACATACCTGTAAAAGGCTGCGGCAGAAATTCGTCTGAACTCTGCCGCAGCCTTTCGTATATTTGTTCATACCTGTCCTATCCCGTTACAGGCTCCGCTTTCTCGTAAAACGCATCATATCTCAGCCTTCTCCAGCGCCTGTGCCAGATCCGCAATAATATCCTTTACATTTTCAATACCGACGGAAAGTCTAATCAGTCCCGGTGAAATACCTGCCTCAGCGAGCTGCTGGTCGTTCATCTGACGGTGCGTATGGCTCGCCGGATGCAGCACACACGTCTTGGCGTCCGCCACATGCGTCACAATAGACGCAAGCTTCAGAGAATCCATGAACTGAACTGCGGGCACTCTGCCGCCCTTCAATTCAAAGGAAATCACGCCGCAGGTTCCCTTCGGCATATATTTCTTCGCAAGCTCATGATATTTGTCCCCCGGAAGTCCCGCATAGTTGACCTTAGCCACCTTCTCATGGCTGTTCAGGAATTCCGCTACTTTCTGTGCATTGTAGCAGTGACGCTCCACCCGAAGCGGCAGCGTCTCCAGTCCTGCATTGAGAAGGAAGCTGTTCATCGGGGAGGGAACTGAGCCGAGATCCCGCATCAGCTGAGAAGTAGCCTTCGTGATATACGCTGCTTTCCCGAATTTTTTTGTATAGATAATGCCGTGATACGACTCATCCGGCGTCGTCAGCCCCGGGAATTTATCTGCGTGGGCTTCCCAGTCAAAATTTCCGCTGTCCACCACTGCGCCGCCGACCTGCATAGCATGTCCGTCCATGTATTTTGTCGTCGAGTGGGTGATGATGTCCGCGCCCCATTCAAAGGGTCGGCAGTTCACCGGTGTCGCAAAGGTGTTATCTACGATCAGCGGTACGCCGTGTGCATGCGCCAGCTTTGCCATTTTCTCAATATCCAGAATGACCAGGGCCGGATTGGAAATACTCTCCGCCAGCACGGCCTTCGTATTGGGCCGGAATGCCTGATCCAGCGTTTCCTCATCCGCATCCACGTCAACAAAGGTACACTCAATTCCCAGCTTCTTCAAGGTCACGCCCAGAAGATTGAAAGTGCCGCCATAGATCGCTGAAGCGCAGATCACATGATCTCCAGCCTCACAGATATTGAATACGGCATAAAAATTCGCCGCCTGCCCGGAGGACGTCAGCATTGCAGCAACGCCGCCCTCAAGATCTGCGATCTTGGCCGCCACCGCATCATTCGTCGGGTTCTGTAATCTCGTATAGAAATATCCGTCCGCCTCAAGGTCGAAAAGCTTACCCATCTGGTCTGTCGTATCGTACTTAAAGGTAGTACTCTGATAGATCGGCAGCATTCTCGGCTCGCCGGTTTTCGGCTTCCAGCCGGATTGGATACATTTTGTTTCGATTTCATAGTTACTCATAAAACCTTTTCCTCCCTCAATTATACCTGCTTTTGCAGTTCACTTCCTAATGCGCTCTTATCACGCCAAGCACAATTCGCTTCGCATATTCCTTCCGTCACGGACAGTCACAGTGTCCTTCGCACATTATTACTCCTGTCACAGGCAGTCACAGTGCCCTTCGCACATGCTACTGTCACAGCCGTCCCCGTGCCGTCCTAACAGAAGAATACGGGTCTTCCGCAGCAGCATCCGCAGAATGCATTCAGCAGACAAAGCCGCATACACCAATCTCCCTGGCCCTCCATCGGGCTTCCGTACATATCTCCCATAGACCGGTACCAGGTGCCGCCGTTTTCCATCTGCTGAAGAAACTGGCGGTAAACCATATTGTCCGGCTCCATGGAAACGGCTTTCTGGGCGTGATCCTTCGCCAGCACCGTGTTCCCCTGCCCTGAGTTTGCCATCGCGCTCAGATAATACCAGCGGGCATTATGCTGATTGATCTCGGAGAGTACATGCAGCGCTTCGCTGAAATGCCGGCTTCTGATATAGTTCTCCGCCGCCTGCATCCGCACATCCTCCTCTGACCATGAGGAATTGCCGCTGCCGGAGCTGCCCGTATTCCCGTATCCGCCGTAACCGCCGAAGCCGCCAAAACCACCAAAGCCGCCGTAGCCCTGGCTGCCCTGGTAGCCTCCGCCGCCCTGATAGCCCCCGCTCTGATAGCTTCCGCCGTTTTCCTTCTCGCGCATGATCTGCTGATACGCCTGCTGTATTTCCTTGAACTTTTCCTCTGCCTGCTCCTTATTCGGGTTGTTAATATTGGCATCCGGGTGATATTTTCTGCTGAGCGCCCTGTATGCTTTCTTTATCTCTTCCTCGGAAGCATTTTCCGGCACTCCCAGCACCGTATACGGATTTTTCATAATCTCCTCCGCCGCTCTGTATGCGGCACATCCACCTTAATCTTTTTCGGCTGTATCTGCCGTTTTCTTGTCCTTCTCTATATGTTTTTACTATCCTGTTTTACGTTTTGTCCTGATTTTTGTCCTGATCCGAAGTCTTTTCTCCGGCTTTTCCCAAATCCTGCCACTGATCCTTCCTGCGGCTCTTTCCTTTGCTTTTATCTGGATTTTTCATTGCAACATACTTGCACCAGACCCCGGAATACAGGATATTCCTGATGATCTCTGCATTCTCCAGAATGGGCAGACGCTCAAAGGCTCTGGATGCCGCCGTCATCATATCCATCAGAATTTCCTGGATCTCCTTTTCTCTTTCCGGGCTCCAGACATCGCCGTACGTGGAAAACAGGTTGTAGCTGCCGTGTTTTTTGTCCTTGTCGATGTCCTCCAGGGCGTCCATCAGATAAATGAATTTGCCCATAAAGAAGCCCATCTGCCGCAGCTCCTCCTGCCACTCATCCTTTTTCCATACGAACACCTCTGCCAGGAAATGTCCCGTAAGGCCGGCCACATAATCAATGTCATGCCGGTCCAGGCGCTCCGCCTCGTGAAGCAGACGGATATTTTTCTCCACAGACTCCGCCTGCCGGGGATATTTCGCAGAAACCTTCTGGTATGCAGATTGCAGAACCGAAGCCGCCGCACGGCGCGTCTGCTTTTTCTCATCCTCCCAGTCGTCCCGGAGCTTCTGGTAAGAAAGCAGCACACACATATCCGCCGCGTAATCCAGCGCATCATTGTCCGCCATCCGGTGCTTTGTGACCGGATGCGGAATACACCTGTGCTCCTCCAGCCGTGTCTCCGGCTCATACAGTCCCGTCAGCAGCAGCGCAAGAAACGTCAGGTCATAGTTTAGCATCATCTGTGCAATCCGTCCATACCTGCGCTTCAAATTGTGGCACAATCCGCAGTAAAAGCTGCGGTATACCGTATATTCTCTCAGCTTCAGCTCCTGTTCATTCACATAGATATATCCAAACATATCCCTCAGCTCTTCTTCTCAAACTCGTGCCGGCACTTCGGACAGGTAATACAGATCTTGCCTTTTCCTCTGGGAATCCTGATCTTCTGTCCGCAGGACGGGCATTTATAGATATGAAAGTCTTTGCTCTGGATGACTCTGTTCTTCGTTTTCCCGAACTTGCTCTTTATTTTCCAGATCATACCCAGATATTTCTGATTCTCCGCGCTGCGCTTCACATAATCTCTGGAAAACATGCGATAGTAGCAGACCCCCAGAATCACGAGAGCGACGACGTATACCGCCCGTATGCCGGTAAACATATTCACCACCAGGCAGACAAGGCAAAACGCCAGCATAAACTTCGAAAGCTCATCCGCTCCGTATCTCCCGCTCATAAATTCCATAAACCGTTTTTTCATATGAATTGCCCCATTTCTTTTGATTCTCAGTCTCAACTTTACTGCCAATACAAGGCAATGTCAACGGATTATACTGCAAATTCAGAGAAATTTTAGATATCTAATGATTTCTTTAGAGAAAATGCAATCCAAGCCGGACGGACTGCTTCCGCCGGAAAATCCTACTCTTCCACTACCACCGGGAAGCTGATGACAGCCTTGAACTGATCGTCCTCCACAGACAGGGAAAAAGTACCGCCCTGAAGCTCCACAAGACTCTGGGCGATGGAAAGGCCGAGGCCGCTGCCCTCCGTGGACCTGCTCTTGTCTCCCCGCACAAAGCGGCCCGTCAGCTCCTCCGCCGGGGCGGTCAGCTTCTCCCTGGAGGTGTTCTGCAGGATCAGATATGCCGTCCGATCCTCCCGGTACAGCTCAAAATAGACCCTGGTGCCTTCCATCGCATACTTATATATATTGCCGAGGAGATTTTCCAGTATCCTCCAGAGCTGCCGTCCGTCCGCCATAATGCAGATCGGCTCCTTCTCCACCTCCCATACCGGGATCAGAGACCGCTCCTCCAGACGCTCCTGAAATTCTCCGTAGGCCTGCTGCAGCATGCTCTGCAGCTGCATTTTCATCATATGAAGCTCCACGTTGCCGGAGCTGATCTTGCTCGCCTCCACAAGATCCTCCGTCAGCTGCTTCAACCGCTGGGACTTCTGATCCAGCACCTCCACGTAATGCTGAACCCGCTCGTCAGGAAGGTTCTCCCGCTTCAGCAAATCCACATAGTTCACAATCGAGGTCAGCGGCGTTTTGATATCGTGGGAAACATTCGTTATCAGCTCAGCCTTCAGCCGCTCATTCTTGACAATGGCGTCCACCGCGCTCTGCAGGCCGTCCCCCATCTCATTCACCGCTTTGGCCATCTCCAAAGGTTCTCCCTGCAGCGTCGACGTGTCGATTTTGTACTCCAGATCTCCCTTGGATATCTGCTGGATGCCCTCATATATACTTTGCTTCCCCGTCATGTCCCGCAGCAGATACAGAAGCACCACCATGTCCATTACAAACATCAGGAAAATACCGACGTTTCCAAACAAGAGAAACAGGAAATTCAAAATGACAAAAATAATATAGAAAAACAACAGCTGGCCCGAAGCCGCCCTGGCCGCCGTGACCTGCTTCCAGGTCCGAAGAAGCATGAGGCAGATACTGTTTGACCAAAGCGTCCTGGTGCGCTTTCTCCGCACCAGACTCAGACACGCAGAGAGAAAAACAGCGTAAGCGGAGGCTGCCGCCGCGGATACCAGAAGCCGTTCTCTTCCCATTATGTTTTCCGGTGAAGGAACATACTCGGAAAAAATAAGAAAGTACAGCACCATGACTGTCATATACAATCCCGCCGCCAGCTCCGTAGGCACATGGTCAATCTTAGACGCCTCCGGCGTACACTTCCCCTCGTTCCATCCGGCTCCCATAATAAGCACAACAAAGGACGCCGCAAGGATCAAGCCGCAAAGCACTGCCCCGATCAGCGAGCCCCAGACGATACTTTCACGCTTTGCAAACACATCGGCATATTCCTTCAGCTCATCGCTGACAGGATACTCCGTGTCCACGGCCAGAAATACCTTCTCATTCGTATTGACAAAACGCTCCTGCATAAACCAGTCCGCCGCCTCCTGATTCAGTACGTTGTCAGGGTTGGCGATCATGATGTTGAAGCTCCGCTCCCCCTCATAAAGGCTGGTCAGCTCCGAAGCATCCTGCATGGACTTCACGGCAGCATCATACTGCGTTTCGCCTGTATTCGTATAGAGCTCCCCGGTGGCGGTATTCTCGATGCAGTACCGGAGATTGCCCGGGGCGCCCTCCGACCAGCTTTCATCCTGCACCGTGGTGTATTCCTGATAACGCTTGTAAATCTCCTCGCTGACCTGATCAAGATCCTGATACACATTCAAAATGAAATCCGCTGAGTAGGAATACCACCTGGAGCATTCTGAAATGGAAATGCCCGTCACAGGGCTGATGGCTTCCAGCGTGTCAGACTGCTCATCCAGCAGTTCTCCGGCAAGCTGCCCGGTTTTCCTCTGCGTATCCAGAGCATCCTCGATGGCGTCATGAAGCCGTTTCCGTCCCCCGTTCTCCGCAAATGTCAGAATATCCTCCAGGACGTACGTCGTATTCATGTCCTGTACATAGCTGTTGGAGGCTCCGAAGGACTGAATATCCACTTCCTTGTACGGATCGAACTCTCCCTCCGTCTCAAACAACAGCTCATTCTGCTTCCCCCGGATCTTATGGGAGAGCACCGCATCCACCTGCCGGAAGAACAGATCCGTCTCCTCATAGCTCTTGGACATTTCCGTCAGGCTGTAGCTGTCCTCCATCCAAAAGCCGATATTCAGAAGGCAATACACAAGAATGCCGGCGGCCAGGATCTGGAGAAGCGCCAGTATTGTCTTTACACTTTTTTTGTAGATCAGTTTTCCCACGTCTGTGCCTCCTGACCGGAACCTATAGATTCTCTACCTTATATCCGATCCCCCAGATCACCTTAAGGTACTTTGGGTTCTTTGGATCAATCTCTATCTTTTCCCGGATATGACGGATATGTACCGTGACCGTATTGTCGGCGCCGAAGGCTTCCTCCTGCCAGATCTGTTCATAAATCTGATCAATGGAAAATACCTTGCCCTTGTTCTGAACCAGAAACAGAAGAATGTTGTATTCGATCCTGGTCAGCTTCACCGGCTCGCCGTCCACGGTTACTTCCTTGCGGTCATCGTTGATGACGAGCCCCCCGGTGGAATAAACCCGCTCGGACTCCGACGCGCTCTGCGCCGAGCCGAAGTTCGTGTAACGCCTGATCTGGGATTTCACCCGGGCGATCAGCTCCAGAGGGTTAAAGGGCTTAGAAACGTAATCGTCCGCCCCAAGGTTCAGACCTAATATTTTATCCGTATCCTGTGTCTTCGCAGACAGAACAATAATCGGAATGCTGCTGTCCTCTCGGATCTTCATAATGGCATGTATCCCGTCCATTTTCGGCATCATCAGATCCAGGATCAGCAAATGCACCTCTTCCTGCTTCAGGACCTCCAAGGCCTGCTCTCCGTCGTACGCCTTCAGCACACGAAATCCCTCCTGCACCAGGTAGATCTCCACGGCGTCCACAATCTCTCTGTCATCATCACAAACCAGTATATTATACATCCCACACGTCTCCTTTCTGTTCCTGCCATGTCCAGGGCCGTCTCCCCACGAGAGCAAACTGCACAGCAAATAAAGTTTTGCATCGCTTACGAAGCGCTTTTTATGATATAGTGAAGTGAGAACTTCCTTATATCATAAGAAAGCCCCTGCCCTGAACCGGCGTATATCTACCGTCCAGTTTAGCAGGAGCTGGTTAAAATCCTGTCAAAAATTTATTAAGATTTTCTTATTTTGCCTGGATCACGTGCATCATGTTCGTCATCGCACCTTTTCCCTTGACAATATTGGTAGCGGGGTCTCCAGCTGTAAATATAACCATGTCCCCTTCTTCCACGTAGCCTTCCCGCTTTACTACGTACATAGCGTGGGAGATAATGTGCTCCGTGGAGTCCTCCGTATAGCCCTTCAAAGGCGTCACGCCCCAATAGATCTGCATTTTGCGCTGCGCCCAGTCGTTCGGCGTCACCGCATAAATCGGAATCTTTGACCGGAAATTCGACATTGTACGGGCGGTCTGTCCTGACATCGTAGGCGTAACAATGCACTTTGCCTGGACGTTCGTCGCCGTGCGCACCGCCGCCACTCCTACCGCGCTGGAAACATTCGCATCTCCCCGGAGCGAACGGTATTCCGGCATAGACTCGTAATCCAGATACTGCTCTGTGGATTCAGCGATCTGCGCCATCATCTTGAGGGCCTCCACCGGATATTTGCCCATGGCGGTCTCTCCGGAAAGCATGATCGCATCGGCGCCCTCCTGGATCGCATTCGAGACATCCGTCACCTCGGCTCTCGTGGGACGGGGATTGCGGATCATGGAATCCAGCATCTGGGTGGCGATAATGACCGGCTTGTATTTACGGTTGCATTTTTCCACGATCATCTTCTGCACGTGGGGGACATCATAGGCCGGGATCTCCACGCCCATATCGCCCCGGGCCACCATGATGCCGTCTGCCGCATTAATGATCCGATCAATATTTTTGATCCCTTCGCCGTTCTCAATTTTTGCAATTACATCAATATGCTCCGCATTGTATTCCTTCAGGATGCTCTTGATCTCCTTCACCGCATCCGCATCCCGGACAAAGGATGCTGCGATAAAATCAATGCCCTGCTGGATGCCGAAAATAATATCCTCTCTGTCCTTCCTGGTGATGGCCGGAAGATTTACCTGGACATTCGGCACGTTGATTCCCTTTCTCTGCCCCAGTTCGCCGCCGTTCTCCACGGTACAGACGATGTCCTTTCCCTGTATTTCCTTTACCCTCAGGGCAATCAGACCGTCGTCGATCAGGATCGTGTCTCCGGCGCTGACATCCTCGGAAAGCTGCGGATACGTCTGACAGACCTTCGTTTCATCCCCCAGGAGCTCCTCGCTGGTCAGCACGAACTCGGCGCCCTCCTCCAGCCTCACCTTTCCGCCGTTTTTCAGCAGCCCGGTACGTATTTCCGGACCCTTCGTATCCAGAAGAATGGCGATGGGCTTCCTCATCTCCTCCCGGACGCTTTTCAGATCGTCAAAACGCTTTTTCTGTTCCGCATGGTCCCCATGGGAAAAGTTAAACCGCGCGATGTCCATTCCATTCGCTACCAGCGCCTTCAGCACCTCACGGTCATCCGCATTCGGTCCCATCGTACAAATAATCTTTGTTTTTTTCATGCCTCTGTCCTCCAATCCGTGTTACTCGTTCTTTTCAACCTCGATCTGGTCCCCGGACATTCTCAGAATATCCCGTATTTCCTCCAACGGCATTTCCAGATAAGCCGACAGCTCCTCCGCCGAAACCTTGTGCTCCAGATCACGCTCCAGGTTCCGTACCGCTTCATTCAGATGATTTACCCGGCTTACGATTCCCTCATCCATCTTCTTTGTCTCCCGGCTGCTGCCAATGGCCGCCTCCATCGCTGCATTGATGCTGTTGATGATATGAGCGCGGCAGGCAGCCGGACTTTCCAGTCTGCCGATGGACTCCATAGCCGTCAAAAGACCCAGGTTGCCCTCCTGGATCAGATCCTCGGCAGAAACCTCTGTCCCTTCATATCCGCCTGCCATCTCGCAGATGAGCGGAAGATAGCTCTCGATCAGATGAAGCCGCGCCGCCTCATCCCCCTGCATCGCCTGGCGCATCAGCCGCTGTTCATCCTCCGGTATTTCCCCTTTCAGCTTCATCAGCTCCTCAATGTAAAGGGAAAGGCTGTTTTCCCCTTCCTGCTCCGGCAGTTCCTGCGCTTCTTCTTTTGATTCCACCACACGGATATGCTGCTCCGCAAGGTAGCTGTAAATCAGTTCAAAATGCTCCTCCTCAAGAGGAAGATTGCCAAGAATCTCCTTGATTTCTGCCTTTGAGATCACGTCGCCGGCGGCGTCCGCCGCCTTTTTAATCTCACTGAGCATTTCACGGAAAATAATTTTATGATCCATATTTTCTCCTGTTATTCACCCGCAGCTTCATCGGTGCTCAGCACCTCCACTGCCTTTTCCAATACTGTATCCGTCTCCTTCGCAGAATCTTCGCCCGCCGTGCTTTCACCCTCGGACGCCGGACTGCCCTGTCCTGCGCTCTCCGGCTCCTCCACTACGATATCGGGGGTAATCCCACTGCCGTTGATGTCCTGCCCCTTAGGGGTATAGTATGTCTCCGTCGTCAGCTTAAATGCGGAACCGTCAGACAGCGTATACGTCTGCTGCACCACACCCTTGCCATAGGTTTTCGTCCCGATGATTGGTCCCAACTCCAGATCCTGCACCGCTCCCGCAAAGATTTCGGAAGCACTTGCCGAATTTCCGTTTACAAGCACAGCAATCTCACAGGTAATAGAACGCTTGTCATCCGCAAAGCGCTCCTGGCGGTTGCCGCTGCGGTCCTCCGTGTATACGATCAGACCCTCCGGCAGTACCTCATCCAGAATATCGCAGACGGAATCCAGAAGACCGCCGGGATTGCTACGCAGATCCACGATCAGCTTCTCCATCCCCTGCTCCTTCAAAACCTCTGCCGCCTCACGGAACTGCCCCACTGCGCTCTCCGTAAACTCACTCAGCCGGATATAGCCGATATGGTTCTCCAGCATCTCTGACTGAACGTACTCGAGCTTTACCTCCTCGCATTCCATTGCAAGCTGCAGTTCTTCCTCCGTCTCCGGACGGTATATTCCCAGCGTAAACGGGCCGTCGCAGGCTTTGATCATGGATACCGCCTCTGACAGACCGCTTCCGGCAAGTGACGTATCATTAAGAGACATCAGCACATCCCCCGGCTGCAGTCCGGCCCGGAACGCCGGGCCTTCCTCATACACCTCAAGCACACTGATCTCATTTGTCCGTATATCCGCCATCAGCGTCGCGCCGATGCCGAAATACTCTCCCCGGGAGGAATCCAGCACTGACTGCAGTTCCTCCACGGAATAATAATTCGCATAAGGGTCTTCCAGCCCCGCTGCGATCCCTTTAAAGAGATACGAGGACAGCAAACTGCTGTCCACATCGTTCAAATAATGTTGTTCAATTAGCGCCTGTACCTCGTTCAGTTTGTACAGTGTCTCTGAATCAGTCAGTACAGATACTCCCTGTACCTCCTCTGCTGTGCCAGACGCCTTTCTCTGAGCGTAGGACCATCCCAGCATAAATACGGTAATACAAAGCAGAGCAGACATGAGCCCCAGCAGAAAACCGGCGGCAAACCGATGTCCGGATGCCGGAGTGTCAGCTGTCTCTCCCGTCATGATCTCCTCATTATCTGTTTCAGGCAAACGAGCCATTCACACGCCTCCTTCATTCTGGCTACTCTTAATATTCCTGATTCTCCCGGAATCATTCATACTGCCAGAACACAAAGGAGGCTTTATCCTCTGCACTGACGACATAGCCTAATAATAATTTAATATAATCCATTCTATTTTGCAAGTTCTATTTTTTTGCGTATTTACGGCAAATCCCGGTCGACCGCATTCACATTTTCTTCATTTTTTCACCATATTTCTTTCAAATATCTTCCATATATTCTTCACAGGTTTACGATAATATAAGATCAGACAAAGCAGATAAGTTTTTTCATACAAATTTCTTTTTCATTTCAGCCGGGATTGTAAAATTCCCGGCCCTCCTTTTTTTAGGATATTTCAGATATTATTATTTTCCCGCACCGAAAAGTGCATAAAATAAAATCTGCCTGCCGTTTTGCGGCAGGCAGATAGACAGCGTCTGCTTTGTTTGCAGGATCAATACTCTTGGTTTTCCATGTACTTCATGTATTTTACCACCATCAGCGCAATCTTGAAGGTGATCGCATCCTCAAATACCCGCAGATCCAAGCCCGTAGATTTCTGAAGCTTATCCAGACGGTACACCAGCGTATTTCGATGGATGTACAGCTGACGGGACGTCTCCGACACATTCAGGCTGTTCTCGAAAAATTTGTTAATCGTGATCAAAGTCTCCTCATCGAAATCATCCGGTGACTTGCCCTCAAAGATCTCTTTGATAAACATTTTGCACAGCGGGATCGGAAGCTGATAGATCAGTCGTCCGATGCCCAGGGAGCTGTAGGCGATCACTGAACGCTCCGCAAAGAAAATCTTGCCGACATTCAGCGCCATACGCGCTTCCTTATAGGAACGGGACACCTCTTTGATCTCGCCCACAATGGTACCGTATGCGATCAGAGCCTCCCTCTTTTTCTCCTCGCCAAGAGAATCCAGGATCATCTCCGCGATCTTGTCCATCTCCGCATAACCGTCCTGGGGAGCCAGCTCCTTCACCACGATGATGCTCTTTTCATCTACTGCGGTAATGAAATCACCGGATCTGGAGCTGAACAGAGATCTCACTGTCTCCAGGGAGCTGTTCTCCTTCTCATTGTTGATCTCCAGAATAAAGACGACGCGGCGCGCCTCCGTATCAATATGAAGCTTCTTCGCACGGTTGTAAATATCCACGAGAAGAAGATTGTCAAGAAGAAGATTCTTGATAAAGTTATCCTTGTCGAACCGCTCTTTATATGCTACCAGAAGATTCTGGATCTGGAATGCGGCCATACGGCCTACCATGTGTACATCGTCACTGTTGCCATTTGCCAGCAGAATATACTCCAGCTGATGCTCGTCAAACACCTTGAAAAACTGGCAGCCGGAGACTACCTGACTGTCTGCAGGTGAATTAGCAAAGCTCAGAACGGAATCCCGAAAGCTTTCTGCCTCCGGAAATGTAGTCGCCAGCATAATTCCCTCCGTATCGAGCACACACAAATCCACTCTGCTGATGCCCTTTAATCCATCCAATGTTGTCTGTAAAACCTGATTCGATATCACTCGTACATCCTCCTTTGCCTTCTCCACTCTCTTTCAAACCGGCCCCCGGCCGCGTCGCAATAAACCTAACCCCAATTTTCATATATTTTATCTTTTTAACCCGACTAGTATTATTTTAATATAGTTGACAAAAAAAATCAACAAAAATTGTTAGTTTTGCACTAAAACAAAAAAAGAGGATGTAACTGGATTTTTTTATTTCTTCATGGTATCATTTCAGTGATAGGGAGCGGTGGCAAGTCCGCCCTTCCTGTCATTCCCTTTATCCCTGTAAATCTTCCTTCAGGTCTTTCAGCAGTTCATCAAGTTTCTTATCTGTTTCCTCTTTTGTATTCTCTTCTTTGGCGCTTTCGAGTCCTCTGATGATCTGTTTCAGCCAGCTTTTAAACTGTAAATCTGTCATTCCCATTTCTTCCATATCTACCTCACCTTCTGCATTTCAGACAGCTTGCCCTCTCTGATAATACCTTTATACACTATTTTTAGTGTACAATCAACTATTTTCTTCCTTTATATAATATATGACATATCCAGCAACTCGCACAGTATTTTTTCACCGTATCTTCCTATTAAAAGTATAAGCTGCCGTTTTGTATCCGTCAATGCATTTTCCACTAAAAATAGTGTATAGGAAAGGGCAGACCATACGCTTCCGTATCATCTGCCCTTTTTCATTATTTTTCGTCTGACGTCGGTATCAGCCGTCAGGTACTATTTTATTTTATGCCTTTATACCTCAAAAATCAGATCTCCGTAGGACGGCATCGGCCACATTTCTTTGTCCACGATCATCTCCAGCTTATCAACCGGTGCACGCAGATCGCTCATAGCCGGCATAACGACATCGTGGAAGAATTTTGCCTGCTCCCGGCCCTCTTCCATCGCACCAGCCTCTGCCGTCACATCCGTCAGCTTGGCCAGAGCAACCTTGGTGTCGGAAAGAAGCGCGCTGGTCTCGTTCAGCAGTTCTACCTGAACAGACGCCTCTGCCCCTGCCGCTGTCACTGCATTTACGGTATCAGCCAGGCTCTTTGTATACTTGATGACTGCCGGAATGATCTGCTTGCTTGCAATGTCGATCATAGCCCGGGCTTCAATATTGATAGCCTTTGCGTACGCCTCATACTTGATCTCTACACGGGATTCCAGCTCAGCCTTGGTAAATACGCCAAACTTTTCAAACAGGGCGACTGCCTTGTCTGTTACCAGGGCCGGAATTGCATCCACCATGGACTTGATATTCGGAAGGCCTCTTCTCTCTGCCTCCTCTACCCACTCTTCTGAGTAGCCGTTGCCGTTGAAAATGATTCTCTGGTGGTCGCGGGCATACTCTTTGATCAGGTCATGTACTGCATCCTCAAAGTTGTCTGCCTTTTCCAGAATGTCGCAGGCCTCGGAGAATGCCTCGGCTACGATGGTATTCAGCACGATATTCGGTGATGCGATGGAATCTCTGGAGCCTACCATACGGAATTCAAACTTGTTGCCGGTAAATGCAAAGGGTGATGTTCTGTTACGGTCTGTCGCATCCTTTGCAAGGTTCGGCAGTGTCTTAACACCTGTCTCCAGCACTCCGCCCTTGATGGAATGGGTGGCTGTACCGGTGCTGATGAGCTGTGAAATCACGTCCTGAAGCTGCTCGCCAAGGAAAATAGAGATAATTGCAGGCGGCGCCTCGTTTGCTCCAAGTCTGTGGTCGTTGCCCGGATCTGCTGCGGATTCGCGGAGCAGATCGGCATGTGTATCTACTGCCTTCAGGATACAGGTCAGAACCAGAAGGAACTGAATATTCTCATGAGGCGTCTTGCCCGGATCCAAAAGGTTGATTCCGTCGTCTGTGGTGATGGACCAGTTGTTGTGCTTACCGGAGCCGTTGACACCTGCGAAGGGCTTTTCATGAAGCAGGCACTTCATACCGTGCTGGCATGCGACTCTCTTCAAGGTCTGCATAACGAGCTGATTGTGGTCTACTGCAACGTTGGCCTCTGCATAGATCGGAGCCAGCTCATGCTGTGCCGGTGCAACCTCATTGTGCTGTGTCTTTGCAGATACACCCAGCTTCCAGAGCTGCTCGTTGACGTCTTTCATGAAAGAAGCGATTCTCTGGCGGATCGTACCGAAATAATGGTCATCCAGCTCCTGTCCCTTCGGAGGCATAGCGCCGAACAGTGTACGGCCTGTAAAAATCAAATCCTTTCTCTGAAGGAATTTCTTCTCATCCACCAGGAAGTATTCCTGCTCCGGTCCAACGGAAGGCGTAACCTTCTTGGAGGTTGTATTTCCGAACAGTCTCAAAAGTCTCAGCGCCTGGGCGTTGATAGCCTCCATGGAGCGCAGCAGCGGTGTCTTCTGGTCCAGAGCCTCGCCGGTGTAGGAGCAGAACGCAGTGGGGATACAGAGGATTGCTCCTGCCGCATCATGACGTACAAATGCCGGAGACGTACAATCCCAGGCTGTGTATCCTCTTGCCTCGAAGGTAGCTCTCAAGCCGCCTGACGGGAAGGAGGATGCATCCGGCTCGCCCTTGATCAGCTCTTTACCGGAAAACTCCATCAGAACCGTTCCGTCCGGATTCGGCGCTGTGATAAACGAGTCATGCTTCTCTGCGGTCACGCCTGTCAGCGGCTGGAACCAGTGTGTATAGTGGGTCGCGCCCTTTTCGATGGCCCAGTCCTTCATAGCTGCTGCAATCACATCAGCCGTTGCCAGATCAAGCTCTGTGCCCTCTTCAATGGTCTTCTTCAATGCTTTGTACACCTTTTTCGGAAGACGTTCCTGCATTACCTTGTCTGTAAATACATCTTCCCCGAAGATGTCAGCTACGTTAAAATACTCGCTCATAATCTTCTCCTCTTTTCCCTTTAAATAATTGTGAAAGCCAGGGTTCGGCATAAACAGTTTTCACATCAGGTCATAGACCCTTAATGTAAAACAGGGCATTCCAGCACTATGATGTGGAACGCCCTTGTCACCTGTTCTTAAAATACTCTATCCCACCGCAAAAATCAAGTAAAATTTTCGGTGCGGATGCATATTTCAATATTTTTTACAAAATTTCAGTCAAAAACCGGCTGTACTTATTCATTTCGTTTAAGCTTCAAACTATGAATTTTTCTTCTTTGATACTACGTCAAAAATAACAGCTGCCAGAAGCACGAGACCCTTAACTACCTTCTGCATATTCTGATCCGTACCCATGATAGACATACCCTGGTTAATAATACCCATCAGAACAGCGCCGACGATAACGCCCGGAACCGTACCGACACCGCCGTATGCGGAAGCGCCGCCGATAAAGCAGGAACCGATGGCATCCATCTCATAGTTCTGGCCGTAGGTCGGCTGAGCCGAGGTCATACGTGCGATGGTAAGCATACCTGCCAGAGCTGCCAGGAAGCCCATGTTTGTATATGCAATAAAGTAAACCATGTTTGTGTTGATACCGGAAAGCTTTGTGGCCTTCTCGTTTCCGCCGACTGCGTAGAAGTAACGTCCGATGGTGGTCTTACTGGTAATGTAGCCGTAAACCAGAACAACGATCAGTACCCATACAAGAGAGGTCGGAATACCCTTGTGCTGAGCCAGCTTGTAGGAAATAGCAAGTACAACCGCGCAGATAATCACCATCTTGCCGTACATTGCTCCTACATTTCCTGTCTCATACCCCTTTTTCACGCGGTTCATATGACCGCGGACTGTTACCAGTATGTAAATCACACAAGCAATAATACCGGTCACCAGAGCGACACGGTTCAGGCCTTCTCCGCCACCGAGGAAATCCGGCACGTAGCAGTTTGCTCCGCCGCCGAACAGCTTGATGAATGTCTCAGACTTGATCGGAAGTGTTTTTCCGCCGAGAACAACGTTGGAAAGTCCGCGGAATACCAGCATGCCTGACAGTGTGGTGATGAAGGGCGGGATACGCAGGAATGCAATCCAGAAAGCCTGCCATGCGCCGATCAAAGCGCCCAGAAGCAGCATCAGAATAATGGCAGCCGCATCCGGGAGACCCATCTGCTCCATAAGAACGCCGCCTACAGCACCTACAAAACATACAACAGAACCTACGGAAAGGTCAATGTTACCTCCCGTCAGGATACACAGAAGCATACCGGTTGCCAGTACGAATACGTATGCATTCTGGGAAATCAGGTTTGTAATATTCTGCGGGAGCAAAATCTTTCCCTGCGTACCCCATGTAAAGAACAGTGTTACGAGCACCAGTACAATAATCATTGTATACTTTTGAATTCCAACCTTTAATTTCGCCTTATCCATTGCTTACTCTCCTTTACTCGAATTCAGAATACATGCCATGATTTTCTCCTGAGAAGCCTCTGCCTGGGTCAGCTCTCCGGCAATTTTTCCTTCGTTCATGACATAAATACGGTCTGACATGCCCAGAACCTCCGGAAGCTCCGAAGAAATCATAATGACCGATTTTCCGGCTGCAACCAGATCATTGATAATACAGTAAATCTCATACTTCGCACCAACGTCAATACCTCTTGTCGGCTCATCAAGAATCAGAACATCCGGGTCGGCAAACATCCACTTCGCCAGCAATACCTTCTGCTGATTGCCGCCGCTCAGATTGCCGACGTTTTGTTCCACAGTCGGACATTTTGTTTTCAGCTTTTCCTTGTATTCCACAGCCACTGCGTACTCTTTGTCCTTATCAATGACGGAATGACTGCTGACTGCCTCCAGATTTGCAAGCGTCGTATTGATCTTAATCGGATTTCCGAGAATCAGACCGTCTCCCTTCCGGTCCTCCGTTACATAGGCAAGCTTGTGGCGAATCGCATCCTTTGCGTTCTTCAAATGCACTTCCTTACCGTCCAGCAGGAGAGTTCCGCTGATATTCGTTCCATAACTCTTTCCAAAAATACTCTTTGCAAGCTCGGTACGTCCTGCACCCATCAATCCGGAAATACCGACCACTTCTCCCTTGCATACTTTAATGGAAACATTGTCTACTACCTTGCGTTCGCTGTAAAGCGGGTGATATACCGTCCAGTTCTTCACTTCCATATTCGTGGAACCGATCTTAACGCCGTGGCGTTTCGGGAAACGGTCTGCAATCTCACGGCCAACCATGCCCTTAATAATACGATCCTCAGAAAAGTCGTCCACACCCTTGACCAGAGTCTCGATCGTAGAACCGTCGCGGATAACCGTAATCTTATCTGCCACATAAGCAACCTCGTTCAGCTTATGTGTGATAATGATACACGTCATTCCCTCGCTCTTGAATTTCAGCAGCAGATCAAGCAGTGCCTTGGAATCTGACTCATTCAAGGAAGAAGTCGGCTCATCCAGAATCAACAGCTTCGCATTCTTGGCCAGCGCCTTTGCGATTTCCACCAGCTGCTGCTTTCCGACACCGATATCTTTAATCAAGGTTCTGGAAGACTCTGTCAGTCCGACCTGTTTCATATATTTCTCTGCCAAACCATGTGTTTCATCCCAGTTAATAGCAGCTTTTTTCCCACGCTCATTGCCCAAAAACATATTTTCGCCGATCGACATATACGGAATCAGCGCCAGCTCCTGGTGAATAATAACAATCCCTTTTCCTTCGCTGTCTTTGATGTCATGGAATTTACATACCTCTCCGTTGTATACAATATCGCCTTCATACGTTCCATACGGATAGATACCTGAAAGAACATTCATCAGGGTAGATTTACCTGCACCATTCTCGCCGACCAGTGCATGAATTTCTCCTTCTTCTACCTTAAGATTTACGTTGTCAAGCGCTTTTACACCAGGGAATGTTTTGGTGATATTTTTCATTTCCAGTAGTATCTTTGCCAAAATTGCTCCCTCCAAACTTATAGAATAAGCTCTGCCCCAGGCAGGGGCATACATATACAACAGGCGGGCGATGTGCCCGCCTGCGTAAATCGTTTATTTTTGCAGTGTCAAGTCTTACTGAATCTGATCCTCTGTATAATATCCGGAATCAATCAGGATTTCCTGATAGTTGTCAACTGTAACAGGTGTCGGCTCGCAAAGGTAAGACGGGATAACGCCTGTGCCGTTATCATATGTCTCTTCATCATTCACCGGAGCTTCTCCGCCCTGCATGATAGCGTCAACCATTTCAACTACCTTGGAAGCCAGTGTACGTGTATCCTTGAATACGGACATAGCCTGTGTTCCGTCAACGATATGCGGAACGTTTGCGATGTCGCAGTCCTGACCGGTGATAACCGGATACTCGCCTGTGTAGTTAGCTGCCAGTGCGTTTACAACGCCGAGAGCTGTAGAGTCGTTGGAAGCAAGAACAGCGTCAAGGTTTGTTCCATCTGCATAGTAAGAAGAAAGAATGTTCTCAAATCTGGACTGTGCTGTTGCTGTATCCCAGCCTGCTGTAGCTACTTCGTCCTTTGTCATCTGACCTGACGGAACAACCAGCTTGCCCTCGTCGATGTACGGCTGAAGAACGTCCATTGCGCCGCCGAAGAAGAAGTTTACGTTGTTGTCACCCGGGTCACCTGTAACCATCTCAAGGTTGAACGGTCCGTCCTGGTTCTCGAGATCCAGTGCATCTACCAGATACTGGCCCTGTGTCTTACCTACCAGATAATTATCAAATGTTGCATAGTAGGAAACAGCGTCTGTGTTCATGATCAGACGGTCATAAGCGATAACCGGGATTCCTGCTTCCTTAGCCTGTGCAAGAACAGTTCCAAGAGAATCGCCCTCGATAGATGCGATAACCAGAAGCTGGTCGCCGTTAGCGATCATGTTCTCAATCTGGGAAACCTGTGTCTGAACTTCGTTTCCAGCATACTGAAGGTCTACGGTATATCCTTTCTCCTCAAGCTGAGCCTTCATGTTCTCGCCGTCCTGATTCCATCTCTGAAGATCCTGTGTCGGCATTGCTACTCCGATAACGCCCTTTTCCTCTGCACTTGCCATTGTTCCCATAGCTGCTACGCAGAGAGCTGCTGCTGTCAAAGCGACAAATTTCTTGTTCATAGTTTGTTCCTCCTTTTTTCGCTCACTTTTAAGATGGTTTAAGCTTATCACAAACGGGTCTGGACATGTTTGCAATCAGCTTCACATTTTTGACTACAAAAAAAATCTCCTGAAGAATACAGGAGATTTTTGTGCCAAAATATTCCAGATAACACTAATTTTATAGGGCGAAGCCCCTACTTTACTTTCCGTTTTCCACATTCAGGTACACATCCTCCGCTGTGTGGAAATCACTTCCGATGATCACCTCATCCATATTTTCTTTCGTTACGGCCACCGGCTCGATACTGTAGTACGGTACGTTTCCTCCGATTTCAGCTTCAACCCCATTTTCATCCGCCGTAACATAAATATTATTTTCCAGCTTTGCCGTTTTTCCGTCCTCCCCGGCATGATCCGAAAAATCACTGATCTTATCAAGCTTTTTCAATTCCTCTGCCCGCTCCAGGGCGATATCTGGAATGTCTTTTTTCTCAATCCGCCCTTCCGCCAGCATCTTCTGATACCCCAGAGCGCAGGCAAACTCCGCGGCCTTCTGGGCCAGCTGCTCCACAGGTTTGTATACTGTCATAGTCTGTGTGCCCTCCACGATGCGCTGGCAGGCAGAAAGCTCCGCATCCTGGCCCACAAGAACCACCTTTCCCGCAAGGCGGTTCTCCGCCAGAGCCCTGAACGCCTGGCTGGCCAGATCATCATTGCCGCACATTACGCCCACAAGGTTGCGGGGTGTTGTGGCAAGTCCCTCTTCCACCGCATCGAAGGCCAGCTCCGCCAGCCAGTTATCACAGTAGCTTGAATATACAATTTCCAGGCCGCTGCCTTCAATCGCATCGTAGAAGCCCTTCTGCACCATAGATACATTATTGTCTGCCGGTGAGCCATAGATCGCAAAGATATTGCCGCCCTCCGGCAGGGTCTCCACCATTGCCTGCCCCATCAGCGTACCGACCTTCTCGTTATCAAAGGAGATATACAGATCCGTATCTGCATTCATGACAAGACGGTCATAGGAAATCATCTGGATACCGGCGGCCTTTGCCTCCGCCACTACATCGCTTAACTGCTCTCCGTCCACTGCAATTATTACGATGACATCTACATTCTTTTTGATAAAATACTGAATCTGAGAAGCCTGCTCCTTTGCATCGCCATTTGCCACCTGCACATTGACCTCCGCTCCGAGATTTTTGGCGGTAAGCTCAAATAAATCCCGATCCCGCAGCCAGCGCTCAATCACAAAAGAGTCAAAGCTCATTCCCACCTGCAGGCCTTCCTTTTTCTCCTGCCGAGGTGCCACCGGCTCTTCATTTTTCTGGGTACAGCCGCTCAAAAAACAGGCTAAAAGCAAAACAGCCAGTGCCAAAACAGACCACTTTTGTTTTCTGCTCCTCATAATCACAATCCCTCCCGGAACTCACTGGGTGTTATTCCTTCTTGCTTTTTAAAGATCCTGCTGAAATAATTCGGATCACTGTACCCGGACATCATGCAGATTTCCTTTATGCTCAAAGCCGGATTTTTCAGCTGCTCCTTAGCGTAGGCAATCCGTACCTTTGTCAGATACTCAATAAAATTCTCACCGGATTCCTCCTTGAACAGCTTACTGAAATAATACGGGCTGATATTCACGCTCCTCGATACATCATCCAGCGTCAGCTCCTTTGAAAAATTCTGATCAATATACGCCTTGGCTTTAGAAATAACGCTCTCCGACTGCTCCTCCTTTTTCGTTGCAATCTTTCTGCACACTTCCTCCAGTTTCCGCAAAAACCACTCCCTCAGCGCTGTATAATCCGGACATTCCAGCACGTCTCCCATATAATCCTTTCGGAAATGAAAACCATACGTTTCAATTCCGCCGTTCATAAATGCTTCCCGCTCCGCCCATATGACGAATTCCAGAACCTTGAGCTGAATATCCGCCTTATCATCATAATAATTGCGTATCATCCAGTCAAAAAATTCATTGGCGGTCTGTTTTGCCCCTCCCCATTCCGCCCGGGCGATCTGCTGGAAAAGTCTGCGTTCCGTCTCTCCCGGATAATCACCCACGTACTCTCCGCGCAAAATCAGATCATCCACATGGGCCACGCTGCTGCTGCTCTCGCTCAGCGCGCGGTACGCCTCTGAATACGACAGCTTCAGCTCCTCCATCCGGTAGGTTTTTCCGATGCTCGCCCGGAATTTGGCTTCAAAACGGTTACCGAGCTTTCTCGTCAGATGACGTGCCTGCTCAATAATCTGTATTCTTTCTCTGTATTCCTGAGTGTCCTCCTCACAGGGAACAACCAAGACAATCCGGTTGGTCATGATAGGGCCGACGATGCAGTCGAAGAACTCCTTGCAGATTGTACAAAATTCCGGATAAAAGGTCTGCGCTTTGACGCTCAGACCCACCGGCGTCGTCAAAATCCCGCCTTCTCCGGGAAGACCAAACTGAATCAGAACCACATACGCATGCTCCTGCTGTATGTCCAGAAGCATTTTATAATAAGTAAGATCGCCTGCACTCTCCTCCTGGAGAATCATACTGTTCACAAAACCGTTTTCGACGATCGGTATGACGGTTTCCAGCTTTTCCTGTATTTTAAGATTGTCGCTTCGTTTCTGGCGCTCCGCGTTGATCTCGCCCATAGCCCTCTCAAGCACATCTATGACTACGCTCCGCTTTACCGGCTTTGTCAGATACTCCATGACGCCCAGGTTAATGGCCTCTTTCGCATAATCGAATTTATCATATGCTGTAATGATAATAAATTTCGTTGAAATGTTGAATTTTCGGATCTCTTTAATCGCCTGGATCCCATTAATTCCCGGCATCTGAATATCCATAAAAGCAATATCTGGACGAAAGCTTTCCGCCAGCTCAACGACAGCCCTGCCTGTCTTGGCAAAAGCCAGCTCACACTCGTTTCCAAAATTGCTTGTAATGATATTTTTTAATGCCTCCAGCATGATGCCTTCATCGTCTGCAATTAAAACCCTGTACATAACTTACCTCATTTTATTCTCTTCCGGCGGAATCAGAATGTCAATTTCTGTTCCTTTGCCGGGCCCGTCACTGTATATCTGCAGCAGATTTTTTCTTCCGAAAAAGAGCTCCAGCCGGCTGATCACATTGTCCATGCCGATTCCTGTAGAGTCCTTCAGTTCCTTTTTCTCCCGAACCTTTCCTTCCATCACCTCACGGATACGTTCCTGCGTCATGCCCTGTCCGTTATCCCGAATACTGATCAGCAGTCCTCCGCTCTCCGTCCTTTTCACCTTCAGCCAGATATAGCCCTCCCATTCCACGCCCCTGATTCCGTGATTCACTGCATTCTCCACCAGCGGCTGCAGGATCATGCTTGGGAGCTGCACATCCTCCACTCCGGCGGCAATTTCCTTTTCAAAATGAATATCTCCGGCAAACCGGACATTCAGGATGTAGACATAATTGTCCACAGCTTCTATTTCCTCTGCCAGCGTCGCCGTTTTTTCGATCTTGTGCACATTATAGCGGAAGAAATCTGCCATTTTTTCTACAAAAATACTGGTCTTCTCAGCATCCTCCATCATGGCAAGCTGCGCTCCCGCATTCAGGGAATTAAACAGAAAATGTGGGTTGATCTGAGCCTGCAGATATTTCAGCTGTGCATCCTTCAGATGTGTCTCCATCATAAGCTCTTTTTCCTTCATCTCCTGCTCTTTTTCCATGCTCTCCCGCAGTTTATCGATGTATTCCCGGATACTCTCAATCATCTTTGCGAATGCCCGGGTCACTACTCCTACCTCATCCCCGCTGTTATAATCCGGCAGGCTTATGTCAAAATTACCCGCAGCAACTTCATTGGCCGACTTTGCCAGCATCCGAAGCGGCTCCGTAATCGTCCGGATCAGCAGGATGAGGATCAGAAGATTGATGACCGCCACGGCTATCACGACTATGGAGCTTATGATTTCCATGTAACCAAGAGAGTTGAGCATAATCTGATAATTGTCTGAATTATTCTGAAACTGAAGATTATTCAGTCCATAGATGGCGTACTGAATATACTGGTATTTCATGGATTCTTCAGCGAAGGCCGCTTTGTACCGTTCTACGTTCCTGCCTCGCTTTGCCTGAATCGTCTCATCCGCCAGTTCCAGATACGTTTCTGACATACTGCGGATATTTTTTTCCAGAATCTTCCTTTCATTATCCACAACACTGCCGTTGAGCTGCTCCAGCATGTCCTGATACTCCTGAACATTCCTGTAATAATTTTCCAGAGAATCACTGCTTTTCGTATTCAGATATTCCAGTACATCATTATGAGTCTCATCCAGACATTCCGTCAGCGCATTCAGGCTTACATTCGTTGCATATACCTCATCCAGCTTTTTCATGGAACGGTTGATTTCACCGTAGAGCAGTATGTTGATAACAAACATCAGCACAGCCGTGAGCGCAAATACCATAAGCAGCTTCGCCTGAATGGACAGCCCCCAAAGAAACCCTGGTTTCCTCTTTTTTTCCCTGACCATTTCCACTCACCTGCCTTTCTCTGCAGATCTTCTTTTTTCCATTGCTGTACAGCCACTATTTCTTCTCTTTCAGAAAACGCTTCACATTCTGTTTTGTAATAATATCCAGATCCACGCTGAAATAACTGCTGGTGTATCCCATGCTGTAATACTCCTCCAGAGCTTCTACGCTCCGCCTTCCTACCTGCTCCGCATCCAGAGTGACCGCAATCGGTACGTTTCCCTTCTGCACTGCGTTAAGCATCGTATCCGACCGGTAATACCCGATGATGTCCACATCCCCTACCTGATTGTAATCCACCATTGCCTGGTAAGCGCACTCGCTGTATTCCTCGTTCATACAGACCAGGATATCCGGCCTGTCCTGCCCTCCATTGAAAAGATCCCGAATGATCTCTTCTGCGTCAAACATACTGCTCTCCGCAATCCTTAAAGACTGAATATCCACCCTTTCCTTCATTTCCGCCGGCAATTCTTCCTGTATGGTAGCTTTCATTTCCTTAAAAATCAAGTCCTTGCCGCTGTCTCTGGAATCCAGCAGGACTGTGATCCTCCGCGTAGATTCATCAATACAATTCAGTACCTGATGGCCATATGTTGTCCCCATCTGATAGCTGTTGATACCGACAAAGCTTTTACGGCTACTGTCCGTGTCGTCATCTAATACTGTTACCACCGGGATTCCCGCATCCTCTGCCGCATTTATCGCTTCCCGCATCTTTGCCGTACCATCCGGCTTCACGATAATACCGTCTACCTTTGCTGCAATCGCAATATCAACGTAAGAGACCGGCGTGTACTCCCCCGCCGACCAGTCACAGAGAAATTCAACATACGCATCTTGCTCTGCCGCAGCCGCCTTTGCGCTTTCATAAATATCCTGCCACAGATTTGAGGAGGATTCATCCGGAATCATCACGTAATGGCGGCTGTATTCCCTGGCGTTCAAAAGCTCGCCCCACTCATTTTTTTCCACTGTCCGGATATAATACCTCCAGCCCAGAAGGGTCAGCAGGATTGTCGCCGCCAGACCCGCCAGCATGCAGGACACCGCAAGCTTATTCCACTTCTTTTTATTCATATTATTTTACAGAAAATCTATAGGAGGTTACCGTATCATACTTCTCCCCGGCCTTCAAAAGCGGAGACGGGAAGCCCTCCTGATTGATGGAGTTCGGATAATACTGGGACTCCAAACAGAAGCCATGGCGCTTTCCGTAGGCCGCGCCGTCCTTACCGGTCTGGTCCGTGATAAAATTACCGGCATAAAACTGTACGCCACAGCAATCGGTAAATGCTTCCATCACGATTCCGGTTTCTTTGCAGTATGCTTCTGCCATTTTTTTCTTTACACCGGTCTTATTTGACAAAACATAGTTATGATCGTATCCTCCTACAAATTTCATCTGCTCGAAGTCTGCCGCGATATCCCGGCCAATCTCCTTTGCCGCGGTAAAATCCATCGGAGTGCCTGCCACCGGCACGATCTCCCCTGTCGGGATTGCCTGACTGTCCCTTACCGGCGTAAAAGCCTCTGCAAAAAGCTGCAGCTCCTGTCCTTCGATGGATCCGCTGTCATGGCCTGCCAGATTGAAATAGGTATGGTTTGTCATATTTGCCACGGTATCCGCATCAGAGGATGCTTCATAGTGAAGAATGATCTCATTGTCATCCGTCAGAGTATATGTCACGGATGTCCGGAAATTTCCCGGAAAGCCCTGGTCTCCGTCCGGGCTGGAAAGCGTGAAGGTAATGCTGTTCTTTTCCTCATCAACACCGCCCACATTCCATTTACGCTTGTCAAAGCCGTCATTTCCGCTGTGCAGGTTGTTCTCATTGTCATTAATATCCATCTGATACGTTTTGCCGTCGATTACAAATCGACCCTTATCGATACGATTGCCGCTCCTGCCGATCACTGCGCCGAAAAAGCATGTATTGTCGATATATCCCTGGGGCGTATCATAGCCCAGAACGACGTCCTTTAACTCACCATTTTTTGCCGGCACCAGAAGCTTTACAAGGGTCGCTCCCAGATCCGTCAGCACCATTGTCATATTGTTTTTGTTTGTGAAGGAATACAGAGACAGCTCTGTGCCTTCCTGAAGCATTCCAAAAGATTTTTTTTCCATAAACGGCTCCTTTCTCCTGATACAAGATAAACCGGGGTGCGCAGGCATCCCGGCTTTTCTTGTTCTGTTTTATTCTGGTTCAAAATCGTATCCTTACGCGAACGGATTCTCGGTTCTGTACGGTACACTTGCCGGATGGTTGTAGCCGATCTCGTCCGGGCATACGCCGATGTACTTAAATACTTCATACAGAGCCTTTCCGTGATGTCCGAATGCAACTGCACCGTGATGCGGATAATTGCCCTCGATCAGCACGTGACGGTAGAAACGGCCCATCTCCGGGATTGCGAAGATACCGATGCCTCCGAAGGAACGTGTTGCCACCGGCAGAACCTCACCCTGTGCCACATAAGCGCGAAGGATATTGTCGGACGTGCTCTGCAGACGGAAGAATGTGATCTCGCCCGGAACGATGTCGCCCTCAAGAGTACCCTGTGTAACCTCTTCAGGAAGACTTCTTGCCATGATGAGCTGATACTTCATGTCACAGAATGACAGCTTCTTGGAGTTGGTATTTCCGCAATGGAAGCCCATGAAGGTATCCTTATGTGTATAATTGAATTTGCCCTTGATCTCCTCCTCATACATATCTGCCGGTACGGAGTTGTTGATGTCAAGGAGAGTAACGATGTCATCACTTACGCAGGTACCGATGAACTCGGAAAGTGCTCCGTAGATATCTACCTCGCAGGATACCGGAATACCGCGGCCTGTCAGACGGCTGTTTACGTAGCACGGTACAAAACCGAACTGTGTCTGGAATGCCGGCCAGCATTTTCCTGCGATGGCAACGTATTTTCTGTAGCCCTTGTGTGCCTCAATCCAGTCGAGCAGTGTCAGCTCATACTGTGCAAGCTTTGTAAGGATTTCCGGCTTTTTGTTGCCTGCTCCCAGCTCTTCCTCCATATCCTTTACGACATCCGGGATACGCGGATCGCCTGCATGGTTGTTGAATGCTTCAAACAGATCAAGCTCGGAGTTCTCCTCGATCTCAACGCCAAGGTTGTAGAGCTGCTTGATCGGCGCATTACATGCCAGGAAGTTCAGCGGACGCGGACCGAAGCTGATGATCTTCAGGTTCTTCAGACCAACGATAGCCCGTGCAATCGGAACGAACTCATGAATCATGTCCGCACATTCCTCTGCAGTACCCACCGGATACTCTGGAATGTATGCCTTGATGTTTCTCAGCTTCAGATTGTAGCTTGCGTTCAGCATACCGCAGTAAGCGTCGCCGCGGCCCTGAATCAGGTTATTGCCGGACTCCTCTGCTGCTGCCACGAACATTGCCGGGCCGTCAAAATGCTTCGCCAGAAGCGTCTCAGAAATTTCCGGTCCGAAGTTGCCAAGATAAACAACGATAGCCTCGCAGCCTGCTGCCTTTACATCCTCCAGAGCCTGTACCATGTGGATCTCGCTCTCAACAATACAGATCGGACATTCGTAAATGTCTGCCTCATCGTATTTTGCCTTGTAAGCGTCCACCAGAGCTTTTCTTCTGTTTACCGACAGTGATTCCGGGAAACAGTCACGGCTTACTGCCACAATACCAATTTTTACTTTGGGAATGTTGTTCATTTTTATATCCTCCTAAATTTTATTTTTCTTTCTGTTTATTGTACCTGCGCTGTACGGCCTGCCTGCACTTTGCTTATTTGATGCAGATGTTTTCTCCGACAAGTCCCATGGGAGAGTTCTCCGGCAATCCTCCCTCGGGATGTCCCAGAAGCCATTTGTTCTTTGCTGTGATACGGGAATCCTCACCGCCTTCATGCTCCTTATCCAGCGGAAGGTTCGTATCCTTCGGCAGTACAATACCTACGCGGAAGCCCTCTTCCGAAGCGCTGCAGGGAGCATAGTGCAGCGTCGTCGCGTAAACCTCCACGGTGGTTCCCTTCGGAAGCAGGAATGCCTCTACCAGAGAAGTATCATACGTTCCGTCCTCTGCGATGTCCGGCTGCCAGCCCACCAGAAGAATGGCGTCTGTAGCGGCCACATTCAGCTCTGAGGAACGATGATATTCCAGCGCATTGAGCTTGTAATTGCTGCCGTTGCAGAAACCGATCTGGATCGGCAGCTCGCCGTATGCCTTGGTCTGGATCTCCGCGAATACCGGCAGCTCCTCCAGAATCTTTACGGACGGCTCATATACTACCTCCTCCGTACACGGAGTCTCCTCCAGCTTCTTAACCAGCTCTGAAAAATCAATGTTATCAACTACGCGGCCGTATTTTTTGAAGGCCGCATCTGTTACCTTCTTAATTTCCATCGGTATACCTCCTGACTATATTTTCAATCCAGCCCTTTGCAGATAAATCTGCAAGGTCTGTTTTTCTGCTTTTTGCATGGCTAAACGATGACGTCAAAGAGTGGCTTGCAGGTCGGATAGATCTGCTTAAACTGTGCGTATCTTGCCTCGTATTTCTCCACCAGCTCCGGATCCGGCTCCACTGTATCAACGATCTTCACCAGCTTGGCCGCCGCGTCCTCAACGGAAGCGTACTCGCCGCAGGCAACTGCCGCCAGGATCGCGCCGCCCAGTGCCGGGCCCTCCTCGCTCTCGATCACGTCTACCTTGAGGTTCATCACATTTGCGATGATCTTTTTCCACAGCGGACTCTTTGCGCCGCCGCCGCAGATCTTCGTGCGCTCGATCTTAATGCCGAGGGCCTTCGCTACCTCCAGGGAATCCCTGAGCGCAAATGCAACTCCCTCCAGAACCGCCTGCGTCATATCTGCTCTCGTCGTATCCATCGTCATGCCGATAAAGGTTGCCCGGGCGTTCGGATTGTTGTGCGGAGAACGCTCTCCCATCAGATACGGCAGGAAATATACGT